>NZ_JAJDWC010000108.1 GCF_022825805.1 Phaeobacter sp.
ACGTCTTCGAACTTCATAAGTCGAACTTCCTGTAACACTTCTGTCCGCTTCATAACGCCTCCTTTCGGAGACATGATAAAACCGGACAGATCGCATGTTACCTACACCGGACATATCGCTTGTTAGCGACAGTTAGCGACAGCCAGTCTTGGCATCTCTGGTCCAAACCACTAAAATGACTACCTTGCCTGCATACCTACCCGGGCCCTTTCTTCAAGCAACCAAAACGCCGCGTCACCAACCATGTCTCCTTGCTCCACCCGCATCCTGACCGCGCAGGCACAGGATATCAGCACTGCTGCGTCTCTGTTGCGCGCAGGCCAGTTGGTCGCTTTCCCGACGGAAACGGTGTACGGACTGGGCGCTGATGCCAGACAGGGGGAGGCCGTGGCCGGGCTCTATGCAGCCAAAGGACGGCCAAGCTTCAATCCGTTGATTGCGCATGTGCATTCGGTCGAGGCCGCCAAACGCTATGTGGTCTGGTCACCGATGGCGGATCGACTGGCGCAGGCGTTTTGGCCCGGTCCGTTGACGCTGGTCCTACCGCTCCGCCCCGGACATGGGATATCGCCTCTGGTCACTGCCGGGCTGACCACTTTGGGGGTGCGCATGCCTGCCCATCCTGCCGCCAGTGCCCTGCTCGCAGCACTTGATGGGCCGGTGGCTGCACCTTCGGCAAATCCATCTGGCAAGATCAGCCCGACCACCGCAGCCCATGTCGCTGCCGGGCTGGATGGCCGTCTGGCTGCCATCGTCGATGATGGGCCCTGCGCAGTTGGGGTGGAATCCACAATCATCGGCCTCGCAGGGGATCACCCCATTCTGCTGCGCCCCGGCGGACTGGCGCAGGAAGACTTCGAAAGTGTTCTTGGTCAGACATTGCACCAAAGAGACGTTCATGACCCGCTGACTGCTCCGGGCCAATTGCTATCGCACTACGCACCAGCCGCATCTGTCCGGCTCGATGTGACCGAGCCAACCGCACAAGAGCTTTTTCTGGGGTTCGGGGACATGCCTTGCGATCTGAACCTATCGCCGACAGCGGATCTACAGGAAGCGGCGGCCAATCTGTTTGGGTATCTGCACCAGCTTGATGCCCGCAACAAACCAATTGCCGTTGCCCCAATCCCTGATCACGGGCTGGGCGCCGCAATCAATGACAGGCTGCGCAGAGCGGCAGCGCCGCGGTAACCCGGCGCAGAGTTCTAGACGAGGATGTCAGACAGGCGTCACGCGTGGCCCGCGCTGGCTGACAGAGTCAACGGATCGACCCCCAACGCGCGCAGGGCGGCTTCCCATTTTTGCGAATCGGGAAGATCAAACACCAATTCAGAGGTTGCTGGCACATTCAGCCAGCCATTCATGGCAATCTCGGCTTCCAGCTGCCCTGGACCCCAGCCCGCATAGCCCAGCATCACGAGCACCTGCGATGGCCCACGCCCGACGGCAATGTCTTCGAGGATATCGACCGTCGCCGTCATGGCGAAGTGATCCGACACCGGCAGTGTATTCACCGCAGACTGATATTCGGGCGAATGCAGCACAAATCCGCGCTGCGTTTCTACCGGCCCGCCAAAACGCACCGGCAGCGTAGCAGCCTGTTCCGAGGTGATGGATATTTCAAGTTGATCCAGCAGATTGGACAGCCCCACGCCATCAGCCGCTTTGTTCACGATCAGGCCCATTGCACCGCTGTCATCATGGGAACACAACAGCACAAGTGAATATTCGAACCGGTGATCTCCGATGCCTGGCATCGCTATCAACAACTCTCCGGTCAAATCCATAGTCACCTGTCTTTCTGTCGAAAATCCATGAGGTAGCACCAGTGGCTCTACCACCAGAATGGCCACCCGATGCCATCCATTCAAGGGGCACAATTCCCTCGACACCGAAAACCTGTGCACTAAGGCCCCTCGCCTATGCCCTTGATGACGCCCGCAGTGGGAATTCACAGCTGATTTCACTGACTGATCTCACTGACTGATCTCACCGGCCAATCTCACTGGCCAATCTCACTGGCGCCTGACCGGAACGTGACTTGGCATTTCAGTGGAAAATTCGCATGTAGAGATATGGTTTCTTTTGCTGCATCTCACACCGCCAGTGCGCTGGCCTCTCGTCTGATTGCCGGGCTTTGCGCCGTCGCCTCCGCGGCGATGATCACGCCGCAGGCCAGTCAAGCCCAGTCCATGGACGACATCGTTCAGATCGAAATCCTGGATGGTGGCAGCACCCGCAATGGGTCTCATTTGAGCGCCTTGAAGATCACGCTGGCGCCGGGGTGGAAGACCTACTGGCGTGCACCGGGGGATGCAGGCATTCCCCCGCGGTTTGAATGGGCTGGGTCGCAGAACCTGGTCGATATCGCGATGACATGGCCAACACCCGATGTCTTCTTGACCTCCGGGTATCGCACCATCGGCTACCATAACCAATTGATATTGCCGATTGAAATCACGCCTCAGCAACGGGGCAGCGCCATTCAGTTGAAAGGCCGCATGGAGCTCGGCATATGCAAAGATGTCTGTATCCCCTCGGACCTGCAGTTTGAGGCGCAGCTGAACCCTGACAGCAAACGCCATCCGGCCATCGTGGCAGCCCTGGCCGATCAACCGCTCAGCGCGGCGGAGGCGGGCGTTTCGGCAGCCCAATGCGCTCTACGGCCAAGCCGTTATGGCATGTCGCTCACTGTAGAAATCACCATGCCCTCTGCCGGCGGCGAAGAAACCGTCATTATCGAACCTGGTGTGGCCCATCTGGTGACAACCGAAACGACCACAGTGCGCAAAGGGCGACGCCTGGTTGCGGAAACTGAAATCGTTTCTGCCGATGGCGGCGTGTTTGCCGTCGACAGATCCCAAATGCGGTTCACTGTCTTGGGCCAAAATCACGCAGTGGACATTCGGGGATGCAGCAGGCTCTAATTGGGAAAACACCTCCCAACAGGATAGCCGATGTCCAGTTCCCCCACCCCTTCAAATCGCCCGCTGCTTGGGGCGCTCGCCGTTGTGTGCCACAGCAAAGACAGCCGCGATCACGTCATCCTCGTGCAACGTAAAACGCCACCAAACGCAGGCTGGTGGGGGTTTCCAGGCGGTCATGTGGAACTGGGCGAAACCGCCGAGGAAGCCGCTGTGCGTGAACTGCTTGAGGAAACAGGCGTGCAGGCGCGCGCCCGAGAAATCTTGACCCACATCGATGTGATGATCCGCGATGACAACGGCGCGGTGCAAAAGCAGTTCTTCCTGGTCGCGGTTCTCTGTGACTATGTGTCTGGCCAGCCAAGCCCGGATGATGACGCTGCAGAAGCGAGCTGGGTTGCCATTGATGAATTGGAACCAGACGCAGGACAAAGCTCGGCGCCAAACCTGTCGCGCCGGTTGATTGATCGGGTGCGCGACACTGCCTTGCTCGCCCAGCGCAGAATGAATGCCTAGCTCAGGCCCTCAGCCATCAGACCGTTGGGAGTGCAGGCGCCGCAGCCGACCGACGCCCAATCGGGTGGCACCATAGATCACCAGGCTGAACAGCGCCGCCCCCGCAAGGAACAGCATTAGCCCCGCTCTCACTGGATCGGCATCGGCCAGAACAGGCATCAAGCTCCGAAGAAGGGGATGCAACGCCCCCACAGCCATCGCATACCCCAGAGTGGCGGCAAGCCAAACGACCTGCAGCACCCCCAGAAATACCGTTGCCCCCCGGACGCTTGCCGCCCGTGGCTGCAGGCCACGACGCACCGCTGCAAAGGGCCGGGCAATATCTGCTTGAACCGCAATCAAGGCAGGCACCACCAGCAGCACCAGAAACATCCCAAAGCCAAGGCCATACACCAGCGTGATCACCGTTGGCTTGAGGAATTGCGCCTGCTGCGATCCCTCATACAACAGCGGGGTCAGCCCCAAAACGGTGGTCAGTGTGGTCAGCATAACGGGGCGCAACCGGTCTGCAGCGCCGTCAATAACCGATGGCAAGATCCCACGGTCCTGAGCGTATTCGTCGATCGTTGTGACCAACACGATGGAATCATTGATGATGATGCCAGTCATGCCCAGCAACCCGACCACGGTGAACATCGACAGCGGCACCTCCCACAGATAGTGCCCCCAGATGGTACCAACCAGACCAAACGGAATGATCGCCATCACCACCAAAGGCCGGGTCCAGCTGGCAAAAATCCAGGACAACACCAGGTAAATTCCCGTCAGGCAGAACGTCAAACCCGTCAGCGCGTCGCTCAGGAAATCACCTTCTTGTTCGCTGAGCCCAGATAGGTTCCAATTCACCTGACGCGCGCTGGCGATACCAGGCAGGATTTCCTCTTCCAGGATGGTCATGATCTCTTCTGCGCGGGCCGGATCGTCCTCTGAGATATCGCCTGTGACGGAAATCACGCGGACACCGTTTTCCCGCAGCACCGTCGAAAATCCGGTGCGCTGCTCGACGGAGACGATATCAGCCAGCGGCAGATAAAGCCCTGCGGGGCTGCGCAGGAGTGTGCGTTCCAGGAAATCGGCTGTCAGCTCGTCTTTCGGCAACTCGACCCGAATTTCTGCACTGCGCGGGCCATCAGGATAGGTGGCAGCCTCGATCCCATTTAATCTGGCCCGCAGCGCCCGCCCCAATCCGTCAACGGTGAAATCCAACGCCCGCCCCTGTGGTGTCAGTTCAAGCTGCAGCTCTTCCTTGTCATAAGACAAATTGTCCTCGACGGCGGACACCTCCGCGAATTGCAGCAGCGCTGTTTTCAGATCCTCTGATGCGGCTTTCAAAACCGTTACATCCGCGCCGCTGAATTCCACATCCAGCGCGTCTCCACCGGGGCCAGAACGCCATCCCCGGAACGACACGGTCTCGGTCAGCGGATGACGCTGCACCGTTTCCTGCAGCTCGGCCACGAATGCAAAGCTAGAATAAGGGCGCAGATCCGCATCGATCAGTTCGATGGAAATACCCCCCAAAAGATCCGTGTCCTTGGCATCCACACCCGCCAGCCCGCGCCCGGCGTTGCCGCCGATCTCAGCCATGACAAAATCGATCGGGTTGCTCCCGTGGCGCTGCTCATAGTCTGCGCCCAGCGCCTCCACGGCGCGCTGCATTTCCCGCATCATGGCGAGTGTATCGTCGCGGGTCGCGCCCTCAACCATGGCGAAATTGCCGGTCACCGAACCGCGTTCCGGTGCGTTAAAGAAGCGCCATTTCACGTCGCCGCTGATAAACAGAGCCATCTGGCTGGCCAGGATAACCAAAGCCCCGGCCAAGACCGCATAGCGCAGCTGGATCACCCCCACCATGAAGGGGCGGAACAGCCTATCACGCAGCCAACGAAACCCTTTGTTCACCACCCGGCTTGGTGCGTCGTACCAATGTTCTTTGGCACTATGGGCGAGCGCGTGGGCAAGGTGGTTCGGCAAGATCAGGAAACACTCCACCAGAGACCCTGCTAGCACTGCAATCACCGTCAGCGGAATGTCACGGATCAGGTCACCGAACCGTCCCCCGATGGAGACAAGACCAAAAAACGCAATGATGGTTGTGATGGTGGCCGCGAAAACCGGCATTGCCATACGTCGTGCGGCTGTCTCGGCCGCAACAACAGGGTGCTCGCCAAGACGCCGGAAGCGGAAATCAGCATGTTCCCCAACCACGATGGCATCATCGACCACAATGCCCAGCGTGATGATCAGGCCAAACAGGCTGATCATGTTGATGGTCAGCCCCCCCAGGTACATCAGCGCAATCGCCGCAAACATGGCCGCCGGAATGCCGGCAGCGACCCAGAACGCGATACGCGCATTCAAAAACAAGAACAAAAGCGCCAATACCAGGCCCAGCCCCATCAACCCATTGTCGACGAGCAGATCAAGCCGACCGGTGATGGCCTCTGCACGGGTGCGGATCAGCTCAGCTGTAACACCTTCGGGCAGGCTGGCCTGCATGGTGCGCACAACTTCTTCGACCCGGCGTTGGATATCAATCGCATCACCTTGATTGGAGCGATCTACGCGTATCGACATGGCCGGATTTTCGCCAACAAAATAGGATCTGATACGATCCACGCCTTCGACCTGAACCCTCGCCACATCGGCGATTGTCAGCGCAGATCCATCGGGATTGGTCCGCAGCACGATGGCCGCCAGCTCATCCGGGCTGCGTTTTTCGTCGCCCGTTCGGATCCGGGCGTTGGCACTGCTGACATCACCGGCAGGGTTCGCGTCGACCTCGGCCGCGATGGCCGCTGCCAGATCGCTCATGGTGATGTCATGGGCGATCAAACTGGCTGTCGGCACCTCCACCAGCGTGCGCGGTGCGGCCAAACCACGGATCGTTGTGCGCGTGATCCCGGCCTCGAACATGCGCGCCACCAGTTCATCCGCGAACAGCCCAAGCTGCTGTGGCGAGACAGGACCGGTGATCACGATATCGGTCACCCGGTCGCGCCAAACCCCACGCTGAACCAGCGGTTCTTCTGCTTCATCCGGCAGGGAGGTGACACCATCAACAGCCGTCTGCACATCATCTGCCGCGCGCGACATATCCCAACCTGGTTCGAACTCCAGAACCAGCCGGCCCACATTTTCGCGTGAGGAGGCGCTGGTGGTTTCGACACCATCCACCGCCAGCAACGCAGGTTGCAAAACCTGAATGATGGCGCTGTCGATGTCTTCAGGTCCGGCGCCATCCCATTCAACGTTCACCGTCACCCGTTCGACAATGACGTCCGGAAAAAACTGCGCCCGCATATTGGGGATCGCTGCCGCGCCCAAAACCAGAAGCAGCACCAGAAGCAAATTCGCAAGGGTGCGGTGGCGGGTAAAATAACTCAGGATACCGCCCGCGGACCGTGGTAAATCACGCAGCATCGGCGTTACCCTCCCATCCGGGTTTCGATCCTGTTCACAAGCCTTGCAGGCACTTTGCCTTCAGCAAGCTGGGACAACATCCGCTCTTTGACGGCATCGGGCATCCGGCTGTTGCCTTCCACCAGGGCGATCAGGCGGGCGCGGCGATCATCCGTCAAATCGATCAGCTCCCCATTGGCAGACTGCCCTTGTCCCTGCGCGTCTCCCCCAGGCTGCAAAGGGGTCACCCGGATCCCAGCGCCCAGCAGCGGTGTACGCGTGGCCACGATCTGTCGCCCGGCAATGCCCGGTGCGCGGACCAGCACATCATCCCCCTGTCGACGCACAAGCGTCACCGGCAAAGCCTCCAACCGTTGGTCGTCTCCGACCGCAAGCACAGCGCCATCCGCGCCAAGCGCAGCGGCCGGCAGGCGCGCAACATTCTGCACTTCGGGCTCTTCTACGCGCACAGTCACAAAATCACCCGGCTTGAAACCCGCAGCCGGGCCCAGTCGCGCATAAATCAATCGCCCGGCCAGACCTTCGCCCGCCGCGCCGCTGTCGCGCACAACCACGCCTTCGGCCTGAAGCGCGGCACCGGTGGCATCCAACGTCACCGCGACCGGCGCCTCAATCAGCTGCCCTTGCGCATCCAGCAGCCGCGCAAATTGCACGGTCGAGACACGAAACGCGACCTCCAACTGATTGGGGTCCACCAAATCGGCCAGCTTTTCATTCACCGACACCAACCGCCCCTCAACCAGCGACACTGATTGCAATGTTCCATCAAACGCCGCGATAATCGATGTATCGTCAAGCGCACGTTGCGCATTCTGCAAGGCGATCCGCGCCCGTACGATGCGAGTGGCGGACTGATCGATCCGGGCCTCTGCCACAGACAGCGCCTGGCGTCGGGAAATCACCGACTGTCGAGCCTGCGCCGCTGCCAGTTCCGCCGCCTCCGAGGCTGCGGCGGATCCGACACCGCGCTCCAACAGGTTCTGCTGGCGCACTTGCGCACGCGCGCGCAACGCGGCCTGCTCTTGTGCGGCAGCGAGTTCATCCTGCGCCAGTGCCACGCCGCGAAGCGCGTCCCGCTGTTCTGCCTCCGCATCCAGCATATCCGCTTGAGCCTGCCCGAGCGCTGCCTCCGCATCCGCAGGATCAATCTGCACCAAAAGCGTACCTGCAGAGACGTCGCCACCGTCTTCGAAGGCGTGATCCAAGGTCACAACACGTCCAGCGGTGGCCGCGCGCAACTCCAGCTGACGACGGCTTTCGATCCGCCCGAAAGCAACCAGTTCCGGAACAACCGAACGCAATTCTGCCTCAACAACATTGACCGCAAACACGCGCTCGCGCGGCGGCGGGGCCGCGCGTTCATTGGACAGTCGGCTTTGCACGGCTGTGAACACAATTTGCCCAGCGAGAAGCAACAGGGCTGCAACCACCCCGGTCAAGAAAACACCAAAAACTGAATGCCGCAAAAAGCGCATATCTTTCCTCTCGAACAGCTGGCCGCAGAGACAAAATCCCGGCTCGCTTAAAAGACTTATATAAGACTATACGCGCTTACACGCAGCGGCGGATCAATTCCGTCTCACTTCCTGCGCAAATGTTCCTGCAGCCGCGGCAATATCTCGACGAAGTTGCAGGGGCGATGCCGATAGTCCAGCTGCTTGGCCAGGATCTCGTCCCACCCATCCTTGCAGGCGCCTGGGCTGCCGGGCAGAGCGAACAGATAGGTCCCGCCCGCAACGCCACCTGTCGCACGGGATTGAATCGCTGAGGTCCCGATTTTCTGTATCGACACGATGGTGAACACGGTGCCGAACGCATCGATCTCCTTTTCGTAGACATCACGGTGGGCTTCGACCGTCACATCACGGCCTGTCAACCCGGTGCCACCCGTGGAAATCACAACATCCACACCATCGTCTGCCACCCACGCACGCAGTTGGTCTGCAATCTGCCCACGTTCATCCGGCAGGATCTGGCGGTCTGCCAGCACGTGGCCAGCCGCTGTCAACCGATCCACCAGAACCTGGCCCGAGCGATCCTCTTCCAATGTGCGGCTGTCTGACACGGTCAACACCGCGATGCGCACAGGAATAAACTCTTTGTTGTCATCAATTCGGGACATGTCGTCATCTTTCACAGCAAAAAATCGGGAATGGGGCTTCGCTGCTGGATTGCGCGAGCCGCAAGTTATTGGCCGTCCAGCCGGGCCTTCACATCGAGCAGATCCGACCAAGCCGCACGTTTTTGCACCGGCTGGCGCAACAGAAAGGCTGGGTGAAACATAGGCATCACGGGTTTGCCCATCGCTTCGGTCCAGGTCCCACGCAGCCGGGTGATCCCCCGTTTGCCCAACAGCGCCTCACAGCTGAAATTACCCATCGCAATGAGCAGATCCGGCTGAGCCAGCGCCACATGGCGCTCCAGAAACGGTTTCATCATCGCCATTTCTGCAGGCAGCGGGTCACGGTTCTGCGGGGGGCGCCACGGCAGCACATTGGTGATATAAACGTTGTCCTGGCGCGACAGGCCGATTGCGGCCAGCATCCGGTCCAACAGTTGGCCGGCCTTGCCCACAAATGGCCGACCTGCGAGATCTTCGTCTCGGCCGGGCGCTTCACCGATGACCATGACACGGGCGCCAGGGCGGCCATCGCTGAACACCAGATTACGCGCCCCGCGTTTCAATTCGCAATGTTCAAACCCGGCAAGCGCAGCTTTCAACCCAGCAAGATCTGTGGCAGCGGCAGCCGCGCGGGCGGCAACCTCGACAGGATCGACCTCTTTGGGTCGGGGTGGCGTGGCCTCTGCCTGAGGCGCAGCTGGCTTGGGCTGGCGCGCTTCCAGCTCATACCGGTTGACCGGCGCATCACAGATCGCATCTGTCGCGCCCAGCTCGATCTGCCAGGCCAAAAGCGCGCGTGCGCTGTGATAGTCCAATCCCGATTCCATGCCGCAGATTAACCTGCCAGTCAGCGAACCGAAATACCTGCCGTACATGCCGTGATGTCGCGCCGGGCCACGCCGCTTGCCGCAGCCGGGCGGCCTGCCTATAAGAACGCCAAACAGAGCGGAGCCCAGCCATGCCACACGCCCCTACAGCGTTTGATCCGATGTCTTTCAATCAACGGCATCTTCTGGGCATTGAGCCGCTGCGCCCCCATGAAATCACGGCCATTTTAGATCTCGCAGACAGCTATGTCGATCTGAACCGCCGCCCCACAAAACACGCCGACGCGCTGCAGGGCCTGACCCAGGTGAACATGTTCTTTGAGAACTCCACCCGCACGCAGGCCAGTTTTGAGTTGGCAGGCAAACGATTGGGCGCCGATGTCATGAACATGGCGATGCAGGCGTCATCGATCAAAAAAGGCGAAACCCTGATCGATACGGCCATGACCCTGAACGCGATGCACCCGGATCTGTTGGTGGTGCGTCACCCGCATTCGGGCGCGGTGGATCTGCTGGCGCAAAAGGTCAACTGCGCCGTTTTGAATGCAGGCGATGGCCGCCACGAGCACCCGACGCAGGCGTTGCTTGATGCGCTGACCATCCGCCGGGCCAAGGGGCGTTTGCACCGGCTGAACATTGCGATTTGTGGCGATATTGCCCACTCGCGCGTGGCGCGTTCAAACCTGATCCTGCTGGGCAAAATGGAAAACCGCATTCGTCTCATCGGCCCGCCGACGCTTGTCCCCAGTCAGTTCGCCGAGTTCGGCGCCGAGATCTATGATGACATGCGCGAAGGTCTCAAAGACGTCGATGTGGTGATGATGCTTCGGCTGCAAAAAGAGCGGATGGACGGCGGCTTTATCCCTTCGGAGCGGGAATACTACCACCGCTATGGTCTGGACGCGGAGAAGCTGGCGCTGGCAAAACCCGACGCCATCGTCATGCACCCAGGACCAATGAACCGAGGTGTCGAAATTGATGGCACCATCGCCGATGACATCAACCGATCGGTCATCCAGGAACAGGTCGAAATGGGGGTCGCTGTGCGCATGGCGGCGATGGACCTTCTGGCCCGCAACCTGCGCGCCAGCCGTGAAGCAGACGGTGCCGTGTGAACCGATGATGGTCCCCGCCCCTTCCCCATTGCTGGTGCCAGCCGGTGAACAACGCACCATCCGGGTGTTCGATCTGGAGATGGGGCACGAACATGTTCGATTTCTGCGCGAACCCGGTGCGCTGGCCCAGATTCTCGGGGTGGAAGAAATCGATCTCGACCATGTGGAAATTTTCCCGGTCACCGACCTCGAAGAGCTCGGCCTGGTAGGCTATCTCCGCGACGGCTGCGGCATCACGCAAGAACAGCTCGACGCAGACGCTGCAGAACTCAAGTCGATTACTGGCTATGTGCTGCTGATCCGTTCGCGTGCGTTGCGGGGGCGCAAAACCCGTCTGACGCCCGCGAACCAGATCCGCTTTGTTGGCCTATACCGGGAGGCTGGCGCCGACTGGGCCCGCGATCTCGCAGCGGCCGCGACCCCTCCGGAAAGCGCAAAACCCTATTCCGCGCCGCGCCCCTCCCCCCGATCGGCCAGATCACGGGCCAGGCGCATTGGCGCGAGTGTCTTTTCCGGGGTGATGGCTGTGATCCTGCTGATTGTTTACTGGTTGGCCAAATAACATGACCGAAACCTCCTTCCCTCCTGATCAAAATGCCTATTGGCGCAGCCACGCCTGGCTGGCGGCGGGTGCAATGATTGCTGCAATGGTCCTGCTTTGGGCAATGGGTAATCCCCATGTCTGGACAGGCGCCATCGGCGGGCTGCTGGCCATTGGCCTGCGCGGTACATATCTGCGGTCGGAGGAGATGGCCCGGGTTTGGACATTGAGCGGCACCACCATCAAAGGCCCGGATCAGCAACAGATCTCGGTCGCAGATGTGGCCGAGCTGAACAAGCTGGGCAGCACCGTGCAGATCGTTACCCGTGACGGGAACAAACATCTGATCAAATACCAGTCCGAACCTGCGGCCACCATTGCAACGATCGAGGAGGCCCGCAGATGAGCTCTGATCCATCCGTCGCCTTCAACGATCTCCCCGCTCCCGACGACGCGGTATGTGCGCTGCGCCAAGCCTGAGAGGCATCCTTTAAATGACCCAAACAACTACCTTATTCACCAACGCTCGCGTAATTGATCCGGAGGCGGGTACCGACCGTCAGGGCGCTGTCTTGGTGCAGAACGGTTTGATTGCGGCGGTGGACTACAACGTCACAGACCCTGACCAATTGTTTCGCACGCGAAACATTGGGTCAGCAGACGTTACTATTATAGACTGTGGCGGGAAGTGCATTGCACCCGGCATAGTTGATATTGGCGTCAAGGTCTGCGAACCCGGCGAACGGCACAAAGAGAGCTTCAAATCAGCGGGTTTGGCGGCTGCCGCAGGCGGGGTAACCACCATGGTGACGCGCCCTGACACCACACCAACCATCGACAGCCCAGAAACCCTGGAGTTTGTCACCCGCCGCGCACAGGCGGACGCACCTGTCAACGTCTTGCCCATTGCGGCCCTAACGAAAGGGCGCAACGGGCGGGAGATGACAGAGATTGGGTTCTTGATGGATGCAGGGGCCGTTGCCTTCAGTGATTGTGATCATGTGGTCACTGACACCAAGGTCCTGTCCCGCGCTTTCACCTATGCGCGCAGCTGCGGCGCTTTGGTGATCGCCCACCCCCAAGAGCCAGGGTTGAGCCAGGGGGCTGCTGCGACATCTGGGAAGTTTGCCGCGCTGCGCGGCCTACCCGCCGTCACCCCGATGGCAGAACGCATGGGATTGGATCGCGATATCGCGCTGCTGGAGATGACCGGCGCCAAATACCACGCCGATCAGATCACTACCGCCCGCGCCTTGCCTGCGCTGGAGCGGGCCAAGGCGAATGGGCTGGATATCACGGCGGGCACATCGATCCACCACCTGACGCTGAATGAACTGGACGTTGCGGATTACCGGACCTTCTTCAAGGTCAAACCGCCCCTGCGCTCGGAAGATGACCGTCAGGCCGTGATCGACGCCGTGCGTAGTGGCCTGATCGATGTGATTTCATCCATGCACACGCCGCAGGACGAAGAAAGCAAACGTCTGCCATTCGAAGAAGCCGCAGCAGGCGCTGTTGCGATGGAAACCTTGCTGCCAGCGGCACTCCGGCTCTATCACAGTGAACAGCTGGATTTGCCGACGCTGTTCCGGGCATTGTCGCTCAATCCGGCCAAACGGCTTGGGCTCGCTTGCGGCCGCATGGCAGCTGACGCGCCCGCCGATCTGGTGCTGTTTGATCCTGACAGCCCGTTTGTGATGGATCGTTTTGCGCTGCAGTCGAAATCCCAGAACACCCCGTTTGATGGGCAGAGGATGCAGGGGCGGGTGCTGTCAACATATGTGGCGGGCATCCCCGTCTATCGGAGGGACTGATGCCACCAATTGACTCTTCGATCGTTGTTCTGCTGCTCTGGGCTGTTGTTGGCTACGGGCTCGGATCTATTCCGTTTGGTTTGATCCTGACCAAGGTGATGGGACTGGGCAATCTGCGTCAGATTGGGTCCGGCAATATCGGAACCACCAATGTATTGCGCACTGGCTCCAAACCTGCGGCGGCATTGACCCTGCTGCTGGACGGCGGCAAGGGCGCGGTTGCTGTTCTGCTCGCCCGCAGTCTGGTCGGAGAGGACGCCGCGCAGATTGCCGGCTTTGCTGCCTTTGTTGGCCACTGCTTTCCGATCTGGCTGGCGTTCAAAGGGGGCAAGGGCGTGGCGACCTTCCTCGGTCTGATCCTGGCGCTAGCCTGGCCGGTTGGTGTGGCCTGTTGCCTGACCTGGTTGGCGGCAGCTTATATCAGTCGGATTTCATCCATGGGGGCCTTGGTGTCCGCTGTGGCCGCCCCTCTTTGGTGCCTGCTGCTTGGCGCGCCGATGGCAACTGCGCTGGCGGCCGCTCTGGCCGCGGTGATCCTATGGCGGCACAAAGAAAATATTTCTCGTTTGCGCAGCGGCACAGAACCACGGATTGGCCAGAAATAGCAGCCTGGCCGCCAACACCCTAAAACACTGAAAAGCCTCACCCTTTGTGGTGGGGCTTTTTTGTTCACGCAGATGTGGATCGGCAGGAATGCAGGTCGAATGTGCATTTCTGCGCATTCAAAATCTGTTGTTTTGAATGTGAGCGAGAAAATCCCCAACTGCAATTCATGGCCAAAACGGCCTGATTTTGAACAACCGCATTTGAGCACGAACAGAGTTATCAAACCAAACACAGGGCGCGCTGCGCCCGACACATCGAAAGGCTTAGACCTATGACATCTGCAAAATCCTTCCTGGGCGGCATCGCCCTCTCCGTTGCTCTGGCCACTTCGGCTCTGGCTGCTGGCGTTGACGTCAACGCATCTTCGACCGGTCTCGCCATGCAGGGCTTTGACCCAGTGGCCTACTTCAACGAAGGCGCGCCGACCAAAGGCTCCTACAAGGTCACCGCAACCTATGATGACGCGACCTACTGGTTCGCCAGCGAAGAAAACAAAGCTCTGTTTGAAGCCACACCAGAAGCCTACATCCCGGCTTACGGCGGCTACTGCGCCTTTGGTGCGGCCATGGGCTTCAAGTTCGATGGCGATCCGAACCAGTGGAAAATCGTCGACAATGTTCTCTACCTGAACCTGTCTGCCGACATTCAGGAACGCTGGTCCAAGGACATCCCGGGCTTCATCGAAAAAGCCGACGTGAACTGGGAAGACATTGAAAGCAAAACCCCAGCGGAGCTGCTGGAACAGTAAACCGGAGCCATTTGGCATCCGTGTCTCCAAACCTGAACGGCGGCGGGATCTCCGGCCGCCGTTTGCATGTCTGCATGACGTCCCAGTGGATCATCCCTCGATACGACACCAGGTCGCCGCGGCTACCCAGATACAGCAAGATGGTGATCCGCGGCAGCATGAAAAAAGGGCGCTCAACGGCGCCCTTTTGATCTTTGCGATGATGTGATGCTCAATAGCTGTAGTCGGCGTAGATCTTGCTCAGATCCCCGTTCCAGTCGCTATTGTATCGATCCAGCAGCTCATCTGCTGGCACTGTGCCGGTTTCGATGCTCTCCTTGAGGGCATTGAGGAAGTGGGTTTCATCAGGCACCAATCCGCCTGCGCCCGCACGGGCCCGAGCTTTCAGGCCTGCCTCAGAAATGGCGACGACCTCTCGCGCGATTTCGTGCATGTTGAGTGGTCCGACCTGCGCCTGCAGCCCCTGTTCGGACGCGGCAATACGCAGGGCGTCGCGGGTTTCGCTGTCCCAGCCCTTCACCAGATCCCAGGCGGCGTCCAAGCTGGATTGATCATACATCAACCCGACCCAAAACGCGGGCAAGGCACAAAGGCGCCGCCAAGGCCCCCCGTCAGCGCCGCGCATTTCCATATATTTCTTGATCCGTGCCTCGGGGAAGGCCGTTGTCAGGTGATCAGCCCAATCGCTGAGCGTCGGCGTTTCGCCGGGCAGCGCGGGCAGTTCCCCTTTCAGGAAGTCGCGGAAGGACATCCCCAAAGCGTCGATATAACGACCGTCCCGGTAGACAAAATACATCGGCACATCGAGCGCGTACTCCACCCAACGTTCAAAGCCAAAGCCCTCGTCGAAGACAAACGGCACCATGCCTGTTCGGTCAGCATCCAGATCCCGCCAAACCCGCGAGCGCCATGATTTATGATTGTTCGGCTGCCCGTCGAGGAACGGTGAATTCGCAAACAACGCAGTCGCCACCGGCTGCAACGCGATAGCCACGCGCATTTTTTGAACCATGTCCGCTTCGGACCCGAAATCAAGGTTCACCTGAACCGTGCAGGTCCGGCGCATCATGGTACGGCCCATGGTGCCGACCTTGCCCATATAAGCATCCATCAGCTTATAGCGGCCCTTCGGCATCAGCGGCATTTCATCATGAGACCAGATGGGCGCCGCGCCAAGACCGATGAAGCCGACCCCGATTTCATCAGCGATATCTTTGACTTCCCGCAGATGGGTGTTCACCTCATCGCAGGTTTCATGGATCGTCTCCAACGGTGCTCCGGACAGTTCCAGCGCGCCGCCGGGTTCCAGTGAGACATTGGCGCCATCTTTTTCCAACCCGATCAGCTGGCCTGCTTCACGGACCTCTGCCCAACCGTGCCGGTCGCGCAGCCCGGACAGCACCGCGACGATGGAGCGCTCTCCGTCAAATGGCAGCGGTTTGAGAGTGTCTTTGCAGTAGCCGAATTTCTCGTGCTCTGTGCCGATGCGCCATTGATCGCGCGGTTTGCACCCCGATGCGAGGTATTCGGCCAGTTGCTCATGCCGTTCGATTGGCCCGCCACCGGATTGAGGGATAGACATCTGGGGCTCTCCGTGAAGTTATCCGTATCAGGATGTCAGTGGTGGTCGCAATTTCCACCAGTGTCAATGCAGCCTTTGCTGGGGGGATCGGGTTGATGCGCGCTCCCAGATCACGACCTGGTGAATACCGCTGCCGCGCAATTCGGCCAACATCCGTTCCATCCGCAAACCCGGAAGCGATGCGAAGGCATCAAACAGCGCATCACTGTTGGTGGCGTTGACTGGGATGGCCAGGATGCCCTGCCCCGGTTGTTCCAACAACCAATGCGCAGGTTTCGCCGAGTGATCCAGGGTCAGACGCTCCAATTCCGACAAAGCAATGCCGCCGCCGGTAAGGGGACCAAAATAAGCGATCTGCCCCTCGTCCACCTGAACAATGCCCGGCCCACCAACACCAAGGCGAAACCGCAGCCGCTGCGCGCCCACAATGGCCACGACCACAGAAATCAAAACCAGCGCCCAGCCCGTGATGGCGATGAAGCCAAAAGATCCCAAAGCCCAGCTGAACCCAAGCAAGGCCAAGGCCCCGGCGAGAATCAATTCGCGCAAACGCCACAGGGTTTCTTTGGCTTCGGGGCGGATGAAACTCATGTCACAGGGTTCCTTGCAGATGGCGCAGCAGCCGGATCAAACAGGACCAGAGAATATCCCTCTATATCGTGAAAGCCAATTCCCCGATATGCGCGAACCGCGGCCTCCCCCGCTGCAAACAACACGGCCTGGGTCACCCCCTCGGCAGCGGCCTCCTGCAGATGCAGCGCAAGAGCGGCGCGGGCGTAGCCCTGACCGCGAAGCGGCGGCGGTGTATAAACGCCACCGATCTGGACGACACCCGGCAGCCTGGCGTTGAACCCGGTCATTGCCACCCAATCGCCGTCCACCATCAGGATGCGATGGCTGTCGCGCAAAAGATAACCATCGATATCGGTGCCTGCCACCGCCACGGCTTCCGTCGCGGGGGTGCCCAGTATCTCCTGATGATAGGCCGCGCGCCATTGCACCAACATGGGCCGGGGTGCGGCAACAATCGGATATAACACCGCATTTGCAAGCGCCGGGCGCGATAGGCAGCTGGTCTGTAGATCCGACAGTGTGAGCGCCAAGCCGGGTTCATCCCGGTTCAACCGAGTTGCACGATGCCCCAGCCCTGCGGCAGACAGATAGCGTCGCAGCTGTTCGGTCTCGCCCAGTACCCCCAACTGCGCCGTGCCACAGTACGGCGCCACCACAGCACGTTGCAGATCCGCCCAGTCCTGGGCAGTTGCCTGCGGCGCCTGGACCAGGAGCATCCCCTCGTTTGTCAACCCAACGACCCCGTCGAAGGCACTGCCACGCAACCACATCCGCATCGCTTTGCCTGCGGTACCGTCAAGACCATGATCCCGCAGATTGCGCAGCAAAAACATGGAGCTGGCCACATGACGGTAGAGAAAGTCGGTGATGTCGTTCAGATCATCTGCGGTGGCGGGACGCCAGATCATCTCCAATCCCCATGGCATTGCTGCCAGAGGGTCAAGGCGGCGACCACTGCGGTATCCGCACGCAAAATCCGCGGGCCAAGACTGACAACATGGGACTGCGGCAAGGCGTGCAATCGCTTGCGTTCGGACTCAGAAAACCCACCTTCCGGCCCGATAACGATGGCCCAAGGCGCCCCGGTTCCTCCGCCCGTCGTAAGCGCCAGCGCTGCGCCGACCTCGGCCTCGTCGCAGAACATCAGCTGTCGGTCCTGCGGCCAATGATCCAAAACGCGCGACAGTTTTTGCAGCTCTGCGACTTCGGGAACATAGGTGCCGCCACATTGCTCTGCCGCTTCCACCGCATGAGCCTGCAGACGATCGCGGCGTATGCGGTCCGAATTGGTGAACGCGGTCTGGACGGGCAAAATCCGTGCCGCCCCCATTTCCGCAGCCTTTTCCACGATGAAGTCTGTGCGCGCTTTCTTGATTGGCGCAAAGACCAGCCACAGGTCCGGCGGCAACATCAAGGGCTTGGTCTGGTCCTGGCATTGCAACAGGCCCTGGCGTTTTCCGGCCTCCACAATGTCAGCGCGCCATTCCCCGTCACGGCCGTTGAACAGCGACACTTGTCCACCGACGGCTTGCCGCATCACGCCAAAAAGATAATGGGCCTGATCGCGATCCAGAGGAACCGATTGCCCTGCCCCTAGCGGGTGCTCTACATACAGTCTGATCTTTGCACTCATGAGGCATACATATGCAAGGCGGGACGCCAACACCAGACGGACAGGTCGCAGATGCGGTCAAAGGCAATTGGGTTGATCGGCGCGCACCGGAATGGAGCCGTCCCTATCTGCGGCTGAGCCGTGCGGATCGCCCGATCGGAACATGGCTGCTGTTGATCCCCTGTTGGTGGGGTTTGGCACTTGCCATCCTCTGGGATGGCAGTCCGCGTTGGGGCGATTTGTGGATCGCCTTTGCCTGTGCGGCTGGGTCCTGGCTGATGCGTGGAGCGGGCTGCACCTGGAACGACATCACGGATCGCAATTTTGACGGTCAGGTAGAACGCACCAGATCCCGCCCGATCCCCTCGGGGCAGGTCTCTGTCAAAGGTGCTGTAGCTTGGATGATTGCGCAGGCAGTGTTGTCGTTTGGCATTTTGCTGACCTTCAACCAGGCAGCAATCGCCATGGGTATCCTAGCCCTGTTTCCGGTGGCCATCTATCCCTTTGCAAAACGCTTCACCTGGTGGCCACAGGTCTTTCTTGGTCTTGCGTTCAACTGGGGAGCCATGCTGGCCTGGGTCGCCCATACCGGCACGCTGAACTGGCCAGCGGTGCTGCTGTATCTGGCTGGGATCGCCTGGACGCTGTTCTACGATACGATTTATGCGCATCAAGACACCGAAGATGATGCGTTGATCGGCGTGAAATCCACCGCACGATTGTTCGGGCGGGACACCCCGATGTGGTTGCGTCGGTTTATCGTTGCCACCGTAAGCCTGATGGCGCTGGCGATTATCATGGCAGTGCAGCCGAACGGCTCAATCCTTGCGCTGGTCCTGGCCCTCGCCGCGCCCTGGGCCATGGGCTGGCATATGACCTGGCAACTGCGCGCTTTTGACGATGAGAACGGCGAAAGGTTGTTGCAGCTTTTCCGACTCAACCGCGACACCGGCTTGATTCCGCTCATCTTCTTTTCTGCCGCCTTGTTGGCATGATTGAACCCACGCCAGTGCGCCTGTAAGACAGGTCAACGCTGTGTCGCAACACCTTGTGACATGGCAGACCAACGGAGATCCGCCCGAATATGCGTCTGTCCTCGATCCTGATCACCGGCCTCACCTTTACCGGCGCTGCAGCGCTCTGTCTGGTGGTGGCGGGATTTGCGGTCAGAGGGGTCGAAGCGGGGAGCGAAAAAGCCGTGCGGCAATCGTTGGACAGATCCGGTTTTCCCTGGGCAGAGGTCACGGCGGACGGGCTAAAGGTGGTTCTGTCAGGCACCGCCCCGGACGAGGCAACCCGCTTTGCCGTTATTTCGCAGGTTGGTGGCGTCGTGGATGCCGCGCGGATCATCGATGAGATGGAGATCACCCCCTCCAAGGGCATCGCTCCGCCGCGGTTTTCGGCGGAAATCTTGCGCAACGACAGTGGTGTGTCCATCATCGGGCTGATCCCGCGCATGACCGATAAGGATGCGGTCATCGAGCAGCTTGACGATATTGCTGGCGCCGATCAGGTTGCGGATCTTTTGGAAACGGCCAATTACACCGCTCCGGATGGATGGATGGAGGCCGTTGATTATGCGCTTGAAGCGCTGAGCCTGCTGCCTCGTTCCAAGATCTCGGTCGAGGCACAACAGGTCACGATCACCGCTATCGCCGATAGCGTTGCTGACAAGGAGCGCCTCGAGGCCCGGCTCAATCGTATGGCGCCGGTGGGATTGCGCCTTTCGCTCGACATTGCGGCCCCGCGTCCCGTCATCACCCCCTTCACATTGCGCTACAGCCTGGACGACACCGGCGGCCGGTTTGATGCCTGTTCTGCAGAAAGCGAACGCAGCCGCGATCGCATCTTGCAGGCAGCGCGCGAGGCTGGGTTCGATGGCACCGTGGATTGCGTCATTGGCATGGGCGTGCCCTCCCCAAACTGGGCACGAGCATCTGAGCTGGGGCTGGCCGCTCTGGCAGAGCTGGGCGGCGGGTCGATGACCCTATCCAATGCGGATATGACATTGGTGGCGACCGAAGCCACACCTCCGACCCGGTTCGATAGGGTGGTTGGCGAACTGGAAAGCGCGCTGCCACGGGTTTTCGCGGTTCATGCCATTCTGCCCGAACCAGAAACCGTCGCCAGCACGGATCTGGCAGAGTTCTCCGCCACGCTGAGCCCAGAAGGCCAGATCCAACTGCGCGGACGGGTTTCAGATGACAGTATGCGAGATATCGCCACCAGCTACGCCAAGGCCCGGTTTGGATCCGCAGCCGTGCACAGCGCCACACGGGTGGTCGATGATCTGCCGGGCGACTGGCCGCTGCGCGTGCTTGCTGGCCTGGAGGCTCTGTCCTTCCTCGAACGTGGGGCCTTGTCCGTGACGACAGATAGACTGCAGTTGCGCGGCATGAGCTACAACGAAGGTGCCCCCAGCGAGATCGCAAAGCTGCTGTCCGCCAAGCTGGGTGAAACCAAGACCTATGATCTTGATATCACGTATGAAAAACCACCAGAGCCCGAAGACAAATCCATGTCGCCGGAGCAATGTGAGCTGGAACTGGCAGAGGTGCAATCTGTTGCAAAGATCACCTTTGAGCCCGGCTCGGCAACGGTGGCGGCCGACAGCCAGGATATTCTGGATCAGATCGCAGATATTCTGGCACGCTGCGACGGCGTGCGCCTGGAAATCCAGGGGCATACGGACAGCCAGGGGCGCGAAGAGATGAACCAAAACCTGAGCCAGGCCCGGGCCCAATCTGTGATGAACGAGTTGCGCAGCCGCCGGATTGTCACCAGCAGCTTTTCCGTCAAAGGCTATGGCGAAACCAAACCCATCGCCAGCAATGACACCGAAGAAGGTCGCGAGGCCAATCGGCGGATTGAGTTCCGCCTGACCCGGCCAGAGAGCGACGACACCAATAGCGAAACCACTCTTGACGCTGCCGCCGCTCAACCGGCATCAGATGGGGACACCAGCGAGGAGACATCAGGTCAATGAACAGAGCAGAGTTCATTATCACAACCGCCATCATCCTGTTTGTCGCATTCATCATGGGGTGGTTTGCCAATTGGCTGGTGCATCGTTTCACCCGTGTGAAACAAAGCGATGTCGCGGATCTGGACCGGATGAGCCAAGAGCTGCACGAGGCGGAAGAAACGCGGGATCAGGCCATCACATACCTGCAGCAACGCGAAGCGGAACTGTCCAATCAGCTTGTGCATGTAAATGCCGTTTCAAAAATCCCCAAAAGTGGCGAAGTAAAATTCCCCACTTTCTGGTCTCGGTGATCAGCCGGTTGTTGCGATCAGTTTCTCCTTTTTTGGTGGTCGGCCGCGTCGCTTTGGTGCGGGCGGTGGTG
>NZ_JAJDWC010000133.1 GCF_022825805.1 Phaeobacter sp.
GCAAGACTGCCTTGATGAACTCCCACTCCAGATCGCTCATGTCCGAACGCGCCATTTTCACACCCCAGCATGTTGTTTTGCTGGAAATGAAGCACAAGCCAATACGAATGATAAGGAATTTATAGGTGTGCTGCCTAGTTGCACTTTATCAATAAATCAGCATGCACGCCGAATTTTCGCGCACATCCTTAGATTGATTTAAGTGGTTTTCGCGTTTTTGGCTTTTCCCCTGGGTTATCCACAGGGCTCGTTTTTTCAATCTGCTGCGTAACCAACTGATAAAATTAAATTTAAATTGATACTCGGCTTGACCCCGGCTGTTCATCACGGCGCTTTTCCACATAAGCTGCGGGTGGTAACTGTATGATTGGTATGATGAAAAATCCTGATCGAGGGGTGTTCAGGGAAGTTGTCCACACGCCCAGCCCCGCAAACCAAGCGGCTTACGGGAGATCCGGGGCCTAAGTTTCATGACAATAGTGAACATGAGTTTAAGAATGCGGCGCGAATTTACCCTCGGATCAGACCGGTGACCGATTTGGATGCGGGTCACTGGCATTTGGCGATGTGGAGGGGCCTTTGATGTCCCGGACTTTGGTTCGGTGCTCTGGCGATGTTACGGCGACGTCCCGGTGTCGGCGTGATGACTGCGCCGGCTCGCAGCGGGCCTAGGGCAGGGACAGGCACAGTCTTGGGTCGCATTCGGCTGTTGGATGTCGTCTTTCTGTCCGATTTCGGGCGGCGGCAGAGAAACGCTTGACTTGAAAACAGCGGTTTGTCATTCCGAAACGGCATTCGGTTTCACCGGCGTTTCGAGACCTGGTGAAAGCAATAGGGAATACGGTGAGGCGTACCCAAAAGGGACCAATTCCGTAACTGCCCCCGCAACTGTGAGCGGCGAGCGATGCTGATTGATGCCACTGGGATGTCCCGGGAAGGCCAGCTGAGCAAAGACCCGCGAGTCAGGAGACCTGCCGGACGCTGGGCACGCTGTGCGATGCCCATTTCACCGGACGCCGGGGTGAGCGTCTGGCACGGCATTGTTACGGATCCGCGCCATTACTCCCCGTTGTTCATTCCTGATTGCAGGGCAACCTGCGATGTCGAATGAGGACGACATGACTTTGAATAAAACTGCCGCATTGCTGGCACTCTCGACCACTTTGCTGAGCCCAATTGCGGCCTCTGCGCATTTTCTGCTGCACTACACCGAAAACTCGCTGATTGAGCGTCCGGGCGATGTGCCGGTTGGATTGATCTTCTGGCACCCGATGGCCAATGGCCACGCCATGGATATGGGAACGCCCGAAGAGTTTTACATGATCCACAATGGCGAAAAGACCGATCTGATGGATCGCGTCGCGCCTGCGACCTTCAAGGGCGCTGAAAACGAGGCAGCGGCCTTTACCGCTTCTGTCCCGGTCAAGCGCTCGGGCGACTACGTCGTGGTGACGGTGCCCACGCCCTACTATGAGGAGAGCGAGGACATCTACATCCAGCAGATCACCAAATCTGTGCTGAACCGCAACACGCTGCCCACCGACTGGGACAAGCCGGTTGGCCTGGCCACAGAAATTCTGCCGCTGAACAAGCCTTATAATGTGATTGTCGGCTCCACCTTCTCCGGTCAGGTGCTGGCCAATGGTGAGCCGGTGCCGGGTGCGGAGATCGAAATCGAATATATGGCCTCCGAACCGGATCTGGAGCAGTTCTCCACCACCGATCCGACTGTTGGCGAAATGCCCGGCGGGGCCATCGTTGCCATCGCGGATGAGAATGGCGTGTTCAGCTTTGGCATTCCGAAGGCTGGGTATTGGGGATTTGCTGCGCTTGGTTCCGGCCCTGCAACCGCGCACAATGGCAAAGAGCTGAGCCAGGACGCGGTGATCTGGATCGACGCGACGGATCTGAAGTGAGCCGCGGCTGATGCATATCGTTGATGGCGCATTGTCCAATCCAGTGGTGATCGGCGGGGCTGTTGCTGCCGTCGGTGGCCTGGCTTTGGGCCTGCGCAGCCTGCCGTTGGAACGTATTCCAGCGGCAGGTGTCCTGTCTGCGAGCTTTTTTGTGGCCTCTTTGATCCATGTGCCCATCGGGCCCAGTTCCGTGCATCTGATCCTCAATGGGCTTGCGGGATTGGTGCTGGGGTGGGCGGCTTTTCCGGCGCTGTTCGTCGGGCTGCTATTGCAGGCGGTGTTCTTTGGCTTTGGCGGCTTAACCGTGCTCGGGGTCAATACGGTGAACATCGCGTTGCCCGCGGTTTTGGTTGGTATGGCGATCCGTCCGCTGCTGGCCCGGGGATCGCCGCTTTACGGTGCGATCTGGGGCGGTATTGGTGGGGGGCTGGCGATTGCGGCAACCACGCTGGCCGTGGCCTTTTCGCTGATGCTGTCGGGCGACGAATTTGTTGTGGCGGCGAAACTGGTTTTCTTTGCCCATATTCCGGTGATGGGGATCGAAGCCGTTTTGACAGGCGCTGCGATTTTCCTCGCCCGTCGGGTCAAACCGGAACTGTTCATTGACGTCAAAGGACGATTGGCATGATGTTGCGTGTGATCTGTTTGGCATTGGCCAGTCTGTTGCCGTCTGTGGCGTTGGCCCACAATGTCATTACCTCGGTGTTCCCCTCGGGGCAGGCAATCGAGGGCGAGGTTGGGTTTTCCAACGGCGATATGGCTGGGGATCTGCTGATCGAGGTGTTTGATGATGCCGGGGCCAAGCTGGGCGAGACACGCACCGATGCAGATGGTTTTTTCTTGTTCACCCCTGAGCAGCCGGTGACCCATGTGTTTCGCGGTGATCTGGGAGCGGGGCATCTGGCAGAGGTCACGATGGCCGCTGATGAGGTTGCCCTGATCCTCGGGACCGCGCCGAAGAGCGCGCCTGTGACCACGGGGCAGACATCAGCCACCCTCAATGCGAGCGCGTCTGCGGCGGGCCTGTCGGATCAGGCAAGGGCGGAAATCGCCACCATGCTGCGCACGGAGTTGCGCCCCCTGCGCCAAGAATTGACCGCCTATCGCAACAGCTCTGACCTGCAATCGATCCTCGGCGGGATTGGCTATATCTTTGGGCTGTTTGGTGTCGGTTTCTATCTTGCCGCGCGGCGCAAGTTGGAGGGGTAAGGCCATGGTCTATGTGTTGACGGAGCGCGACAGCCCATCCCCCGATCCGCTGGCGGACCGCCGCCCGTTGCGGCAGGTTCTGGTGGGCCTCGACCCGCGGCTGCGGATCTGCGCGGCTGTGGTCTTTGCCGTCACGGTTGTGGCCTTTGACACGCTTTGGGCGCTTGCGGCGTCGCTGGTGGTGTCCTTGGCTCTGCTGGGGCTGTCGGGACTTGCGCTTCGTCAAACACTGAAACGCATGTTGATGATGGACAGTTTTATCATCTTCATGTTGGTGCTGCTGCCTTTCACCATGCCGGGGACGCCGATTTTCAGCCTCTGGGGGCTGCAGGCCAGTTGGGAAGGGGTGCTGCGCGCTGTTGAGATTGGCCTGACCGCGAATGCCGTGATCCTTGCGGTGATGACATTGGTTGGATCCATGGAACCCGTCACGCTGGGCCATGCGCTGTTTTCGCTGAAAGTGCCTGCCAGCCTGGTGCATCTGTTGATGTTCACCATCCGCTATATCGATGTGCTGCGCGAAGAGTATCAGCGTCTGCGTATTGCGATGAAATTGCGGGGGTTTCGCCCCGGCACCAATTGGCACACCTATCGCAGCTTTGGCTATTTGGTGGGGATGATGTTGGTGCGTGCGATTGAACGTTCTGAACGTATTCTGGCCGCGATGAAATGCCGGGGTTTCACTGGTCGGCTTGTCCTGCTGGAGGAGTTCCGGCTGCGGCGCGCCGACCTGGCGTTTGCCGTGGTGATGGGCTGTGTTCTGCTGGCATTGATCCTGGTTGAGGTTGCACATGGCGCTTATTGAACTGCGTGATATCGGCTTTGCCTATCCTGGTCTGGATCCGGTTCTGGAGGGCGCAGATTTCCGGCTTGAGTCGGGCGAACGGCTGTCCATTGTTGGACCCAATGGGGCCGGGAAATCGACCCTGTTGAAACTGATCATGGGATTGTTGGTGCCAATCGAGGGGACTGTCGTTGCCTTTGATCAGCCGCGCCAATGCGAGGCCGATTTTGTTGAGGTCCGCCGACGCGTCGGATTGGTGTTTCAGGATGCCGACGACCAGCTGTTTTGCCCAACCGTGGCGGAGGACGTGGCCTTTGGCCCGCTGAACCTCGGCAAATCAAAGAGTGAAGCGCTGGAGATCGTTGACACCGTGCTGTCCCGCCTTGGGTTGACCCACCTGCGTGACCGGGTCACCCACAAGCTGTCGGGTGGGGAAAAACGGCTGGTGACGCTGGCGACGGTGCTGGCGATGGAGCCTGAAGTGCTGATTTTGGACGAACCGACGAATGCGCTGGATCCGGAAAACTACGCGCGTTTGGTGCAGATTCTGCAGGGGCTAGACCTGGCGCTGATCCTGGTCAGCCACGACCCGGAGTTCCGCCAGACCATCGCACCACAAGGCTATCGTCTGCAGCAGCGCCAATTGCAGCGGATCTGATCATTGTAAAAGGCGGTCGCTGGGTGTCGCGCTGCCATATTGGCCCGATTGCTTGAGCTGTCCGGATGGCCATCGCTTGGGTGCGTCTTTAACAGGTTGATCGCAGGGCCCAGTGCGGCCGCGTCGTAGGACTATCCCTGCGTGGCCTAAGGCGCGCGGCATGTCGCAATTGACCCCATATATGTGGATCTTGAAGTGTATGGGGTGCGCTCATATGTTCCCACGGTTGCATAGGCATCAGGCAGTCACGGAACACTCATCACGGATAGAATGATTGTGCCATCCTGGCAGCTGGTCCTGATTGTTTATCCCGATTGTGCATTTGAAATAGCGTCCATTTTTTAAGGTACTGGAACATCAATTTATGACCGTATTCATGGATCATGGGAGCGTTAAGTTCCTCGATTTGTTGGGTCCCGAACTGCAAAAGGCCATTGAGGACTGCGAGGTCCGGCGCAGTTTTGAAAGTGGGCGCACCATTTTCTCCACCGGTGACGAAGTCGAGCATCTGATCATCGTCCGTAGTGGCGGTGTGCGCATGGGCCGTCTGAGCCCGGGTGGCCGTGAAACCATTCTTGCGGTATTGGGCGAGGGACATTTCATCGGCATCATGGGGCTGTTGACTGGCCGCAAGCGCACGCAGATTGCTGTCACCGTTGGGGAGACGACGCTGGCCTATATCAGCAAGGCTGATTTTCTGGCGCTGATGCAGCGACATCCTGAAATTGCAGCAGCGGCTTTGCCTGCGACCCTGAGCCGGCTCGATATTGCGCTGAACATGTTGGATGATCTGCGCCTATTGCCTTTGCCGGCCTATACGGCCGTGGTGTTGCAAAACATGCTGGCCGCCGCGCCAGAGCCGGGTGTGTTGCAGTGGAGCCAATCGGATTTGGCTCTTGCAGTTGGTGCCTCGCGCGTGTCCGTGGGCAAAGCGTTGAAAAAGCTGGAGGCCAAAGGGCTGATCGCACTGAAATACGGCGCGATTGTCATTCCGGATGCGCAGGCCTTGTCTGACTGGATTGATGAGGCGCGGGCTGATCATCTGGCCCCATAGACGGCAACTGTAAATGCCGTTTCAAAAATCCCCAAAAGTGGCGAAGTAAAATTCCCCACTTTCTGGTCTCGGTGATCAGCCGGTTGTTGCGATCAGTTTCTCCTTTTTTGGTGGTCGGCCGCGTCGCTTTGGTGCGGGCGGTGGTG
>NZ_JAJDWC010000038.1 GCF_022825805.1 Phaeobacter sp.
GAATTGCGCGGCGGCGAGGGGAAAGATTATCTCGACGGCGGCGCTGGTAACGACATGATTTATGCGAGCCTTGGTGGTGACCAAATCACAGGCGGGGCAGGGGATGATACCTTCGTGCTCAAGTCCGGGATCGGCCATACGACAATTCGCGACTTTGGCGGGACCAGTGGATCAGACAATGACCAATTGGACGTTAGTGCCTTGGGCTACACAAGCCTCGCAGACATCATGGCGGTCTCATATGAGATCGAAAATGGGTTTGTTATCGTCATTGATGATGACACCAGCGTGACCGTTCAAAGTACAAGCGGTACTGCACCAACCCTGGCTGGTCTCAGCAGCGCGGATTTTGATTTCGCGTAACATCAGATCTCTGCAAAGGGGCCATGACCGGTCCCTTTGCCCCGGCCTTCACTTCGCTGAAGGGTTTCAGAGATTGCGCGTTGTTCGCGCCTGAACAAGCCCTGCCCCACATTCTCAGGGCAAACGCGCAAGGAGCGCCCCCTGCAAGTTAACAGCTTTTAGCCATTAGCTACTCCGTTGCAGGGGGCTCTTTCACGCCTTTTTGTCTGAGTTGCGACAAAGCTGATGAGCTGAAAAGGCCAGCGTCATCGGTCCGTGCGCAACTCCGCTGCAGCTCTCCGTTTCTTCAATTAAATGCAAAATTGGGGGCAGGGGACCTTAGTGGTTACGTTTGACCGACGGGCGGACCGAAGGCCCTGCCTCCATTTCAAGCTCCCTTAGGACAACGTGGTATCGAAAACGCGTCATCACTGCTGCTTGAGGGTTGGAAAACTGTGCCGAGCCCGAAGTAGATCTTGCAGCACATCGTTATTTTGATAAAACACGAAATATGGAAACATTGATTCCCCTCCGCCTCTCTATCCTCGGACACCCGCAACGTCTTGCAGTGTTTCGGCTGTTGATGCGGCGCTATCCCGATCAGGTACCAGCGGGAGAGATCGCTGCTGCGTTGGATGTAAAGCCCAGCACATTGTCTTCGTATCTCTCTGCTTTGATGCAGGCGGGTCTCGTGACACAGACCCGAGAAGGGACTTGGCTATATTATCAAGCTGACATGCAGGGGATCCGAGACACTCTTGACGCACTGCTGCTTGACTGTTGCCGTGGTCGCCCTGAACTGTGCCTGCCCAATCAACCCACGTCGGACTTAAGGAACGGATCCTTGGCAAACCCTTGCTATAATGTTCTGTTTATCTGTACCGGGAACTCTGCCCGCTCGATTTTTGCCGAAACACTGCTGCGCAGTATCGGCGGCGCGCGTTTCAATGTGCATTCTGCTGGTACGAAGCCTTCGTCCGAGCTCAATCCATTTGCCCTCGACGTGCTGCGCAGCAAGGGACATGACGTCGACAGTCTGCGCGCCAAAAATATTAGTGAGTTTACCGGCGAGACCGCACCCAAATTCGACTTCGTCTTTACCGTTTGCGATCAGGCTGCAAATGAGGAATGCCCCGCATGGGACGGGCAGCCGATATCTGGTCATTGGGGCATGCCTGACCCTGTCAAAGCCGAAGGCACCGACGCTGAGAAAAGCCTCTCGTTTCAGCAGGCTTACGGCTCATTGAAGAACCGGATCCAGGCGTTTGCCTCTTTGCCAATTGGCGAACTCGACCGCGTTTCGCTCCAAAAGGCTGTGGACGACATCGCCCTTCAGCACCGATAGACATTCTAACCTGGCGCCTGAAAAAAAGGACAGACCATGACAGTATACGCAGTGAACGGCCTTGGCCGAATTGGAAAACTCGCCCTGAAGCCGTTGCTGGAAAGCGGCGCAAAGATTGCCTGGATCAACGATGCGGTGGGCACTCCCGAGATGCACGCCCACCTGCTGGAATTCGACACAGTGCATGGCCGCTGGCAAGCCGATTTTGCTTTTGATGAAGACAGCATCACCATCAATGGCGTTCATCTTCCACTTTATAGCGAGAGCAAGATCGCGGATCTCCCTCTGGACGGCGTAGACGTGGTGATAGATTGTACCGGCGTTTATAAAACTGAAGCCAAACTGGCGCCCTATTTCAGCGCAGGGGTAAAGAAAGTGGTGGTCTCGGCTCCTGTTAAGGACGGAGATGCAGCCAACATCGTGTATGGCGTCAACCAGGACATCTATGAGCCGGACCGCCACCGCATCGTGACGGCCGCAAGCTGCACGACCAACTGTCTCGCCCCGGTGGTGAAGGTCCTGCATGACGAAATCGGCATCAAGCATGGCTCCATCACCACAATCCATGATGTAACCAACACCCAGACCATCGTCGACCGCCCGGCAAAGGACCTGCGCCGCGCGCGCTCCGCGCTGAATTCGTTGATCCCTACGACGACGGGTAGCGCCACGGCGATCACATTGATTTATCCGGAGCTGCAAGGCAAGTTGAACGGCCATGCTGTAAGGGTCCCGCTTCTGAACTCTTCGATCACTGATTGCGTGTTCGAGCTGGAGCGCGAAACCACAGCTGAAGAGGTGAACGCCCTGTTTAAAACAGCCTCCGATGGCGCGTTGTCCGGCATCCTTGGCTACGAGGAGAAACCGCTGGTCTCAGCAGATTACACCAACGACACGCGGTCTGTGATTATTGATGCGCCTTCGACCATGGTTGTGAATGGAACCCAAGTAAAAGTCTACGCTTGGTACGACAATGAAATGGGCTATGCGCACCGGCTGGTGGATGTGGCCCAGATGGTGGGTGAAAGCCTGTGACATCTTCCAAATCGAATATTGGCGGCAGCCCACCAAGCGGGCTGCGTGCCTATGCTGCTGTCACGGCCTCCTATTGGGCGTTCATGTTAAGTGACGGCGCCTTGCGCATGCTGGTGCTGCTGCATTTTCATACGCTTGGATTTAGTCCTGTACAGCTGGCCTACCTGTTTGTCTTGTATGAGATCGCAGGTATGATCACCAACCTATCTGCTGGCTGGATCGCCGCGCGGTTCGGGCTGACAGCTACTCTCTATGCAGGACTTGGCTTGCAGGTGGTCGCACTGCTGGCCCTTGCACAGCTCGACCCAACCTGGCAGATCACCGCATCTGTGGCATTTGTCATGGCGGTACAAGGGCTCTCTGGTGTGGCCAAGGATCTGGCCAAGATGGCTTCTAAATCAGCCGTCAAACTACTTGCCCCGAGTGAGGGCGACGGCTTGTTTCGTTGGGTCGCAGTGCTGACCGGTTCGAAGAACGCGGTCAAGGGTGTCGGCTTTTTGCTCGGTGCCAGCCTCTTGGCAGTGGCAGGATTCACTTGGGCGACCCTTGGCATGGCTGTCGTGCTGGCGGTGATCCTTGTGGCGATTGTGTTGACGATGCCGCCAGGCCTGCCGACTGGGCGGAAGGGGGCAAAATTCTCCGAGGTGTTCTCCAAATCAGCCAACATCAACTGGCTGTCTGCGGCGAGAGTGTTCCTGTTTGGTGCACGGGACGTCTGGTTTGTGGTCGGAATTCCGGTTTATTTCTATGCCGTTCTCTCAGACGGCAGCGAAGGGGGAAACCGCGCTGCCTTTTTCCTGATCGGGACATTTATGGCGGTGTGGATCATCTTTTATGGCGCAATCCAGGCCGCCACGCCGCGTCTATTGAAGGCATCATCCCGAAGCGAGCGTGAACTGGTTGGCGCCGCTCGAACATGGGCGTCGCTCCTCGCAATTGTGCCGGCGGTCCTAGCCGTGGCCGTTTGGGCGGCCGGCCAGCCAGCGCTTTGGCTCACCGGCGTATTGGTGATTGGTCTTCTGATTTTCGGCGGGCTGTTTGCTGTCAATTCCTCGCTGCATTCCTATCTGATCCTTGCCTTTTCAAAGGATGAGCGCGTCACCATGGATGTGGGTTTCTACTATATGGCCAACGCAGGCGGGCGGCTTTTGGGCACTGTGCTGTCTGGACTGACATATCAACTGGGCGGTGTTGCCGCTTGCCTGGGGACAGCAGCCGTGATGGTGACGCTCAGTGCGCTGACCGCTGGGCGGCTTTCTCCCAACTCCAAACAGGAGGCGCTTTCATGAGCAACTTCGAGAAATACCTCAGCATCTGGGTCGCGTTGGCCATGGTCGCAGGTATTGCCATTGGTCACGCAGCGCCCGTTGTGGTGGATACCATCGCCGCGGCCGAGGTTGCGAGCGTGAACCTGGTCGTGGCCGTGTTGATCTGGGCCATGGTTTACCCAATGATGATTGGTGTGAACCCATCAAGCCTCAAGGGTGTGCTCCGCCAACCAAAGGGCTTGGCCATTACGCTAGTGGTGAACTGGCTGATCAAGCCTTTCACCATGGCCGCGCTTGGCGTCCTCTTTTTTGAGGTGGTCTTTGCTCCATTCGTGCAGCCTGCCGACGCGCAGCAGTATATCGCGGGCCTGATCCTGTTGGGCGCCGCGCCCTGTACGGCCATGGTCTTTGTCTGGTCGCAGCTGACCAAGGGAGACGAAAGCTACACACTATTGCAAGTCTCGGTAAACGATTTGATTATGGTGTTTGCCTTTGCACCCATCGTTGCCTTCCTGCTTGGCGTCACCGATATCGAGGTGCCCTGGAACACGCTCATTCTGTCTGCGTTTTTGTTCGTTGCTCTGCCATTGGCGGCCGGGCTTTGGACTCGTGCTCGTCTGGGCTGCGAAGAAAAGATTGCTGGATTTCTGGGCCGTATCAAACCCCTATCGGTTATCGGGCTGATCGCCACCGTGATAATCTTGTTCGGACTTCAGGGGCAGGTGATCCTGGATCGCCCCGCAGTGATCGCAATGATTGCTGTTCCCATCCTGATCCAGAGCTATGGCATCTTTTTCGTCGCCTATGGTGCGGCCCATTTGTTGCGTGTGCCTCACAAGGTCGCGGCACCATGTGCTCTGATCGGCACATCAAATTTTTTTGAATTGGCTGTGGCCGTTGCGATCAGCCTCTTTGGCCTCAATTCTGGAGCGGCGCTCGCGACCGTGGTCGGTGTATTGGTCGAAGTGCCAGTGATGCTGACGTTGGTTGCTTTTGCAAACAAGACCCGCTCGCGATTTCAGTAGCTGGAGTAATGGTCGTCCTTTCACATTAGCAGAACGACCGCTGCGTTGGTGGTTGCTAGAAAAGCTGCCACTAACGCCTGGATACGAGGGATCAAGCCATCCCTACACAGCTCAGTTCATGGTCTGACAAATGGGCTGAGGGGCTGATCCCAGATGGTGACCATCGTTCCGGCTATGACTCGGCCCGTCAGGCAAAAACCTGCATCCGCAAATAGGCGCTCAATACAGACGCGTTCTACAACCTGGCCGAATGTTCAAAACGCGGAGTGTCAAGGCTCTTGGTTCTTGAGAAACCGGAAGCATTCTCCAATCCAAACTCGACATTGGGCTTAGATCCAAGATGCGACGCGTCGTAACACTGAGAAAAGCTGCGGGTATTCTAAATGATGATCTATAGAACGGCCTCGCGATCCATATTTCTAACCCATTCAGCTCAAAGGCTTATCAAGTGCAGGGATCACCAACGTTCACGCCCTACGCTCGTTTCTGGCTACGGTCGAAAACCGAGATGAGCAGGAGTGTTCGAGCAAACTGGTGCATCAAGGCGGTGCTTTATAATTCTGAAAAATACCAACTCTTAGTTGAATGTTAAGCTTTCGTTAATTCCATAAGTGTTTTCCTCGCGGGGCTATCTGGGAGGAAAAAATGACAGGTTCAACTACAACACAAACAGTCTCGCATGATCTTCTTGTTGGGACGCTGTAAATGCCGTTTCAAAAATCCCCAAAAGTGGCGAAGTAAAATTCCCCACTTTCTGGTCTCGGTGATCAGCCGGTTGTTGCGATCAGTTTCTCCTTTTTTGGTGGTCGGCCGCGTCGCTTTGGTGCGGGCGGTGGTG
>NZ_JAJDWC010000116.1 GCF_022825805.1 Phaeobacter sp.
CACCACCGCCCGCACCAAAGCGACGCGGCCGACCACCAAAAAAGGAGAAACTGATCGCAACAACCGGCTGATCACCGAGACCAGAAAGTGGGGAATTTTACTTCGCCACTTTTGGGGATTTTTGAAACGGCATTTACAGCGAGGTTCATAGGTCTCTGGGCAAGGACAGGGTGCCACCGCAGGAGGGGTCACTGCAGGAGGGCGCTGGCGCACGGGATTTTGCCAATCCCCCCGTCCCGGAAAGCCCGGCGGTTCCTGCACGTATAACTGCACAGGATCAGGCACTGGCGTTGCAACTGGCCGTGGCGGTCAGTGTTCACGTGCCGCGTGATGATCCGATTCACAAGGGGGATCTGCCGCAGGAGATCGCTCAGTTGCTTTCGGGCTCGGACCGGAATGACGCGGATCCGGCAAGTCGGCTTGCCCATATTGCGGCGCGGGATGATCTTGACCCGGCCGGAAAGGCTTTACTCGGGGCTCTGCGCACAGCGTTTGAAGCGGGGCCGCTTGAAGATCATGACAAGCTTGTGGATGCCCGCAACCATGTGCTGGGGGCGCTGACCGCATCGGATCGACCGGTATCTCCACCGGCCGCGGTGATCGCCTGGATGAGCCAGCGCTTCACCCACTCGGAAGTCTGGGCGATGTGCTCAACGCAAGCGCCCTGGCCGAAGAGCCTGCCCGCGCTGGATACAAAGACGTGGATCGATCTGACGAGCTACCTAGCTGCGGAGATTACCGCGCGCAGCGCTCAACCGGAAACACACACATCACAAAAGGCAGCAGAAGCAGAGGAGAACAACAGGGAGGAAGGACAAATGGATATACGTGCCCGGGAACAGGCGATTGGCAAGCTCATGACAGGCACCGCCGGGGCGGAAACCTTCGAGAAACTGACGGATGCGTTCAGTTTTACGGAATTGCAGGCGTTGACAAACCCTGAACTGGTACTGCCGGAGAGCCTGCCTGCTCTGACGGCGTCGGATCGTCAGACCATCGCTGCCGCCATCAAGGCGGGACCGCCCTGGCGCGAAGACAGCGGGGGTGGCAGGCGTGGCGGCGCACCGCGCTTCCTGCCCGACCCGAAATATGACGGGCGCGCCCTTCAACTGGCTGCCGCGATCACCGAACGGGTGGACTTTGAAAACCCAGTGCATAGGCGCCAGGACCTGGTCTCCGATATCCGGGGGCTTCTGCGCGCGGCCGATGCTGTGAAGACCCTGCAGGAGGACAAAGTTACCGCCTTGATGAAAGAGCTCACCGATGCCCGCGTCATGTTGGATGCCAAGCTGGCGCTGGCGCATGAGGTGGTGGCAGACGATCCTCGTGGTCCGAAGGCGCGAATACTTCTGGTTGGAAATTTCTTGAGAGACGTTGGTGATCGAAACGAAGATGGCCGTCATCCTTTGACGTTCCAGCACAAGGAGGTGAAGGATGCCTATGACCGACTTGTATCGACGTGGGTGGCGCAGGCGCTTTCACAAAACCCTGCCCCCACTGACGCGGAGCGTTCGGTGGCCCGGATCGCCAATCTGCCGAACCTGCCCGCAAGCACGGGGGAGCTCATCGAAGCTCTCAAATATGTGTTCAGGGAAGGGTCCCTCAAGCCGGTTGATGAAGTGGTGAAGGACCGTGACGCGCTGCTGACCGAGATTGCGGCAACAACGGAGCGGCCAAAGGAAGCATCCGAGCATATGGAAAAAATCTACCAGGTGTTCACGCACCGCGAAGTGGTGGCGCTGGCGCGGGGAGACCGGTATTTGCCCGGCACCCTGCCTGCGCTCGACGAGCAGCAGAAAATCGCCGTGAAGAAAGGGCTTGCCATGATCACGAGCCACTCCAGCGTTCTCTACAATACATGGGCCTGGGGCAAGGGAGCCAAGGCGCTGGAGAACGGGCTGCATCCAGGTCGCGCGCAGTCCCGATCACGGGGCAGGGGGCTGGGTATGTAACTGGCCATACAGCATGTTAGTGACATCCCGGGATTCGGATACACTGCCCCAAAACCACAAAGGACGAGAAGGCACAGTATGGCACCCAATGATGAACGCGTGAAGGATGACGACTTGGAACCAGGCAAGACGCCCGCATTCCGGTCCCGCCGGTCTGATGTGTCAAACCCAGCGGACATACTGGATACGCTTGATCACAAGCGCAAGATACTGGTTGACGCTCTGGATGGAATGTACAGCCTGGAAGAACGAGTGGATCTGGTCATGACCGATATTCTCGAAACCGGTGGATCTTGGCAAGCAGGTGGATCGGGAGATGTTCCCCCGCGCACCTGCTTCATTGAACTCCAGATACATGATATCACCGCCCGTGGCATGGATATCGGACAAGCCATCGCCAATTGGGTGGCCGCTGCCCGACGTATAATCGAAGGGCGCGGAGAAGATTTGTGACATGTCCGCTATGCCGGTTCAATGGTCCTCCGGGTTGGATAGGTGTGCGGCGAGCGGGGTCGAATGAGGTTCCCTGAAATGGGTAGACTGTTTCCTCTTTTACCTCGCATTCCTCTCCGCCCTGAAGAACGGGGTGTCCAGCGAGGTAAAAGAGGAAAGACGGTCAAGGACAGAACGAATGATTGGACTTGTTGAACAAATTGGTCTCGCACTGATGGTTGTTGTGATCATGCTTGGGATGGGCGCAACCATCGAAATATCACATATAAGAAAAGTCATAATCACACCTAAGCCATTTCTTGTAGGGCTCGTGTGCCAATTTGGTCTGATGCCACTTCTCGCCTTCGGGTTGGCAGGTTTTTTCGACTTTTCAGCGGCAATCGCGCTTTCCTTGATCATGGTTGGGGCCACGCCAGGAGGAACGACATCCAATCTCTATACATATTATGCAAAAGGGGATGTCGCGCTGAGCGTATCGATGACAGTTGCCTCTACTATCGCAGCAATCATAATGATGCCTTTATCGATTGCTCTTTATGCGAGCCAATATAACAGGGACAATCTACACATGCCTTTGGCAAATATCGTAGTGACGCTTGTTTTGGTATTGGTCCCCGTATCGCTCGGAGCTGTAGTACTGTGGCGCAGTAAACGGTGGGCAAACGGTCTCGAAAGAGCAAGCAGCCTTGCGGGCCTTCTTCTAATCGTCGTGCTCATCGTCAAATTCCTGCTTGAGAACGCTGAACTGTTTCTATTAGCATCCCAAAAGGTAATAGTCGCTGCTGTCCTACTCGGGCTCGCAGGTTTCTTATTGGGATACCTGTTCGCAAGGCTTTTCGGGTTAAGTCCAAAGAGCTCTAGAACGGTTTCGCTTGAGACAGGGATCCAAAATACCCCGCTGACGATCGCAATAATTTCACTTAGCTTTACTTCAGCTGTTGAACTGGAAGAAATGCTTCTCTTTCCAACTTTCTACGCGTTCTTCATTGTGATCACATCGGGAGTTGTTGCTTTGGGTTACCGATTATTATCTTTAGATTTGAGAACCTGAAGTGCCGCTTGTAAGACAAGGTCCGCGTGTTCATGCTTAACCTAACAGCTGTATTTTCAGCCAGTCTGAGAAGTCCAATTTTGGGCTCTGTTGCAAACTTTATTACTGGCCGCAGTTGTCCCTCCATTGGACATACTTATGCTGCGGCTTTGAAATGCTCTCCGATCAGCGTCATTGCCTCGGTCATGACACATGGCCCGACACCGAAGGCGCGTTGGATCATGCGTTTCTCGCCAATCAGGTCGCGGGTCAGGTTGAAGGCGCGGCCCTGGCCTTCCCGCAATATCCATCGTCGGATCCTCGATACACTTTCCATCAATAACACCTGCTCTTTCCTCCGCACAATTTTGCGCGGACACTAGACGATTACAGGTGGGTTAATTTTACTCGCTCATTACCCACCTAAGTGGGTCAATTTTGCATGCCGATTCACAGCTTACGCTGCCATGCGCCTCGACAACGGTCTGGAAAGGCGTTCTGTCGCAAAACATTTTACCCTGATGAGTGCGCTCGTGGTTGTAGTGATGCAGCCAGTCGTCCAGATCGGCTTGCAGCATGTCGATGCTGTCGTAGAGCTTCTTGCGGAACGCGACCTGATAAAACACCTAATTCAACTGCCTTTGCCACAGCCTGAACTCTGTTTGTTGCGTCTAGTTTGCTCATAGCATATCGGAGATACTGATTTACTGTGCCCTCTGCAATTTCAAGTATCTGAGAGGTTTCCCAAGACGTTTTGCCCTGCGCCGCCCAAAGAATGACATCTCTTTCCCGCTGCGTCAGTCGAGTTTGACTATCGAGTTGCGAAGCTCTGATACAATAGGACATCGCAATGTAGTTAAGTTCTGTCCGGTGGGCTGCAAACGCTCGCTTCCATTCACGTGTGGAACCGTCACTTGCGATGGAAAATACCGCTTGTCCGGTACGCGTCCCAAAGGTCAATACCGCCCCTTGCTTTGGAACGCCATAGCTTGCCGCCAGATCGAAGAACTCCTTGTTTTTTGAACAATCCATATCTGACGACCAGCAGGACAAAACGCTTTGCTTCTGGCCCAATGCGACTACAGGATCGATCTCATGCAGTGCATTTTCCGAATAGTGATTGAGCCAACCTTTGTCATAAGTCGTAACGATGTTGCTGTTGCCGTAGAGATCAGTCTTGACATAAGAAACGTCAGTGATCCCAAGCGGTATCAGAAATGCCTGACAACACCGCAGTAGCGCATCGGCATCTGGAACTGTCGAGACTTCATCCTTACACCAGTCAACAATATTGCGCATGTTGTTTCCACGATAATTTACTTTGCGATAATAAATAGATCTCGGGAATTGTGAATTCAACTATGAGTGGTGGACGGTGGCAACTTATCGCTGAGGCCATCTTTCATGCTGCTGGGCTGCATACCCAAGTTCGTAGGCACATCAAATGCACTGGCAACTGTCGTTAGTCCGGTATCTGTGCAAATGGGCTGGCCAATACGTCTTGCTTGCCACCCGCAGGTGCGCAAGATGCGCTCCATCATTAAGTCATGGACACCGATCAATGTGCGGACCTTTTGTTTCGTCATGCAGATGGACAATGCTTCCAACAGCGTTCGCGTCACAGCGTTTGGCGTGATAACAGCCTTACTGCGCAGCACAGCATCAGAATCGACACAAAATCGCGACACCTCCATGATGTCATCAGCAGCAGGTAAAGATGATTGGGCGAATATCTCAGGAAAAACATCGCGAAACATCGTTGGACCTAATGACGGTAGAATCCGCAATGAACCCAATACACGGCCTTCCATGTGTACCACCCTTACCACCCTTCAAAATTTCATACCTGATTTGACGTTTGCCTGATCTATGTGATTCAAGGAGTCTCCACTATTGTGATTGGAGGCTGTTTTGGCGGGGAACAATTGTTTTTCAAAGCTTTATTCGAGGGTTGAGACT
>NZ_JAJDWC010000013.1 GCF_022825805.1 Phaeobacter sp.
AGCAATTCGCCGATGCGATCCTGAGATTCTTCCGCGAAACCATCCCCAAAGAGTGGAAAACATTCCGAGATCAGGTCTCAGACAACTTCAGGGTCATAACACACGAAAAATTTCGGGTTTTGGGGTGAGTGCGGTATAGCCGTTTCGTGACACCCAAACCAGCCCCTGACATCTTGCGCGAGGCTGCGGAACGCCGTAGTCGTCGCGGCAATCACAACCGGACCGGAGAGAAAACCCAATGGCTCGACCCAAAATCGCCCTGATTGGCGCAGGTCAGATTGGTGGCACGCTTGCCCACCTCGCAGCTCTGAAAGAACTCGGCGACGTCGTTCTGTTCGACATCGCCGAAGGCACCCCAGAAGGCAAGGCGCTTGATATCGCAGAGTCTGGCCCTTCCGAAGGGTTTGACGCCAGCCTCAAAGGCACCCAATCCTACGAAGATATCGCTGGCGCCGACGTTTGCATCGTGACCGCTGGCGTGCCACGCAAGCCGGGCATGTCCCGCGATGATCTGCTGGGCATCAATCTCAAAGTCATGAAATCCGTCGGCGAAGGCATCCGCGATCATGCGCCAGACGCCTTCGTGATCTGCATCACCAACCCTCTAGATGCGATGGTCTGGGCTCTGCGCGAGTTCTCGGGTCTGCCCCACGAGAAAGTCTGCGGCATGGCGGGTGTTCTCGACTCTGCACGCTTCCGTCACTTCCTGGCAGAAGAATTCAAGGTCTCCATGAAAGACGTCACTGCCTTCGTTCTGGGCGGCCACGGCGACACCATGGTGCCACTGACACGGTATTCCACCGTGGCCGGCATTCCGCTGCCCGATCTGGTTGAAATGGGCTGGACCAGCCAGGAAAAAATGGACGCGATCGTTCAGCGCACCCGCGATGGCGGCGCAGAAATCGTTGGCCTGCTGAAAACCGGTTCGGCTTTCTACGCGCCTGCGACATCTGCAATCGAAATGGCCGAGGCCTACCTGAAAGACCAGAAACGCGTCCTGCCCTGTGCGGCCTATGTTGACGGCGCGCTTGGCCTGTCCGGCATGTATGTGGGTGTGCCCACCGTGATTGGCGCGGGCGGCATCGAACGGGTTATCAACATCAAGATGACCGCAGACGAGCAGGCCATGTTCGACAACTCCGTCAACGCGGTGAAGGGCCTGGTTGAGGCCTGCAAAGGCATCGACAGCTCGCTGGCGTAAGACGCACACATCGCGATCACTACAAAGCCCGCCGGAACCGGCGGGCTTTTTTCATTGCCGCCGCCGCATTTTGGCACCCAACTGTCGGCAATAGCGCATCCCACGCATCAGATGGCAAAACATCCCCAGGATCGAATCAGGCGTTTTCATCATTTATAAATTTGTGATCACACGCTCAAAAACCGTGATCACAAATGCGCAAAATCCTCGCTATTTTTTTCGCTGCGGTAAGAAAACCCTTTAAACAATGCGCCTATAAGGGCTCATTAGATTGAACAATTGTAGCCAGACGGGACAGTTTCAGATGAACATCCACGAATATCAGGCCAAGGCCCTTCTTCGCAGCTACGGCGCGCCAGTCTCCGACGGGCGTGTGGTGCTCAAGGCGGAGGATGCCAAAACCGCGGCCGGAGAATTGGACGGCCCGCTCTGGGTTGTCAAAGCACAGATCCACGCAGGCGGACGCGGCAAAGGTTCCTTTCAAGAAGCAGATGCCGGCGAAAAAGGCGGCGTGCGTCTTACCAAATCCGTCGAAGAGGCCGCCGACGAAGCCAAGAAAATGCTGGGCCGCACATTGGTGACCCACCAGACCGGCCCCGCGGGCAAGCAGGTCAACCGCATCTACATCGAGGCTGGATCTGGCATCCAAACCGAACTCTACCTCGCCCTGCTGGTGGATCGTCAAACGTCCCGCATCTCTTTTGTCTGCTCCACCGAAGGCGGCATGGACATCGAAGAAGTCGCAGCCGCGACCCCGGAGAAGATCCTGTCTTTCTCGGTTGATCCGGCAACTGGTTATCAGGCATTCCACGGTCGGCGCATTGCCTTCTCGCTCGGGCTGGAGGGTGCACAGGTCAAGCAATGCGTCAAACTGATGGGCCAGCTCTATCAGGCCTTCGTCGACAAAGACATGGAAATGCTGGAAATCAATCCGCTGATCATTTCCGACGATGGCAATCTGAAAGTGCTCGACGCGAAGGTTGGTTTCGACGGTAACGCGGTTTATCGCCATCCAGACATCGCGGAACTGCGTGACACCACCGAAGAAGATCCCAAAGAGCTGGAAGCGTCGAAATACGACCTGAATTACATCGCACTGGACGGTGAAATCGGCTGCATGGTGAACGGCGCAGGTCTGGCGATGGCCACAATGGATATCATCAAGCTTTACGGTGCTGAGCCTGCGAACTTCCTCGACGTCGGTGGCGGCGCCACCAAAGAGAAAGTGACCGAGGCGTTCAAGATCATCACATCTGACCCCAACGTCAAAGGTATCCTCGTCAACATCTTCGGCGGCATCATGCGCTGTGACGTCATCGCCGAAGGCGTGGTCGCTGCGGTGAAAGAGGTCGGGTTGCAGGTACCGCTGGTTGTCCGTCTCGAAGGCACCAACGTGGAAGCCGGCAAAGAGATCATCAACACCTCCGGTTTGGATGTGATCGCTGCCGACAACCTGTCTGATGGCGCCGAGAAGATCGTGAAAGCTGTCAAAGGCTAATCCTTGGGGTGGGTGCCAACCCACCTTTCCCCAAAGCTAAGTATTCTAAGGAGAACGCCAAATGGCAGTCCTCATCGACGAAAACACCAAGGTCATCTGTCAGGGCTTCACCGGCTCGCAGGGCACATTCCATTCCGAACAGGCCATTGCTTATGGCACCAAAATGGTTGGTGGCGTCACGCCGGGCAAAGGGGGTCAGACCCACCTGAACCTGCCGGTCTTCAACTCTGTACACGAAGCCAAACATGTGACCGAAGCAAATGCGTCCGTGATCTATGTGCCGCCCCCGTTTGCGGCCGATTCCATCCTGGAGGCGATTGACGCCGAAATGGAACTGATCGTCTGCATCACCGAAGGTATTCCGGTTCTGGACATGATGCGCGTTCAGCGTGCCCTGCAGGATAGCACCTCGCGCCTGATCGGCCCGAACTGCCCTGGTGTTATCACCCCGGATGCCTGCAAAATCGGTATTATGCCCGGCCTCATCCACAAGCGTGGCTCTGTCGGCGTTGTGTCCCGCTCTGGCACCCTGACCTACGAGGCCGTGAAGCAGACCGCAGACATCGGTCTCGGCCAATCCACCGCCGTGGGCATCGGTGGCGACCCGATCAAGGGCACCGAGCATATCGACGTGTTGGACATGTTCCTGGATGATCCAGAAACCCAATCCATGATCATGATTGGTGAGATCGGCGGTTCCGCAGAAGAAGAAGCCGCAGAATTCCTCGCCGAGCAGAAGAAAAAAGGCCGCTGGAAGCCGGTAGCCGGTTTCATCGCGGGCCGCACAGCACCTCCGGGTCGCCGCATGGGTCACGCTGGCGCGATTGTTGCAGGTGGCAAGGGCGGTGCCGAAGACAAGATCGAAGCGATGAAATCCGCAGGCATCGTTGTGGCAGACAGCCCCGCAACATTGGGCGAAGCGGTTCTGAAAGCGATTGGCAAATAATGCCAATCGCCGCGCAACTCTTCGCGCGCACAATTATCCCCGGCGGACAGTTATCGTTCGCCGGGGCTTGGCCGTTGATCGGCAACTCTCGCTCGATCGCTCATCGGATCCTTTTGCAGATGGCACGGGTACTTTCGCTGGCAACAGCGCAGGCAGGTGCCATCCGCCGCAGGATTTATTTGGCGTTTTACTGTTCCGAAACGTCTTCTGATCAGGCTGCAACTGACTGACCGCAGGTCCCAACATATACGGTCCCAACCCGCACGAGGCACTCAAATGACCGAACAAAGCCCCAACGATCTCTTCCACGCCTCCTCCTTCATGCAGGGGCACAACGCAGAGTATCTTGAGCAGCTGTACGCACAATACGCCAATGACCCAAATGCCGTTGATGCTGCCTGGGCTGATTTCTTTCGCCAGATGGGCGATGCCGAACTGGACGTAAAAGCAGAAGCCGCAGGGCCGTCCTGGGCGCGCAATGATTGGCCGCCCGCGCCCAACGACGATCTGACAAGCGCGTTGACCGGTGAATGGCCCGCGCCTGCCGAAGCCAAAGGAGCAGGCAAGAAGATTAAAGACAAAGCTGCCAGCGCAGGCGTCGAAGTGACGGACGATCAGGTGCAGCGCGCCGTCCTGGATTCGATCCGCGCCCTGATGCTGATCCGCGCCTACCGGATCCGCGGTCATCTGGCTGCGAACCTGGATCCCCTCGGCATGCGCCAAGAAACGCCCCACCCGGAACTGGATCCGCGCAGCTACGGTTTTGCTGATGCGGACATGGATCGTCCGATCTTTATCGACAATGTCCTTGGCCTGCAGGTGGCCACGATGCGGCAGATCGTCGACATCGTGAAACGCACCTACTGCGGCACATTTGCGCTGCAATACATGCATATCTCGGACCCTGAGCAAGCCAGCTGGTTGAAAGAGCGGATCGAAGGTTACGACAAAGAAATCCGCTTCACCCGTGAAGGGCGCAAAGCGATCCTGAACAAAATGGTCGAGGCAGAAGGGTTCGAGAAATTCCTTCATGTCAAATACATGGGCACCAAGCGCTTTGGTCTGGACGGTGGCGAAAGCCTGATCCCCGCGATGGAGCAGATCATCAAACGCGGTGGTAACCTCGGCGTCCAGGAGATCGTCATCGGCATGCCGCACCGGGGCCGTTTGTCCGTGCTGGCAAACGTGATGCAAAAACCCTACCGCGCGATTTTCAACGAATTTCAGGGTGGCAGCTTCAAGCCCGAGGATGTCGACGGATCCGGCGATGTGAAATACCACCTCGGTGCGTCCTCCGACCGGGAGTTTGACGGCAATTCCGTCCACTTGTCGCTGACAGCCAATCCCTCCCACCTGGAGGCGGTGAACCCTGTTGTTCTGGGCAAGGTCCGGGCCAAACAGGATCAGCTGAATGATGATGAGCGATCAAAGGTTCTGCCAATCCTGCTGCACGGCGATGCTGCATTCGCAGGCCAGGGCGTTGTGGCAGAGTGTTTTGCACTGTCTGGTCTGCGCGGGCACAAGGCCGGCGGCACCATGCACATCGTTGTGAACAACCAGATCGGGTTCACCACGGCGCCGCACTTCTCCCGCTCCTCCCCATATCCAACCGACAATGCTTTGGTCGTTGAAGCACCGATTTTTCACGTCAACGGTGACGACCCCGAAGCGGTTGTCCACGCCGCCAAAGTGGCAACCGAATTCCGCCAGAAATTCCACAAGGATGTGGTGCTCGATATCTTCTGCTACCGCCGGTTTGGTCACAACGAAGGCGACGAGCCGATGTTCACCAACCCGTTGATGTACAAGAAGATCAAGGGCCACAAGACCACGCTCTCGCTGTACACGGAGCGTCTGGTGAAAGACGGGCTCATCCCGGAAGGCGAAATCGAAGACATGAAGGCAGCGTTCCAGGCGCGTCTGAATGCAGAATTCGAGGCCGGCAAGGACTTCAAACCCAACAAAGCTGATTGGTTGGACGGGCGCTGGTCCCATCTGGATAAGAAAGACACCGACTACCAACGCGGTCAGACATCAATCGAACCTGACACCTTTGCCGAAGTCGGCAAAGCGCTGTCGAGCGTGCCCGAAGGTTTTGCCACCCACAAGACCATCAGCCGTTTCCTAGATACCCGGGCCAAAATGATGTCCACTGGTGAAGGGATCGATTGGGCAACTGGCGAAGCGCTGGCCTTTGGCTCTCTCCTGACCGAAGGGTATCCTGTGCGCCTGGCGGGCCAGGATGCAACGCGCGGCACCTTCTCGCAGCGTCATTCCGGCGTGGTGAACCAGGACACGGAAGAGCGGTACTACCCGCTCAACAACATCCGCAAAGGCCAGGCCCAATACGAGGTCATCGATTCTGCACTTTCGGAATATGCAGTGCTGGGCTTTGAATATGGCTATTCGCTGGCAGAGCCGAACGCGCTGACCCTTTGGGAAGCCCAGTTCGGCGATTTCGCCAACGGCGCACAGATCATGTTCGACCAGTTCATTTCCTCTGGCGAAAGCAAATGGTTGCGCATGTCTGGCCTGGTCTGCCTGCTGCCGCATGGTTTTGAAGGACAGGGGCCAGAGCACTCCTCCGCTCGCCTCGAACGGTTCCTTCAGATGTGTGGGCAAGACAACTGGATCGTGGCCAATTGCACGACACCCGCGAACTACTTCCACATCCTGCGTCGACAGCTGCACCGCACTTTCCGCAAGCCGCTGATTCTGGTGACGCCAAAGTCTCTGCTGCGCCACAAACTCGCAGTTTCCAAGGCCTCTGAGTTCACCACAGGGTCATCCTTCCACCGCGTGCTGTGGGACGACGCACAGCACGGCAATTCGGACACAAAACTGATGGCCGATGACAAGATCAAACGCGTGGTGCTCTGTTCCGGCAAGGTCTACTACGACCTGCTGGAAGAACGCGACGCACGGGGCATCGATGACATCTATCTGATGCGGATCGAACAGTATTATCCGTTCCCCGCGATCTCCATGGTGAAGGAACTGGAACGCTTCAAAGGCGCTGAAATCGTCTGGTGCCAGGAAGAACCGAAAAACCAAGGCGCTTGGACGTTCATTGAACCCAACATCGAATGGGTGCTGACGCGTATCGGCGCCAAGCACAACCGTCCGACATATGTTGGTCGTGCCACATCGGCTTCGCCCGCAACGGGCCTGGCCAGCCAACACAAAGCCCAACAAGCTGCGCTCGTGAACGAAGCGCTGAGCATCGAAGGATAACACCCCATGACCACCGAAGTTCGTGTCCCCACTCTGGGCGAATCCGTGACCGAGGCAACTGTTGCGACCTGGTTCAAGAAACCAGGCGATGCGGTGGCCGCCGATGAAATGCTTTGCGAGCTGGAAACCGATAAGGTGACGGTCGAAGTTCCCGCACCCGCCGCTGGCACGCTTGGCGATATCATCGCAGCCGAGGGCGAGACTGTGGGAGTTGACGCCCTGCTCGCCACCATTTCGGAAGGTGGTGCCGCAACGGCAGCGCCAGCAGCCGCCGCTCCGGCAGCGGCGTCCCCGGCCGTTGAAGCCCCGGCGTCCTCTGGCTCCGCAACAGATGTCATGGTCCCGACGCTCGGAGAGTCGGTGACCGAAGCGACAGTATCCACCTGGTTCAAACAGGTCGGCGACACCGTGGCGCAGGATGAAATGCTCTGCGAGCTGGAAACCGACAAGGTCTCTGTCGAGGTTCCCGCCCCTGTTGCCGGTGTCCTGACTGAAATTTCAGCGGCCGAGGGCAGCACCGTCGAAGCCTCTGCGAAATTGGGTGTAATTTCTGGCGGTAGCGCAGCAACAGCCACTCCCGCGCCTGCCACTGCAGCCGCTGCAACCCCGTCGACTGGAGGCAAAGATATCGCAAACGCGCCCTCCGCGGAGAAAGCAATGGCAGAGGCCGGGCTGACCGCGGGCCAGGTCGAAGGGACCGGCCGTGATGGTCGTATCATGAAAGACGATGTGACCCGTGCCGTAGCTGCTGCAGCAGCGGCCCCAGCGGCCGCCACAGCACCAGCAGCCACCCCCGTGCGCGCGCCAGTGGCCGCAGACGATGCCGCCCGCGAAGAACGGGTGAAAATGACCCGTCTGCGCCAGACCATCGCCAAACGCCTTAAGGACAGCCAGAACACTGCCGCCATGTTGACCACCTACAATGAGGTGGACATGACCGAGGTGATGGCCCTGCGGAACGAGTACAAAGACTTGTTCCTGAAGAAACATGGCGTGAAACTGGGCTTCATGTCCTTCTTCACCAAGGCCTGCTGTCACGCGCTCAACGAGGTGCCCGAAGTCAACGCCGAGATCGACGGCACCGATATCGTCTACAAGAACTTCGTCCACATGGGCATCGCCGCAGGCACGCCCACCGGTCTCGTGGTTCCGGTCATTCGCGACGCTGATGCGATGTCCTTTGCCGACATCGAAAAAGCGATTGCCGAAAAAGGCGCCCGCGCCCGTGATGGCAAACTGTCGATGGCTGAAATGCAGGGCGGAACCTTCACCATCTCCAACGGTGGTGTCTACGGGTCCCTTATGTCCTCACCGATCCTGAACCCGCCACAATCAGGCATCCTCGGCATGCACAAAATCCAGGACCGTCCGATGGCGATCAACGGCAAGGTGGAGATCCGCCCGATGATGTATCTAGCGCTATCCTACGACCACCGGATCGTCGACGGCAAAGGCGCTGTGACCTTCCTCGTACGCGTCAAAGAAGCGCTGGAAGATCCCCGCCGTCTGCTGATGGATCTGTAAGAAAGCATGCGCGCGCTATTCCAGATTACGGAGGAGGGCCGGGCGGCGGATGGCCGCCGCCTCGCAGCGCGCGCAACTCTTGTTCAACTCGCCGTTGTCTGGGGGCTGTTCGCCGTTATTGGCACGCTGGAAGTTGCTGCTGGGAATGAGATTGCACCCTACTCGCAAGCGGTGGTAGCGATTTGCATATTCTATGTCTTTTTTCTCTATGCTCTTGCCCGCGACTGGGCGGTAGTGGGCATTCTCTACGGTGGATACCTTCTGCTAGGATTTTTTGTTGGCAGCAATCTCATCGGGTTGGGCGCGCTTTATACACTTGGCACCATTGTTTCCAGTATCCTGAACTTCGTGGCTCTGTCAGGCATCGTGATCTGGCTGCGAAACCGATCTGCAACCTCAACAAACATTGTGTAAGGTCTAAATGACCCCCGAACTCACCGCCCTCACCCTCGCCGCGCTCTTGCAGGTGTTCCAGATCGCTCTGATGGCGGTGCCTGCCAACCTGGAGCTGGGCCACGGCAAAACGCTCAGCCCGCGCGACCGGGATCGTCTGGGCGGTGATCTGCTCGATCAACTCTCCACCCGCACTGCGCGTCTGCACAGGGCAATGTCGAACCACTTCGAGGGACTGATCCTCTTCACCATTGCCTGCGTGGTCATCACGCTTGCAGACGCGTCTAGTCCACTCACTGTTGCCTGTTGCTGGTCCTATCTTGCTGGCCGGTTGCTCTATATTCCGGCCTATGCGTTTGGCTGGGTGCCTTGGCGCAGTTTCTTCTGGGCCGCGGGTTACCTGGCAACCACGATCATGCTGATTTCGGCGCTGACATGACCTGTCATCTTTCTCAAAATACTCCGGGGGAGGCCCACATGGGCCGGGGGCAGCGCCCCCTCTCTGTTCCTCTCTCCCGGCTCAACCCCAAAGGAGCACATCCAAATGGCATCCTATGACGTGATCATCATCGGCGCAGGCCCCGGCGGCTATGTCAGCGCCATCCGCTGCGCCCAGCTGGGCCTGAAAACCGCTATCGTCGAAGGGCGCGAAACCCTTGGCGGCACTTGCCTCAACGTGGGCTGCATCCCCTCCAAAGCGCTGTTGCACGCAACCCATGCGCTCCACGATGCAGAGCACAACTTCGCCAAGATGGGTCTGAAGGGCAAAGCCCCGTCCGTCGACTGGACGCAAATGAAAGCCTACAAAGACGACGTGATCGGCCAGAACACCGGCGGCGTTGAGTTCTTGATGAAAAAGAACAAGATCGACTGGCTTAAGGGCTGGGCCTCGATCCCAGCAGCAGGTCAGGTCAAGGTGGGTGATGACACCTACGAGACCAAGAATATCGTGATCGCCTCCGGTTCCGTTCCCTCCGCCCTTCCCGGTGTTGAGGTCGACAATGACAAAGGCATTGTTGTGGACAGCACCGGAGCCTTGGAACTGCCGAAGATCCCCAAGAAAATGGTGGTGATCGGTGCTGGCGTGATCGGGCTGGAGCTGGGCTCGGTCTACGCGCGGCTCGGATCCGATGTGACTGTTGTCGAATACATGGATGCCGTCTGCCCCGGCATGGACAAAGACGTGCAGCGCACATTCAAACGGATCCTGGAAAAACAGGGACTGAACTTCATCATGGGCGCCGCGGTTCAAGGGGTCGAAGCCACCAAGACCAAAGCCAAAGTGTCCTATGCGCTGAAGAAAAAACCGGATGACGCCGAAACTCTGGACGCGGACGTTGTTCTGGTTGCCACTGGCCGCAAGCCGTTTGCTGAAGGCCTCGGCCTCGACGCACTTGGCGTCAAGATGACAGAACGCGGCCAGATCGCGACAGACGGTCATTGGGCAACCAATGTGCCGGGTATCTATGCCATCGGTGATGTGATCGACGGTCCGATGCTGGCACATAAGGCAGAGGACGAAGGGATGGCGGTTGCTGACGTCATCGCCGGCAAGCACGGTCATGTGAACTATGGCGTGATCCCGGGTGTGGTCTACACCGTGCCCGAAGTCGCTAATGTCGGCGTCGGAGAAGACGCGCTGAAAGCCGAGGGCCGCAAGATCAAGGTTGGCAAGTTCAATTTCATGGGCAATGGCCGCGCCAAGGCCGTTCATCAGGGCGATGGTTTTGTTAAGTTGATCGCCGATGCAGAAACCGATCGCATCCTGGGGGCCTCCATCATCGGGCCCGCCGCCGGGGATTTGATCCACGAAATCTGCGTTGCGATGGAATTTGGCGCCTCCGCCGAAGATCTGGCGCTGACCTGTCATGCCCATCCGACCTATTCGGAGGCCGTCCGCGAAGCCGCGCTTGCCTGCGGCGATGGCGCCATTCACAGCTGATCGCCTAACAGCAAACCGGGTGCCTCGCGCCTTGATTTCCTGTTAGACCGCAAAAACACCCAAGCGGCCCCCATTGGTGGGCCGCTTTGTCATAAAGAGGACGCCAAACAATGACCGTCAGCCTGCAAGTGATCTATCCCGCATCCGAAGACGCGACATTTGACTTTGACTACTATGAAAAGACACATCTCCCCTTGCTGGAAGAACACTGGGGCGACCTGATGGAAACTGTCGAGGCTTCTCGCGGGCTTGCCAGCGGACCAGATGTGCCGCCCGCGTTTCTCCTGATTGCGACCATCACATTTGCCGACATGGACAAACTGGACACGGCCATGGGTGAAAAAGGTGGCCCAATCATCGATGATGTCAGCAATTTCACCAATATCAGACCACAAATCCTGATTGGTGATGTGTTGATGGGCTAAAAAGCGTCTGGGTCAAATCCACTCATATCGCTGGGTCTAACCAAGCCCAAACACGCGTGATCCGCTACCACATGGTTTTGGCAGCGCGGGGCGCCCATTCTTCGTCGTAGGTGCGCCCCCCTTCTTCACCTTCGGTCTGCTCCGCCAGCAAAGCGCCAACTGTGGGCAGTCCTTCGCTCTCGTCGCCCGCGGTCCAGATGCGCGCCCGCATGAAGGCGCGAGCGCATTGGCTGTAGATCTCGTTGATCTCGATTACAATCACCGTGCGTGGCCGCTTACCCGCCTTGTCAAACCGCTGCAGCAAATCTGGATCAGCGGTCACTTGGGCGGTGCCATTCACACGGACCACATTGTTTGATCCCGGCACCAAAAACATCAAGGATACCCGCCCATCGCGCACGATGTTGCGCAGACTATCGAGACGATTGTTGCCGCGCCAATCCGGCAGGGCAAGACGATCAGGATCCAACTCCAAGACCACAGGTCCATCGTCCCCGCGAGGGCTGTCATCGGTGCCTTCTGGTCCAACTGTCGTCAGCATGCAAAGCCGCGACGACATAATCCATTTCCGATAAAGCGGCGTCAGTTGATGGGCCACTTTGCGCAAAGATGGTGCCCCCGGCGTGCCGTAGAGCGCCTCCAACTCGTCAATTGTCTTCAGAAACTCCATCAAACACAAACCCCGCTTCCTGCATCAATTGGCTGGAGCGGGCTTCCACCTGCTGCTCCAAGGCCGTCATAAACTGATCACGATCCAATCCAGGTGCGAATGGCTCCATGAACTCGACCACAGCCACCCCTGGTTTGCGCATGATGCCGGTTCTGGGCCACAGCACCCCAACGTTGGTCGCAACCGGGACACAGGGCTGATTAAGCTGCTCATAAAGCACGGCGGTGCCGACCTTGTATTCCTTGCGAACGCCAGGAGCGACACGGGTGCCTTGGGAATAGATGATCAACTGCCCGGCGTCTTGGCGGCCTGCTTCGACCTCTTCAACCATCTTCTGGATGGCGGCACCGCGTTTGCCACGATCCACAGCGACACAATCCAACAGCCGTGCATATTGTCCAACCACAGGGGTGCGCAGGATCTCTTTTTTCATGATAAATTTCGCAGTCGGCAGCGCCGTGAAAATCATCATGATGTCGAGGAAGGACTGATGCTTGGCCGCAATCAGTACTTCGCCTTCAGGGATCGGTCCACGCACCTCGCAGCGGATCCCAACCAGCAAGCGCGCTGTCAAAAAGACATAGCGCGAGTAACTCTTGCAACAGGCCCGTGCGCCCCGCTTGCTGAAGATCGCCCAAGGCGCAAACACCAGGCCAAAAATCGGCATCATCAGATACATCTGAAAGACGAAAAAGGCCGATCGCAGCCATTGAAATGCAAATCTCACGCCAAATCTCCCAGACGTTTATTGGCGGCGCGGCTGGTGGCGACAAAAGCCACAAGCGCACCTAGAACCGGGATTGCCAAGGGGGCCAACCAACCCCAGCCTTGCAATCCCAATCCCGTAAGGAACCCGCCCTCGCGGGAGGCTTCGGGCATCAACCAGACCCCTATAATGCCAAACCCCATGCCGACCGTAGCGCCGACAAAAGCCCGCAGTGTAAATCGCCGCACAAAAGCCTGCGCAATATAGGTGTCCAGGGCTCCGACAAGGCGCAGCACTTCGATCACCTGTGCATTGGCCGCCAGTGCCGCATTGGCCGCAAGGGTGATCATCGCCGCGGTTGCGCCCCCAATCAGCAGGATCGACACCCAGGCAAGGCGCCGCAATGTCTGCGCCGCATCAACCAGCGGTTCGCGCCAGCGGGTGTGATCATCCAACACCGCGCCAGGCACTTCGGCCTGCAACCGCAAGCGGAGGCCTGTCTCGTCATAGCCTGGGGTGTCGGCAATCACTTCGATCAGCTGTGGAACAGGCAGGCTGTCCAACGGCAACTCACCGCCGAACCAGGGCGCCAACAAAGCGGCCTGCTCTTCACGGCTGAGCGCTCGTGCCGAGGCCACGCCAGGGGTTTGCTGCAAAATCGCCAAGGCTGCGTCGGTCTGCGCTTGCCTCTGCTCCAGAGGTGCTGAAATCCGCAGGGTGGCGGCCCGCGCCAGCTCTTCGGCCCAACGATCCGCCAACCGCCCCGACGCCATCGACAATGCCAACGCAAAAACGGCCAGAAACGCCATCGCCCCTGACACAAACAGCGTCAGCTGCGCTGTAAAGCCACTCGGCGGCACGACACGGTCGGCTTGTGCATCCCCAACAATCAGGCTGCGCAGGTGTAAGAGGCTCATAGATCTGCTCCCGCCTGCTGCAATTGCCGGTTGGAAATCCGCAACACCCGGGCCTGCACCTGTTTCTTGGCCGCTCTGATCAGCGACAGATCATGAGTCGCAACCAGAATGGTTTTGCCCATGTGGTTGAGCTCAACAAGCAGCTGCAGCAGCCGTTGCGACATTTCCCAGTCCACATTGCCCGTCGGCTCATCCGCGATGATCACATCCGGGGACAAGATCACCGAGCGCGCAAGCGCGGCTCTTTGGCGTTCACCTCCGGACAGTTCGGGGGGCGTCGCATGCGCACGGTCAGACAGGCCAACCCAGCTCAACAGCTCTTGCAGGTTGGCCTCTTCCTGGCCGATATCGCGGCCTGAAACCGTCAGTGGTAGTGCGATATTCTCCAGAATGGATAGGTGATCGAGAAACCGGCAGTCCTGATGAACGACCCCGACACGACGGCGCAGATAAGCCATCTGGTCACGGTCTAACCCTTTGACGTCCATATTAAATGCGCGCACGCGGCCCATCGTTGGCGTCAACGCACCATAGCAGAGTTTCAGCAGGGTGGTCTTACCCGCACCTGATGGGCCGGTAAGAAAATGGAACGACCCCGGCGCCAGCTGCACCGACACATCCGTCAGCAGCTCTCCACCACCGTAGTTGTAACCTACATTTTCTAGCTCGATCACGGCGGCCCCCTTTTGGTCTTGGCTGTTTTGCCTCAGCACGCAGACAGTTTCAATGGCCACGGGGCCACTGCGAGATCAGCGGCGGCGGACAACAAACCGTAAAGATACAATTGGCCCTTTCTTGATCAGCCGGAACTGCCTATGATCATTGGACAATCACCCGCCGCCAGCCGCCCGGTCCCCCCGGAGCAATCAGGTCCCAAGGAGTGACCCATGCGACTGACATGTCCGAATTGTGCTGCCCAATATGAGGTGCCGGATGATGTAATCCCGGAAGAAGGGCGCGATGTGCAATGTTCGAACTGCGGCCAAACCTGGTTTCAGGCCGCGGCACCTCTGCCCATGGACGCGGTTGATGTCGCAGCGGCCGCGGCGCCCGCAACACCCACGGAACAAGCAGCGGAGCCGGAGCAACCGACAGAACCAGCTGAACCTACAGATGTAGTCGCAGATCAGCCTGTCGAGCCAACTGACACGGCAGATATCGCAGAGGCCGACCTACCGCCAGCTGCAGACGCGGTGGACACCGAAGAGCGTGAGGCAACGCCAGCCTTTGCCGATAACGCAGATCCCAAACCGGAGCCCGCCGAACAACCGACACCTGTCCAACGGGGATTAGACCCTGCGATCAGCGACATCCTGCGGGAAGAAGCCGAGCGAGAGGCGCAATTGCGCAAATCTGAGGCCGCAAATCTACACACGCAAACAGACTTTGGGCTGGAATCCCTGCCGGAAGAAGCCTCCGCAAGGCGCGCCCGAGAAGCACGGCTTCATACCGCAAGATTGCGCGGCGAAGACCCGCAGCAAGTGTCGACAGAGGAAACAGATTCGCGCCGCGGATTGTTGCCCAACATTGATGAAATCAACTCGACACTGCGGTCCGACGAACCGGACGTTGAGGTGCCAAATCACTTCGAAGATCAGCCCGTGCCACGAAAGAAGAGCGGCTTTATCCGTGGCTTTGCCATCACCATAATCGTCGCGCTGGGATTGGCGATGGCCTATGACAATGCGCCATTGATTGCGCAAAAAGTGCCGCAGGCAGATCCCTATCTCAGCACCTATGTCGCGAAGGTGGATGCCGCACGGATCTGGCTCGACACTCAGGTCAGGGCGTTAGCTGTTCAGCAATGAGCCTGAGCGTCACTGGAAGGTACGGCTGCACGATATCGGTTTAGATTGGCGCGGCGCACCTCTGGAGACACACTTCTGGAGACACACTGGAGAGCCAAAGGGATCAGAAACGGTCCAGGAGCCGCTCCAGATAGCTGCGTTCCGTATCACTGCGGTCGCGTTCTCCGGCACGGCGGCGGATTTCTTCCAACAGGTCCCAGGCACGGCGATAGGCCTGCCCTTCGCTGAACGCCCCATCGGACACGCCGCCATCCCCCTGCTCTCCGTTGCGCCGACCAAGCGGGTCACGCTGATTGCCTTGGGCAGACCGGCTGGCGCGCCCCTCGCCCTGCTGTTGGCCGGGTTGTTGTTGCTGCGCCATCGCTTCGCCCAGGGCGCGCATACCTTCGCGCAGTGACTCCATCGCCTCGGATTGCTGGTCGATTGCCCCGGCCAGATCCCCCTGACGCAGCGCATCTTCGGCCCCCTCCATGGCGCGGCCCGCCTGATCGAGCGCATCGCGCGCCGCCTCTCCCGACCCACCCCCCAGCGGCGGCAGTCCCTGCTGTTGGCGACGCAGCTGGTTTCTCAGGTTTTCTTGACGATCGGCCAGAGATCCTATTCCACCGCCGGGTTGCTGATCCCCGGGCTGACCCTCTGAGCCGCCACGTGGGGTTCCGCCGCTTTCACCCGGCGCAGACTGGCCGGATTGACCGCCATCACCGGGTTGGCTGGGCCCCTCTGAAGCGCCTTGGCCCGGGCGGTCACCTTGACCACCCTGGTTGCCCTGCCCGCCTTCGTGGGCCTGACCACGGCCTTGGCCACCATTGCGGCCTTCATTGCTGCTGCTTTCGCCGCGGTTTGCGTTTGGATTGAACTGTTCCTGCAGATCACGGAACGCCTGATCGGACAGTCCCTGCTGTTCGCGCAACGTGTCTGCCAGTTCTTCAAGGCTCTGCTGACCGTTTTCGCCACCTTCGCCGGACTGACCCTCGGTCACCTGCATGTTTTCCATCATCTGCTGGAACTCTCGCAGGGCTTGCTCCGCTTCTGCCATGCGGCCCTGTTCCATAAGCTCCTGGATGCGGTCCATCATCGACTGCAGATCCTGCTGCGACAGCGTCATACTGTCTGTCTCGCCAGTCTGCCCCTGCGGCTGATCCGAGGTCTGGCCATCGCGCTGCGCCTGTCTTTGCAATTGGCGCAGGTAGTCCTGGGTTGCGTCTCGCAGTTGCTGCATCAGCCGGGCAATATCCTCCTCGCTGGCGCCGTCACGCATGGCTTGGCTCAGCTGTTCCTGCGCCCGCTGCAAACGCGCCAGCGCATCGCCGACATCGCCTTCCTCCAGGTGGATGGCCAGCTCCCACAGGGCCTCGGCGAACTCCTCCTGCAGCGCTGCATCAAGGCTATCGTTTGCGATTGATCGCTCCAACCGGCGCAACACTGTACGCAGCCTCAAATAATCACCACGGTCGCGAAACACCTCCGCCGGATATGTCGAAAGTGTTCGCAAAATCTGTGCGACGCGGGGCGCATTGGCCCGCGCCCAGAGCAAATCGCGCCGCTGTTCAATGACCGCAGCGGCCAGCGGCTCAAAGAAACGCCGGGTCACCAATGTGGTTTCCAGAGGGTCAGAAACGGCAGCTTGCCCAGCAGCATCTTCAACTGTAACCTGCAACACCACGGGAAGATGGGCCCAAGGGTGCTTGGCAAAGGCCTCGATCACCTGCTCTTCGAAATCATTTCGATCCCCGGTCAGCGGCAAGGGAAGATCCATTTCAATTGGCGCGCGCGGATCGGGATCAACCGCCAACCCATGACGCCGGATCAACGCCGCATCATCCAGTCGGATCGCCACAGACCCCGCGACAATGGCGTAGTCATCCTGTGCCGCGTAGAAGAACGCCGTCGTATCGTCAGGCTGCAATGTTGGATCGCTTGTGATGCGCACGCTGGGCGCGGCATCGTCGATCACAGTAACATCCCATGCCCGGCCACCTGGGCCATCAATTGACAATGTGCCCGCTTGGCTGACCTCTAACGTCTGTTCTGGATCCGCAGCAGATGGCACATCAGCGGTCCGGCCAGAAACCGTCTCATTCAGCGTCAGATCGCCGATTTCCCCGTAGAACCTGAGTGTTATCTGGCTGCCAACTGGGACCGATAGTTCCGCCCCGGCCTGATCATTCAGATAGAGAACGGGCAATCCGGTGTACTGCGGCGGCTCCAACCAACCCTCCCACGAGGGTCCCGTCGCAGCGATCGCAGCACCCGGCGCAATCTCAGGCAGGGTACTGAGCCGCCAAATCGAACCAAACGACAGCCCTGCCGCCAACAGCAGCAACGCCATATAGCGCAGCCCAAAGCGATCCAGCCTGCGTAGCGCCAAATCGGGAGCGGGCGCACTTGCACGTTCTGCGCGAGCCTGCATGCGACGTTGATGCAATTGCCAAAGCGCCTGGGAGTCGGGGTTGTCGGCACCGATGCTTTGCTGATCCAGGACCGTCGCAATTGGATTGCCGGACAAGGTGGAATCCAGTCGAACGATCGCATCTGTCGCAGACGGCACCGTAAAGACACGGATGCCACGGACCGCAGTTGCAGCGCCGAGCAAGATCGACAGCACAACACCGGTCCAGACCAGTTCGACAACCAGCAATTCGTGCAGCCCAAGCATCAAAGCCGCCAAGGCTAGCATAATGACCGATCCAAGAGGCCAAAACGCCCGGACCACCTGCTCCGAGAGCAGACCGAGCCAGGTCAACCGCAGCTGCGAGCGCAGTTTTTCAAGGCGGGGATCGGAAAACCGCACAGCTTTTAAGCCAGCGTTTGCAGGCGCATTGCGCGCGGATTGCGCCCGCTCATCATCGCCGCCTGTGCTGGCGGATTGAAAACCCGTGTTGCGATAACGCTCTGCGTCATTGGCCATTGCAGCAGTGCCTCCAGTCGGCCCTGCCCCACACCAACGCTGCAGATGTATTCAGAGCCACTCTGGAATTGTATCGCGGTTTATCATTTCGTCAAAGTCCGGGCGTCGGCGGATAACTGCGAATTGATCGCCACGCACCAGCACCTCTGGGATCAGAGGACGCGAATTATATTCGCTCGCCATCACCGCGCCATAGGCGCCAGCGCTACGAAATGCCACCAGATCATCTGCGGCAAGCGGCGGCATCGGGCGTTCCTTGGCGAAGGTGTCTCCCGTCTCACAAACCGGGCCGACGATATCATAGGGGCGCGGCTCCACACCAGGTTCCGGCTCCACTACAGGCACGATGTCATGATGGGCTTCATACATGGCCGGGCGGATCAGGTCATTCATCGCGCCATCTAGAATGAGGAAATCGCGCCCCTCTCCTTCTTTGACGTAGATGACCTTTGACACCATCAGACCTG
>NZ_JAJDWC010000135.1 GCF_022825805.1 Phaeobacter sp.
AGCAATTCGCCGATGCGATCCTGAGATTCTTCCGCGAAACCATCCCCAAAGAGTGGAAAACATTCCGAGATCAGGTCTCAGACAACTTCAGGGTCATAACACACGAAAAATTTCGGGTTTTGGGGTGAGTGCGGTATAACAGCTTTGGGCGCGGTCGAAGACCGGGTCGAGGGGCTGGAAGCGGGCGCGGATGATTACCTCAGCAAACCCTTTGCAATGACAGAACTGTTGGCCCGCGTTTCGGCTCTGGCCCGGCGTGGTCGCGCAGAGACGGGCCAAACCGATACCGTTCTGGCGCATCGGGGCCTAGAGCTGGATCTGTTGCGTCAGACCTGCACCCAGCAGGGTGTCGATGTGCCGCTCAACCCAAAGGAATTTCGCCTGCTGGAGGTCTTGATGCGCTCCAAAGGCCGCATTCAGACCCGCGCCATGCTGTTGGAGCGGGTCTGGGATATCAACTTTGAACCCTCCACCAGCGTGGTGGAAACCCATATGAGCCGCCTGCGGAACAAAATCGAAAAGCCCTTCGGCACCGAGTACATACGCACGGTGCGCGGCTCGGGATACATGTTCGTTGATTAAGCGTCTCATCCGAATGAGCGCGCTGCGCCAAGCTATGGTTCTGTCGCTTGCGTTTTTGATCCTGCTGTCGGTCGGCGGGGTGGCGTTGGACCGCTATGTGACGGAAGAGTTCCGCACCGAAACCGAAGCGGAGCTGCGCGAGGAGTTTTTGCGCATCAGTGCAGGTCTGCGCCGTCAGGGGGCATTGCCAGACAGTATCGACACGCGAGAGGTCTTTTCCGATCTGGGTGTTGGTTACGCCGTCGAACGCCCTGATGGTGAAATCCTGGGCCCGGTCTTGCCAGGCGTGTTTGATCGTGCCGGTTTTGCGCTGTTGGAGGATACAGTGCTGTTTCAGCCTGACGCGCTAGAGGCGTTGGACTGGCTGTTTGAGGTCTTTGAGGCCCAGGAAGATGGCGAGTTCGAAGATCTCGCGCAGCTGCATGATAGTGGCCCGCAATCTGACCTGGCCTTTGATGTGAGTTTTGATGCTGGTGCTGATCTGGGCTGGCGGGTCTTTGTCGGGCCGGTTCTGGATGGTCGCTTGATTGTGTATGCGCCGGGTGTGTCTGCCTTTGGATCTGATCTGACGGCAGTGATTTTGGTCTTTGTTGTTGCGCTTTCGTTGCCCGGTTTGGTCGTGGGATCGGTTTTTGGTCTGCGCGCCCAGAAGCGCCTCAGCCGGATGGGAGCCGCATTTGATCGCATCGCAGACGGCGATCTGTCGGTGCGCATAGCGCCAGCGCGGGTGCGTGACGATATTGATGAACTGGCTCTGCGCATTGATGACGCCACCGAAAAGCTTGCGGCATCCTTGCGCCAAATGTCTGAGTTTTCGGCCAATATCGCCCATGATCTACGCACACCGCTCACCCGGCTGCGATTGCATCTGGAGCAGGGGGCAGAGGCGCGTGATGGCGCCGCGCACAACGCGGCCGCGTTGGAGCAGATGGATACGATCATTGCGATCTTTTCTGCGATCCAGCGCATTGCCAAACTGAAAAAACGCGAGCGTCGGGACGAGTTTGTCTCGCTTGATCTGGCGCATGTGGCGCAACAAGCGTTCGAAGTGTACGAAGCCGTGGCGCAAGATGGAGGGCAAAGCCTTCGGCTGGCAGTTCGCAACCCGGCGCAAATCCACGGTGATCCGCAGCTGATCCTGCAGGTGCTGGCCAATCTGATTGAAAACGCAATCCGGCACGCCGGTGACGGGGCCAAGATCACCATGGAGGTTGAAGGCACCACGCTACGGGTTTGCGACGACGGCCCAGGGGTCCCCCTCGAAGAACGTGAACGGATTCTGGACCCCCTCTATCGTCTTGATCGCAGTCGCAACACCGCAGGCGCGGGTTTGGGCCTCGCCATGGTCAAAGCGATTGCAGATCTGCATGAGGCGGCGCTCAGCCTGTCGGCGTCCAGCGCGACAACAGCAGCTGATGGCCCGGGTCTGTGCGTAGAACTCCGCTTTCAACAGGGCAGTGGACACACGCAGGCCCGATTACGCAGGCCTGATACTGTGGCTTTACAGAGACCAAAAACCAAAAAAGCCCTCAGGTCGTTGAGACCCAAGGGCTTTTTATGGCTCCGGCGGTAGGGATCGAACCTACGACCAATTGATTAACAGTCAACTGCTCTACCGCTGAGCTACGCCGGAACATGCGGGGTCGTATAACGATGCCGTTGGCCGGCGTCCAGAGCGGTTTTTGGGTTTTTTCAAAAAAAATCGGCTGGGGCGGCCGTTACGGCGTATTGCGTTGAAAACGCGCCTCAAAAGCCAGATCGCCGACGGGGGCAACAAGGGATTGCCCGACAAGATCAACAAGATGGGCAAAGACGTTGCGCTCCGCAGCGGGCCGCAATGCCGCTGGTGTGTCGGTGTAGATTTGCGCCGTCAGATCCGCCACAGATGACGGGCCCTGACGGAGGGCCTCAAGAATGGCGGCTTCGCGGGCCTGACGATGGCTGATCAACCACTCCAACCGCGCGTTTGGTGCGCTGATGGGGGCGCCGTGGCCGGGGTAGAACACCCGCCAGTTGCGTTCTGCGAGCCGCCGACAAGATGCCATGAAATCAGTCAAATCACCATCTGGCGGCGACACCAGCGAACTGGCCCAGCCCATGACATGATCCGCCGTAAAACAGGTATCCCCCCAGGCCATGGAGATGTGATTGCCCAGATGGCCCGGCGTGTGAATGACCTCAAGCTGCCAATCGCTTCCAACGATGCATTCGGCGTCGGCTAGGATCTGATCGGGGCGAAAGGCCGCATCGATGCCTTCGCCGCCACCAGCCAGCCCGCGTTCAGCAAGATCTGCCATGACAGCGCTGCGGCCTGCTGTGGCATCACCAAACGCCAGAACCGGCGCACCGGTCTGTGCCGCCAGTGGACGTGCCAGCGGCGAATGATCCAGGTGGCTGTGGGTGACAATGATATGGCTGATGTGCTGCCCCGGCTGCAACGCATCAATGATCGCACGCAGATGCGTTTCATCCATGGGGCCGGGGTCAATCACCGCCACATCCCGCGTGCCCACCAGATAGGTGTTGGTGCCCCGATATGTCATCGGCGAGGGATTGGGCGCAAGAATGCGGCGCAGCCCGGTTTCAAGCACCTCTGGTACACCGGGGACTGGGTTGAAATCATCGGGTGCCTGCATGTGCTTTCCTCGTTTAAGCGGCGGCCGCGTTTGCGTTTTGCTTTCCAGCGGCCCGACAGCGGGTTAGGTGTAGCCCATGTTCTTTCATTGGCTCAAACAATATATGCCCCGCAGCCTTTATGCCCGTGCGGCATTGATCTTGCTGGTGCCTGTGGTGACGCTGCAGGTGGTGGTGTCGGTCGTGTTCATCAAACGGGATCTGGAAGATTTGACCGTGCAGATGACCCTGACGGTGGAGCGCGAGTTGCGTCTGATCCATCAGACTATTGCGGCCTCAGCGGATCAGGCGGCCGCGCTTGAGCGTTTGGCCCCTGTGTTGGATCCGCTGCGCATCGGGATACGCTTCCTGCCAGATGATGCACCGTTGCCGCAAGAAGACATGAGCTGGCTTGAGTTTTCCGGCCGGGTCGTGCGCACGACCTTGGAGCAGACTTTTCCGCCATTTGTATCAGCGCAGTTTCCGGCAACCTCTGAATTTCAGTTGGTGATGCAGACCGATCTGGGGCCTGTTGCGTTGGTGCTGGATCGACGGCGGGTGACTGCGGCGGCGCCGCATCAGTTGATCGTCACGGTGGTTGTCTTCGGATTTTTGGTCAGCATCATTGCCTTTGTCTATATGCGCAACCAACTGCGCCCGATTAAACAGCTCGCCGATGCGGCGCAGGCGTTCGGCCGTGGGCGCATGGTGTCCTATTCTCCCCGCGGCGCAAATGAGGTGCGGGCAGCAGGTCATGCCTTCCTGGACATGCGGGCCCGGATCGAGCGGCAGATCGAGCAGCGCACGCTTATGCTGTCGGGTGTGAGCCATGATTTGCGTACGCCGCTGACGCGAATGAAATTGGGTCTGTCGATGCTTGATGATGCCGAGGCCGAGCCCCTGCGCCAGGACGTTGACGAGATGCAAGCGCTGCTGGACGCGTTCCTTGATTTTTCCCGCGGCGTCACCACCAGCGAGCCTGAGGCCATCGATCCCCATGATCTGATTGAGGGCGTGGTCGAAGGCTGGTGCCGTCAGGACAAGGATGTGATGTTGGGTGAAATGAGCGGGCAGGGGCAGGTCATGCTGCGACCCGCCGCGCTGCGCCGCGCCATCGACAACCTGATCTCCAATGCGGTGCGTTACGGCAGCCGGGCGCGGGTTTCCGTGGCGCTGACGGAGCGGTTTTTGCGCATCCGTGTCGAAGATGACGGCCCCGGGATTCCGGCCGACGCACGGTTGGAGGCCACGCGGCCCTTCACCCGCCTTGATCCTGCGCGCAACCAGGATCTGGGCAGCGGTGTCGGACTGGGCCTGGCGATTGTCACTGATATCGCCCGTGCCCATGGCGGCACCTTGCGGCTGGGGCGCAGTGCCGATCTGGGAGGTTTACAGGCCGACATCGTTATCGGTGTCTGATACCAGCGACACACAGCACCAACTGGTGGTGCTTCACCATTGATCAATTGGGATGCGGGTTTCGCGATCGGGTCACAGAACCTCTGACATATGCACCACCCGATGCTCTGCGATAGACAGCTGCGCGGCCAGCCCCATGAGGACGGCCATTCGCCCGTCGCGCAGGCTGACATCCGGTTTGTCCCGTTCACCGCGCACCAGCTCAAGGAAGCCGCGATGCTGATAGAACGTGGATCCATTGTGGTCGCCTGCATCTAGCAACGTGGCATCAACAGGCACATCCATCACAACCGGGCCTTTGGGCGCCCGCGGCGATGTGATCAGCTTGGGCACCGGCGCCGCACCGAGATGCTCAGGCCAGAACCGACCAGGGCCCGGCACAAAGGCTTCGATCTTGCCGGATGGGCCGACCGCCGATACTTCTTCTTGGTATTCTGCGCCTTCGGCAAACATGCACAACTCCAGCATGGCCCTTGCACCGCAGGAAAAATCCACGATCACATAGCCATTGTCGAGGATGTCGGGCAAGCCGTCACCGTAGGTTTCGTCAAGGTGGTTGGTGTCTTGGGCCCCGCTTGCCATCACGCGCAGCGGTTCTGAACCGAGCGCCAGGCGCATCAGATCGAAGAAATGGCAGCATTTTTCCACGAATGTGCCGCCTGATTTCGCGTTGAACCGGTTCCAATCGGCCACTTTTTCTAGAAACGGAAAGCGGTGTTCGCGAATGCTCAGCATCTTGATGCCGCCGGTTGCGGCCTGAACATGCTCAAGAAACGCGGCGATAGGTGGCATGTAGCGGTATTCCATCGCAACCCAGACGGGCGCCGGGTACTGGGCTTCGAAAGCACGGAGCCGTTCGCGGTCATCTATCGAGGTGAACAATGGCTTTTCCACCAGAACCGGCAGCGGACGCGTTTGTGCAATTTGTTCCAGCTGTTCGAGATGGCGAAAATTGGGGCTGGCAATCAGCAGACAATCCAGATCTGGGTGATGCAGCAGCGCGTCGAGAGTGTCGGTGAATTCGGCCTCGCTTGCCAATTGTTGGGCCTGCGCGCGCATGGTGCTGTTCGGTTCATAGATGGCCCCGATCCGGGTGCCACCCAGCAGGGCGATATTGTTCAGATGTTCCTGGCCCATCATGCCGCAGCCGATGATGCCATATGTGGTAGGACGCGCGGCGGCCGGATGTTTGGTAGTTTGATGGTCCATGGTATCTCCTATGTCAGGCGCTGCACGTAAAGGGCGCGTTCCGGATCAAACCAGGTCCGGGAAAATTCAACTGGTTCAGCGGACTGCGCCCAGCTCAGCCGCTCGATATAGCCGACGGTGGTGCCACTCGGTTGGGTGAAATGATCAGGCGCCCAGTCAGGCACCGCGCCAAGGGAGACGCGATCTTCGGCGCGGGTGATCCAGAACCCCAGATTCAGCCGATAAAACCGATAGAGGGAATCAGAGAGCTGCGCGGGATCCACCCGACCGGCGCCCAGGTCCAGCCAGATCTCTTCCACCGCGATGATTGTATCATCCAAATACCGCAGACGCCGGATGCGCGTGCCGCGATCAGAGCTGCCAAAGGGTGGGAGATCCTGCGGTTTACTGTCTTCGACCACTGACAAAATATCCGCTGTCGGCAACCCGCCACCGCCTGGCAATTCGAGCCGAAACATCGAGTAGATGCTGTGGCTGGTCTGCGAGGCACGCACGTAGTTGCCGGATCCTTGAATGCGCTCCAACATGCCTTGTTTTTCCAATTCCGACAGAGCCTTACGAAGGGTTCTTACGGTTGTGGAATACTGTTGCGCCAATTGGCGTTCGGGCGCGAGCCGGTCGCCATCCGCCAAGCGGCCAGCAGCGATTTCGCGGCTCAACGCTTCGCTGATCTGAAGGTAGAGCGGCAGGGCAGATCCGGAGGTGCGGCTGGTGGTCATGTGGTCTGTCAGAGGTTCGATGAAAATTGATACACCATTGATCTACATTAGGGCGCGGGTTATGCAAGAGATAAGTTGCAGATTGGCAGGGACGGAAACGATGAGTGTTGTGCCCATTACATCCGCAGATCTTGATGCGGTGGAAGTGTCCTGGTTCGCGGCGCTTTGTTCTGACGACTATCAGTTTCTTGGTGTGCCCGACGGGGATCTGCGCTCGTCCTGGGCGCATTGTTCAGACATCGTGCAGGAGGCGGAGGCGCAAGGCTTTCGCAACATCCTGTGCCCGTCGTCTTATCAGGTCGGGCAGGACACGCTGAGCTTTGTCGCCGGATGTGCGCCGATTACGAGCAAGATCAACATGCTGGCGGCGGTGCGATGCGGTGAGATGCAGCCGATCATGCTGGCCAGAACTTTGGCAACGCTCGACCACATGTTGGAGGGGCGGCTGACGGTCAATATCATCTCCTCGGATTTCCCGGGTGAAAAAGCCGATAGCGCCTATCGCTACCAGCGATCGCGCGAGGTGGTGGAGATCTTGAAACAGGCCTGGACGCAGTCTGAAATCAACCACAATGGGACAGTCTATTCCTTCGAGGGGCTCACGACCGATCCGGCAGTTCCCTACCAAACCGGCGGGCCGCTGCTGTATTTCGGAGGCTATTCGCCATCCGCGCTCGATCTGTGTGGGGAGCATTGCGATGTCTACCTGATGTGGCCTGAGAAGATGGAGGAACTCGCAGGTCGCATGGCCGCGGTACATGCGGTTGCTCAGCAATATGACCGCACGCTGGATTACGGGCTGCGGGTGCATATGATCGTGCGCGACACCGAAGCCGAGGCCAAGGAATACGCGGACTACATCGTGTCCAAACTGGACGATCAAACCGGCAAAGCCATCCGGGACCGTGCCTTGGATGCGACGTCACTGGGCGTGGCCCATCAGGCGAAGAACCGGGATGTCGCGGACGCTTCTGGTTTCATCGAACCTCATCTGTGGACAGGTGTTGGACGGGCGCGATCTGGCTGTGGTGCTGCGTTGGTTGGGTCGACCGATCAAGTCTTGTCCAAACTGGAGGCCTATCAGAAAATGGGGATCCGCTCCTTTGTGTTGTCGGGGTATCCTCATCTGGAAGAAGCCCGTCATTTTGGTGCCCGCGTGATGCCGCACCTCAAGACTTGTTCGTTGCCATATGAATATGGGCGGGTGCCGACACAAACGCCCGCCACCCCTCTTGGTATTGGAGAGCGCCGTTAATGGAACGCATAACCCTCACCTCGGATCTGAGTTTCAGCCGCCTGGTCTATGGCATGTGGCGTCTGGGTGATGACAGCGACACATCTGCAACCCATGTGGAAGCAAAGATCAACGCCTGTCTGGAGCAGGGGATCACGACGTTTGATCAGGCTGATATCTATGGCGGCTACACTGCCGAGGCGCTGTTGGGAGCGGCATTGCGCGCCAATCCGGGCCTGCGGGACCAGATGGAGATCGTCACCAAATGCGACATCGTTGCGCCCATTGGCCGCTATGCCGACAAACGCGTCAAATACTACGACACCAGCCGCGCGCATATTCAGGCCTCTGTGGATCAGTCCTTGCAGGATATGGCCATTGATCACATAGATCTGTTGTTGATCCACCGGCCAGACCCGCTGATGGATCATCGCGAAACGGGCGCGGCGCTGGATGAGCTGGTGGCATCTGGGAAGGTCGGTGCGGTCGGCGTGTCCAATTTCCGTCCGTGGGATTGGGACCTGCTGCAATCGGCTATGACCACGCCGCTGGTGACCAATCAGATCGAGATTTCGCTGTCCAACATCAGCCCGTTCGCCAACGGGGATCTCGCCTTTCACCAGCGTCACGATCATCCGATGATGGCATGGTCCCCGCTGGGCGGGGGGGATCTGATGACTGGCACCACAGAGGTGGGGGAACGGCTGGATGCGATCGCAGCAGAACAGGGCGTGGACCGTGCGGCGGTGGCCATCGCTTTCCTGCTACGTCATCCCGCGCGCATTCTGCCGGTTCTGGGCACCAATTCGCTTGCCCGGATTCAGCGGGCCTCTGATGCGCTGAAGGTCGAATTGAGCCGGGAGGACTGGTTCAGCCTCTATGAGGCATCGTTGGGCAAGGAAGTGCCATGACGGTTGCGCAGCAATTGGACCAGGACACAAGCTTTACGCCGAACGCGGATAATACCCGGCTGTTGCGTGATGCCTTTGGCCGTTTCGCCACTGGCGTCACCATAGTGACCGCAGCGTCAGACCAGGGGCCCGTTGCCATTACTGCCAATAGTTTCTCCTCGGTTTCTCTGACCCCGCCTTTGGTGCTGTGGTCGCCGGATCGCGCGTCTCGGCGGTTTCCTTATTTTGCAAATGCGGAACACTACGCGATCCACGTCCTGGCGGCGGATCAGGATGACCTGTGTTGGCAGGTCGCAAAAGATGCTTTTGGGCTGAAACAATTGTCACTCGCCCACAATGCGCGAGGAGTGCCGCTGCTCGACAACTGTCTGGCGCGGTTTGAATGTCGTCGTGTCGCGCTGCATGAGGCTGGGGACCACATGATTGTACTAGGGCAGGTGGATCGGGCCACGCTGCGAGAGGGGGGAGACGCGCTGACCTTTTTCAAGGGTCAAATGGGCTGCATCGCCGCGCAATAGCATTGGCCCGAGCATTGGTCTGTGCATTGGCCTGGCGGGTGTGGAGGCGCCCTGGCCATAATCTGATCGTCACAAGCGACGGGAACGGGCAAGAGGCAAAACCAACAGGGATAAGAGGGAGGATGACCTTGGGAGGAAACATCAAGAGGACGCCGCAATGACGGCGCTCCTGTCAGTGCTGACCATTCTGCGCCCGCTCAACACCGGTCTGCTCGCCGTTGGCCGTTGGGTGGGCGTTTTTGCAATTGCGCTCATGGTGGCAGCCATCTTGATCCAGGTGTTCTTTCGCTATGGTTTGGGCAGCGCATTGCCATGGCCTGATGAAGCCGCGCGGTTTTGCATGTTGTGGATGACCGGTCTGATGGCACCCACTGCACTGCGAGGCGGCGGCTTTGTGGCGATTGATGTGTTGGACAACGTCCTGACCGGGCGGGTCTTTCATCTGCTGCAACTGATTTTGCTGGCGATTTGCCTGACAGTTCTGATCGTTGCGATCCAGATCGGCTACAAAGAGGTGACAGGGCTTGGTGGACGTTTCGCCACCGCGTCCCTGTATTTGCCGACATCCCTTGGCTTTGACAGTTGGTTTCGCATCCCACGCAGCTGGATGATGTGGTCGCTGGTCGTGGGGCTTGCGCTTTTGATCCTCGTTACGATTGAGTTGATCCTCGAACGGATCGCGCATCTCTTTGGGTCGGGCGATCAACTGCCGCCACGCCCCGGGCTCACGATGGGAGGGGCTGAGTGATGTTGATCTGGTTTCTACCCCTGTTTCTTTTCCTTCTGATGGTCGGACTGCCGGTCTTCTTCTGTCTTTTGGCCGCACCCGGTGCCTTGTTGTGGCTGAATGGCCAGGAACGCGACCTGACGCTGCTTTACCGTAACCTCTACAATGGGATGGACAGCTTCCCGCTAATGGCGATCCCGTTTTTTATGCTGGCCGGTGAACTGATGAACCGGGGGGGCATCACTGTGCGTCTGGTGGAGTTTTCACAGGCCTTGATGGGCCATTTGCGCGGCGGTCTGGCGCAGGTCAACATCCTGTCGTCCATCCTGTTTGCGGGTCTTTCAGGGTCCGCAGTTGCCGACACCTCCGCGCTGGGCTCAATGCTTATTCCGGCGATGGAGAAGGAAGGGTACAGTCGCAAATTTGCGGCCGCGGTGACGGCGGCAAGCTCGGTGATCGGGCCGATCATTCCGCCGTCCGGGATCATGATCATCTATGCCTATGTGATGGGGGAAAGCGTGGCCGCGCTGTTCCTTGCGGGAATTGTGCCCGGTGTGCTGGTCGGCGTTGGCCTAATGATCATGGTGCGGCTGATGGCTGATCGCTACGCGCTGCCGGAGGCGCGGCGTGTGGTCTTTGAAGCGGTGGAGATCGGCCGTCTGGAGGCCTTGTTCTCCTTTGCACTTGTTCGTCTGAACATTGCTCTTCTGCTGGCGCAGTTTGCCCCGCTTGGCGATCAGCCCAGTGCGCAGGCCTCCTGGCTTGCCTTTGGTGGCGGCGTTTTGCTGGCCCACGGGATGATGCTGGGCCTACGCCGTCTGGTGAGCGCGCAGTTCCGGATCGTTTGCAAGCGGGCCGTGGTGCCGTTGCAGACACCGGTGCTGATCCTTGGCGGGATCCTCGCCGGTGTTTTCACCCCGACCGAGGCGGCGGCTGTGGCGGTGGCCTATGCGCTGTTGATCAGCTTTGGTGTTCTGGGCTCGATGCGCTTGTCGGATCTGCCGGAGGTGTTTTCGCGCGCGGGGATCACATCAGCCGTTGTTTTGCTGCTGGTGGGGGCGGCCATGTCGTTCAAGACCGTTGTCAGCCTCAGCCATGCGCCGGAACAACTGGCAGGATTTATCCTGACCCTGTCTGAAAACCCGCTGATCCTGTTGTTCCTGATCAATCTGCTGTTGTTTGTTGTCGGCATGTTTCTGGACGCAGGTCCGGCAATCATCATTCTAGGCCCGATCTTGGGGCCGGTGTTCACCGATCTTGGCGTGGAATCCGTGCATTTTGCGATCATCATGTGTGTGAACCTGACAGTGGGGCTGGCCACGCCACCCATGGGGCTGGTGCTCTTTGTGGCGGCTGCGGTCTCGCGAGAACGGGTGACGACCATTGCCAAAGCCATTCTGCCGTTTCTGGCCATCGAAATCGCTGTGATCTTCTTGATCACCTTCGTGCCGGAGATTTCCCTGACGGTCCCGCGGCTGACCGGATTTCTGAATTAGGACCAATGAGACGAAGAGACTGTCCAAAACAACAGTCAAATAAGAGAGCAACAGGAGGAGAGAACATGCTCAGGAACATGGTGAAAACGGTGGCATTGTCGGCGCTGATGGCGGGCACGGCCCTGTCTGCCTATGCAGCTGACTACACGATCCGCGCGACGGCAAATTCGAACGAAAATGACGAAGACTATGACGGGTTGGTCGTCTTCAAGAACTATGTCGAAGCGGCCTCCAACGGTGCGATTGAGGTGGAGCTGTTTATCGGGACCCAACTGTGTTCCAACGGTGCAGAATGTCTGCAAGGTGTCGCCGATGGCTCGATCGATGTCTACATCTCCACCTCTGGCGGCGCCTCCGGGCTGTTCCCCTATGTGCAGGTTTTGGATCTGCCGTATCTGATGGCGGATGACCGGATTGCAGAACATGTGCTGTCAGGTGATTTCACCCGGACGCTGCGCCAGATGGCGCTGGAGGATTCCGGTGACGCAATTCGTTTGATGACCATCGGCAACACCGGCGGCTGGCGCAACTTTGCCAATACCAAACGGCGCATCGCCGAGCCTGCGGATATGGATGGGCTGAAAATCCGTACCGTCGTGGCAGATCTGCCGCAGGAGTTGGTCAAAGCGCTTGGTGCGTCGCCGACCCCCATTCCATGGCCCGAATTGTTCACCTCCTTCCAGACCGGCGTTGTCGAAGGCTCAAAGAACGGCATCACTGATATTATGGGCATGAAATTCCCTGATGCCGGTTTGCAATATGTGACGTTGGATGGGCATGCCTACATGGGGGCGCTGTGGTGGATGTCGAACCAGACCTTCACGGGAATGCCGGAAGACATGCGCCAGGTCGTTGTGGATGGGTTCTACGCGCTGCAGCAGGCCACCTTTGCCTCGCCCAAGCGCAAATCCATCCAAGCCTATGAGGATTTTGTCGCCGGGGGCGGGGATCTCTACGTGCCGACTCCAGCCCAGAAGGCTGCGTTCAAGACTGCGGCAGAACCTGTCTATGATTGGTTCAAAGCCAATGTCGCTCGCGGGGATGAGATCTTTACCGCTCTGACGGATGCGGTCGCTGCCGCGGAAGCAGATGTAAACGCAGCGCGTGCCGCTGATCTGAACTGAGCAAGCCAGAGGCGCCTGAGCAATCAGGCGCCTTTTTCAGCAATACGGGGGATGGCTGCGGACCATGGTGCGGCCATCCTCAATCAACCGATCTGGCCCATCTTATCTTTCCAGACTTATCTGCCCGCACTTACCTTCCCACACCTATCTAAATGGGTACATCCAGACCTTGTAGTCCTCGACCAGAATATGCGCGTCTTCTATCTGCTCTTTGGTCATCTTTTTGACCACTTCCTCCAGGCTGATCGCGGCATCGGGATCGCCGCCAATCGCCGAGAGTGTGTACCACATGTAGGCGCGCACCAGATCTCTGGCGGGCAGGCCTCGGCCGATTTCATAGTACCACCCAATGCCGGATTGCGCGCCCGGGTGGCCTTTCATCGCGCTGCGCAAATACCATTCAAACGCGCGCCGGTCGTCTTGCTCGACGCCCAGTCCCATGGCGTACATCACACCGATCAGTTCTTCGGCGTCGGCATTGCCGGATCGCGCCGCAGGCCACAACGCGGCTTTCGCCTCTTCAAACGCGCCCGCTTCCATCAGATCCCGCGCCGCCTCAATTTCGGCCCGGACGGGCAGGGCGGAGAGCGCGATGCATACCGCGGCTGCAAAGGCCTGTTTGAAAGGGTGGGTCATAGCGCAGTCCTCCGGTTGGTGCCGCGGCGCGCGGCCTGTGCATTCGCGTGCCTGATTGGCCTGGCTGGCCTTTTAGGTATGCCCGCGGCCCAGGCGACAGAGCCGAGGCCCGCCGGGCCCATTTTTCCCCCGGCGCTGTCGGCCAAGGATTTTGTGCCAGTCGATCCCGCCAAAGCGGAACTTGGCCGACTGCTATTTTATGACAAGATCCTCTCCGGGAACAGAAATATCAGCTGTGGCACCTGCCATTCCCCGCGGTTTGGCACCACTGATGGCTTGTCTTTGGGCCTCGGAGAGGGTGGGCACGGTTTGGGCCCTGATCGCCGTTCGGGTGCTGGGCAGGACCGGATCCAGAAACGGATCCCGCGCAATGCCCCTGCGCTTTGGAATTTGGGGGCTGTGTCCATTGATGTGGTGATGCATGATGGGCGGATCAGCCGCGATCCGATTTTCGGCAACGGCTTCAACACACCCGCGGAGGAATGGTTGCCGCGCGGGTTGTCGTCGGTTTTGGTGGCTCAGGCGCTGTTCCCGATGACCTCCAGTTTTGAGATGGCCGGTAATGTCGGCGAAAACCAGGTCATCGGCGCTGTGCGGGACCGGATTGATCTCGGCTGGCCGATCCTGGCCAAACGGGTGCGGAGCTTGCCGCAGTATGGTGATGGATTTGTTGCCGCCTTCGATCACATCAGCCGCCCCGAAGATGTCGAAATCCAAGATATCGCAGAGGCGCTGGCGCAATTCATGGTTCAGGATTTTACGTCCTATGACAGCCCGTTTGACGCCTATCTGGCTGGCGATACCTCGGCACTGACGGCGCAACAAAAAAACGGGGCGGATCTGTTTTTTGGCACGGCGGGTTGCAGCAGTTGTCATGCAGGACCGTTGTTTTCGGATCAGCGGTTTCATGCGCTTGGGCTGCCCGCATTTGGCCCGGGTCGGGCGCGCCGGTTCGATCCTTATGCGCGCGATGTGGGCCGCCTTGGGGAGAGCGATGATCTTGCGGATGCTTATCGGTTTCGCACGCCCATGTTGCGCAACGTGGCGCTAACCGCACCCTATGGACACAACGGCGCCTATCCAACGCTGGAGCGCATGGTGCGTCACCATCTGGATCCTGATGCCGCGCGTGCGGCTTGGTCGCCTGACGACCTGGTTCTGCCCGATGTGCCCTGGTTGGCCGCGGTGGATTTTGTGATCCAGCAGGACCGGTTGGAAATGGAACGCCAAAGTCGCGCGCGCGACATTTTCCTGCGCACTGATCTGAGCGATGGGGATATCTCTGCACTGGTGGCGTTTCTGCATGCGCTCACGGGCGCAGCTGCGCAACAACAACATTCTGTTATTCCCCGAGAGGTGCCAAGCGGGCTGCCCGTTGACCGCTGAGCCGGTGGACGTCTGAGTTTCAACTGATGGGTAGGACAGTTTCCTGTCAACGGACAGCCATTCCCAGCACCAACCCATTGCAAAGATCCCCTGCTGCGCCCTATATGCAAGGAACCCCCTCTAGGGGATGTAATTCGGGCCAGATGAAGAGCCCGACACTATTGGTCCGACCAACGGGCCATCTCGGCGGAATGAGGCAGAATGAAGCGGCACTGGGGACATCGGCAGATTGTGCTGCTGGCAGCATGGACCATGGCGTTTGTCATGGCGGTGATGCCGATGCTGCACGGGCTGAGCCATCCGCCAGATGTGCACGGCGCGAGGGCTGATGTCTTTGCTGTGGGGCATTCTCATTCGGATCATGGCCATCATCACAGCCATGATGTGGTCGAGGTCGATAGCGACCCTTTGCCCGCCTGGAGCAACACGGATGAGGCCGAGCGACAAGCCGCAGCCCATCACGGTGCGGCAGATCATGAACATTCACCGATGTTTCTGCTTGGGCGCGACCCGCTGCCCGAGGGATTGACCCAGCCGCTGGCCAGACTGGGCCCCTCGACCCATCTGGCAGGGCGCGGCTATGACGGATTGAGGCGACCGCCAAGACGGGGATGACACGCTGCAGCAGCAGCGCGTTTTTCCATTTTCAACCGTCAAGGATAACATACATGACACTCAACCTTCGTCGCAGACGAGGGGGCAGCCTGATGCGCCGCCCATTGGTCGCACTTGTCTGCACCCTTGTTCTGCTCCTCCTGTCCGTGTCCAACGCGATGGCGCATGGCGTCACGCTTGGGGATCAGGGCTACATCAGTGAAATCAGCGGGGTGAAACTCATCCCGTTTATCTACCTCGGGGCCAAACATATGGTCACCGGTTATGATCATCTCTTGTTTTTGCTCGGTGTGATCTTCTTTCTCTACGGCTCACGCCAAATTGCGGCCTATGTCAGCCTGTTTGCCATCGGGCATTCAACCACGATGCTGATCGGCGTCTATTTCGGCATCGGCATCAACGGCTACATCATCGATGCCATCATCGGATTTTCCGTCGTCTACAAAGCGTTGGACAATCTTGGTGCTTTCCGGATTTGGTTCGGCCATCAACCCAACACCAAAGTGGCCACATTGATCTTTGGCTTGCTGCATGGCTTTGGCCTGGCGTCCAAGATCCTGGAATATGACATCGCAGCCGATGGGCTGGTGCCCAACCTGCTGGCCTTCAACCTCGGTGTGGAGATCGGGCAGATCATCGCTCTCATGATGATCCTCTTGTTCATGTCTCACTGGCGCTCGCGGCCATCGTTCGTCCGCCAAGCTTACCTCGCAAATGTCGTGATGATGACCATCGGTTTTGTGCTGATGGGTCTTCAGATCACCGGTTATGTCACCGCTTAAGGAGACCGATATGCAACGTTTCAATCTTCACAATGCACCGCAAACACCCGGCGCAGAACCGCTGCGAGCGGATGCTCGGTTTTCGCAGCCAACCGCCGTCGGGGGTGCCACGGGGCCTGGGCTTGTCCGCTCCACCCTGATTGCGGGAGCCAGTGCTTTGGTCCTGCTGGTGGGGTTCGTTCTGCCCGCAGAATATGACATTGACCCAACGGGTTTGGGCGGTCTGCTGGGGCTGCGCGAAATGGGAGAGATCAAGCAACAATTGATCGCTGAGGCGGCGGCTGATGCCGCGCTTGATGCAGCGGGGCAGACCGCGTCGACCATCGATCCCTCCGCGCTAGATGTGGAGCCTCAATAGGTTGTTCCGATTTAATCGTAACCGGCTGATTGGTGGTTTTGATTTTAGGGCCGCGTGTGGTCTGTGCCAATTGTAGAGATGTGTCCAGTGTCGCTAACAAGCGATATGTCCGGTGTAGGT
>NZ_JAJDWC010000156.1 GCF_022825805.1 Phaeobacter sp.
AGCAATTCGCCGATGCGATCCTGAGATTCTTCCGCGAAACCATCCCCAAAGAGTGGAAAACATTCCGAGATCAGGTCTCAGACAACTTCAGGGTCATAACACACGAAAAATTTCGGGTTTTGGGGTGAGTGCGGTATAAACTTCATTGTTTTGGTGAAAGCGGCCATTCCTACAAGGCCGCTCTGGCACTTGAGCTGGCGGGTCTGGACTGGGAACCGGTCTATGTCGATTTCTTCAACGGCACCACCCGCGGAGAGGCGTTTCGCGCCGAGGTCAACGAGATGGGTGAATGCCCGGTTCTACAAGATGGCGACCTCACATTGAGCCAATCTGGCGTTATTCAGACCTATCTTTCCGACACCTACGGCCACTTTGGTGGACAGACCCCTGAAGACGCTCGTGAAATCCTGCGCTGGCAGCTGTGGGACAACCATAAGCTGTCGTCCAATGCTGGCCTGTGCCGATTCCTGATGAACTTCCTGCCCGAAGACAAACGCCCCCAGGAGGTGATTGGCTTTCTTCAGGGGCGTTTGCGGGCGGCTTACGGCATTTTGAATGTCCACCTAGAGGGCCGTGGATGGATCGTTGGCGACGCTCTGAGCAATGCAGATCTGACATGTTGTTCTTATCTCTATTACCCGGAGCCTTTCGGATTTGACCGCAGCGAATGGCCCAATATCGACGCCTGGCTGTCCCGGCTAAGCGCGCAACCCGGCTGGAAAGCCCCCTACGACCTGATGCCCGGCAACCCGTCGGACCGAGCCTGAGGAGATCTCGATGAGCGAAGCATATATCTATGACGCAGTGCGCACGCCGCGCGGCAAAGGCCGCAAAGACGGCGCCTTGCATGAAGTCACGGCAGCGCGTTTGTCGGCAGTGACATTGAACGCCCTGAAAGAGCGCAATGGCCTCGAAGGACATGCAGTCGAAGATGTGATCTGGGGCAACGTCACACAGGTCGGTGAACAAGGTGCCTGTCTGGCCCGAACGGCGGTTTTAGCCTCTGATCTTGATGAATCGATCCCCGGCGTTTCCATCAACCGCTTCTGCGCCTCTGGATTGGAGGCCGTGAATATGGCGGCAAACCAGGTGCGCGGGCGCGCTGGCCAGGCCTATATCGCGGGTGGCGTCGAATCCATGAGCCGCGTGCCCATGGGCATGGATGGCGGGGCAATCGCTGTGGATCCTTCGATTGCCATCGACAACTACTTCGTGCCTCAGGGCATCTCTGCCGATATCATCGCAACGGAATACGGCTTTTCCCGCGATGCGGCAGACGAAATGGCCGTGGAATCACAGCGCCGGGCCAAAGCCGCCTGGGACGACAACCGCTTTGCGAAGAGCATCGTCCCCGTGCGTGATATCAATGGCCTGACCATCCTCGACCATGACGAATACATGCGCCCCGGCACGGATATGCAATCCCTTGGTGGCTTGAACCCATCGTTCCAGATGATGGGCGAGCAGATGCCCGGCTTCGACAAGATTGCCATGCTGAAATACCCCCATCTGGAGCGGATCCATCACATCCACCACGCGGGCAACTCATCCGGGATCGTCGATGGCGCGGCCGCCCTGTTGATTGGCGACAAGGCGTTTGGTGACGCGATGGGGCTGAAACCCCGCGCCCGCATCAAAGCCACAGCCAAAATTGGCACTGACCCGACCATCATGCTCACCGGGCCAGTACCAGTGACCGAAAAGATCCTGCGCGACACCGGCATGGAGATCGGAGATATCGACCTCTTTGAAGTGAACGAAGCCTTCGCCAGCGTGGTGATGCGCTTTGAACAGGCCTTTAATGTCGACCACGACAAGGTCAATGTGAACGGCGGATCCATCGCCATGGGCCATCCGCTCGGTGCGACCGGCGCCATGATCCTTGGCGCGCTGCTCGACGAAATGGAACGTTCTGATCGCGAAACCGGTCTGGCGACACTTTGCATTGGCTCCGGCATGGGTGCTGCCACCATCATCGAACGTGTTTGACCAAGGCGTCTGGGAGAAAAGAAATGTCTGATTTCACACTGACAAAAGACGCCGACGGCGTCGCAACCATCGTCTGGGATTGCCCCGGCAAGACCATGAACGTGCTCAACACGCAAGCGATGCTGGATCTCGATGGGCTGATCGATGACGCGCTGGCCGATGATGCGGTCAAAGGCATCGTCCTCACCTCAGCAAAGAAAGACTTTGCCGGTGGCATGGATCTGAACGTGCTGGCCAAGATGAAAGAGGATGCCGGGGACGATCCGGCCCGTGGCCTGTTCGAAGGCATCATGCAGATGCACGCGGGGCTGCGCAAAATCGAGCGCGCAGGCATGGACCCAAAGACCAACAAAGGTGGCAAACCCATTGCCGCCGCCCTGCCCGGCACCGCCGTGGGTATCGGCCTGGAGTTGCCGCTGTCGACCCACCGCATCTTTGCCGCTGACAACCCAAAGGCCAAGATCGGCCTGCCGGAAATCATGGTTGGGATTTTCCCGGGCGCAGGTGGCACCACGCGTCTGGTGCGCAAACTGGGCGCAATGGCCGCCGCGCCCTACCTGCTGGAAGGCAAGCTGCTGGACCCGAAAAAGGCGAAATCTGCCGGTCTGATTGACGAAGTTGCCGAAGATCCCGTTGCCGCGGCGCGGGCCTGGGTGCTGGAGGCCACAGACGCCGATATCGTGAAGCCCTGGGATCAGAAGGGTTACAAAATGCCCGGTGGCGCGCCCTATCACCCGTCCGGGTTCATGACCTTCCTTGGGGCCTCGGCCATGGTGCATGGCAAAACATTTGGTGCCTTCCCTGCGGCCAAAGCCCTGCTGAGCGCGGTCTATGAGGGGGCAATCGTGCCCTTTGACACCGCGCTGAAGGTCGAAGCCCGCTGGTTCACCCATGTGTTGATGAACCCCTCCTCCGAGGCAATGATCCGCTCGCTGTTCCTCAACAAAGAGGCGCTGGAAAAAGGCGCGGTGCGCCCTGCAGGTATCGAAGATCAGTCCGTGAAGAAGATCGGTGTTCTGGGCGCTGGCATGATGGGCGCTGGCATCGCGCTGGTATCGGCGCAAGCTGGTATGGACGTCGTGCTGATTGACCGCGATCAGGAGGCCGCTGACAAGGGCAAGGCCTATTCCGCGTCCTACATGGACAAGGGCATCAAACGCGGCAAAGCCACCGAAGAGAAAAAAGAAGCACTGTTGTCGCGCATCACGGCCACCCCTGATCTGGACCAGCTGAAAGGCTGCGATCTGATCATTGAGGCCGTGTTCGAAGATCCCTCTGTGAAGGCCGAAATGACCAAGAAGGTTGAGGCGATCATTCCAGAGGACTGCATCTTTGCGTCCAACACCTCCACCCTGCCGATCACCGGCCTGGCAGAGGCGTCGGTGCGGCCGGAGCAATTCATCGGCATTCACTTCTTCTCGCCGGTGGAGAAAATGTTCCTGGTGGAGATCATCAAGGGCGAAAAAACCGAGGACCGCGCGGTGGCCAAGGCGCTCGACTATGTGCGCCAGATCCGCAAGACACCGATCGTTGTGAATGATGCGCGCTTCTTCTACTGCAACCGCTGCATCATCCCCTATGTCAACGAAGGCGCCCGTATGATCACAGAAGGCGTTGCACCCGCGCTGATCGACAATGCGGCTCGGCAATTGGGCTTCCCGGTGGGGCCGATCCAGCTGACGGATGAGACATCCATCGATCTGGGCGCAAAAATCGCCCGCGCCACCAAGGCTGCGATGGGCGACGCCTATCCCGAGAGCGCGGCCGATGACCTGATTTTCTGGATGGAAGAACAGGGCCGTTTGGGGCGCAAGTCGAACGCCGGCTTTTTCGACTATGACGAAAAGGGCAAGCGCGTCGAGTACTGGAAGGGCATGCAGGAGAAATATCCTCTCGCCGATGAACAGCCCGACCTGATCGAAGTGCAGGAACGTCTGATGTTCGCCCAGGTGCTGGAGGCTGTGCGCGCACTCGAAGAAGGGGTGTTGATGGACATCCGCGAGGGCGATGTTGGTGCGATCCTGGCCTGGGGCTTTGCGCCATGGTCCGGCGGCCCGCTGAGCTGGCTGGATATCATCGGCACACCGTATGCGGCTGAGCGCTGCGATCAGCTGAGCGAAAAGTTTGGCGAACGCTTCGCCTGTCCGCCGCTTCTGCGGGAGATGGCCGATAAAGGGCAGAGCTTTTATGGGCGGTTCAACCCGGATAAGGCCAACGCTGCCTAACCACGCGATTGCTCCTAAGCTAGGCAGCCGACTCATAAAACTCGATCCACAGTCTGACGGATGCCAGTTTGATCATCGACAGGAAATTGCGTGACGTCTTTTCGTATCGGGTTGCGATGCGACGGAACGAGGCTTTCAGCCTGCCAAAGAACCGCTC
>NZ_JAJDWC010000090.1 GCF_022825805.1 Phaeobacter sp.
TCTGGATTGTTCACCAGATCTGCTAGCGCACATTTCGCCACTCGGATGGCCCCACATCCTTCTCACCGGCGAATACAGGTGGTCAAAAAAGTGATCAAACCGCCTTAGCGTAGGATTCTGCACTCTCCGGCATCAGACCCCTACGTCAGGCTCTCGTAAAGCGCAAATTCCGCTGCCCGCTTGCGCCGCACCAAATCCGCGGTTCCGTTGCTGACCGCGAGGGGCAGGGCAGGGCTGACGTTTCTTTGTGGCAGCTCGAACGACTGCTGTAATCGCTCCTGCAGGAAGCTGTGCAAAGCGTCGGGCTCTTCATAGCGAAACAGATGTTTGACCGCACATCCATTGGGCTGGGGTTCCAGGAATTTGGCCTGGCTGCCCACATTGGCATGTGCAGGGGGCTTGCCGCGGCAGGCGTCTTTCAGAAATGCATCAAATGACATGCCAGCCGTGCTGTTGGGATGCCCGTCCAATGCGGCACGGGCGCGAAAGCGATACCAGCTGCCCAGCCAACTGATGGGCTCACGCATCACCGCCACCAGGTCGAGTTCGGCGTCGCACACCCGTTCAAACATCGGGCGAATCCAGCGGTTGTAACGATAAACCGGCGCGTGTTTCAGCTCGGGTGGGTTGGAAATCACCAGATCGGCCCGGTGTGCCAACGCGGCGTGATAGGCGGTTGTGCCGGTTTTTGGCACCGACAAAAGCGCAAGCCGTTCTTTGAAGAAAATCAGCATATCGTGAAAAACCCCTCAGGTTCCGGAGCCGTTCTGCCATCAGTAACACTCTCTTAACCATCTTGGCCACCAGATGGCAGCACGAGCAACCACGACCCTCTGGAAAAGTTTTTGATTGCAATGTTCCTGTTTTGATCTCATACAGAACATGAGGTGAACAAAGCAGTGATTGCCGCCCGCCTGCGGGTGTGACACATAGGAAGGGACAAGGGACTATGGCGGATCTTTTGACCATGAAAGACAACAAGAAGAGCGGCGACAAACAGAAGGCGCTGGACAGCGCTTTGGCACAGATCGAACGGCAGTTCGGTAAGGGCTCCATCATGAAGCTCGGCGACGGCAACCCATTGAACGAGATCGAAGCCTCTTCGACTGGTTCGCTTGGGCTTGATATCGCGCTGGGGATTGGTGGCCTGCCGATGGGCCGGATCATTGAAATCTACGGCCCTGAAAGTTCAGGTAAAACCACGCTGACCCTGCATTGCATCGCAGAGCAGCAGCGCAAGGGCGGTGTCTGTGCCTTTGTGGATGCGGAACATGCGTTGGACTCGCAGTATGCCGCAAAGCTGGGTGTCGACCTGGATGAGCTGCTGATTTCGCAGCCCGACACTGGTGAACAGGCGTTGGAAATCACCGATACATTGGTGCGCTCCGGCGCGGTGAATATGGTGATCGTTGATTCGGTGGCGGCATTGACACCCAAGTCCGAACTGGAAGGCGATATGGGCGACAGCAACGTCGGTGTACAGGCCCGCCTGATGAGCCAGGCCATGCGCAAACTGACGGGATCGATCAGCCGGTCCAACTGTATGGTGATCTTCATCAACCAGATCCGTATGAAGATCGGTGTGATGTTCGGCTCGCCTGAAACAACGACCGGCGGTAACGCGCTGAAATTCTACTCCTCCGTCCGTTTGGATATCCGCCGGATCGGCGCCATCAAGGACCGGGACGAAGTGGTGGGTAATGCCACCCGCGTCAAAGTCGTTAAAAACAAGGTGGCACCGCCGTTCAAACAGGTGGAATTCGACATCATGTATGGCGAAGGCATCTCCAAAATGGGTGAGCTGCTGGATCTCGGGGTTGCTGCGGGCGTTGTGGCGAAATCCGGGGCCTGGTTCTCCTATGGTGATGAACGCATCGGGCAGGGGCGTGAAAACGCAAAGACCTTCTTGCGGGAAAACTCTCATATCGCCTTTGACATCGAGGATAAGATCCGCGCAGCACATGGGCTGGAATTCGACCGGCCAGAAGGTGGCGACGACGACATCCTGGAGGCGTGAGCCTGACCTGATCATCAGATCCCAGTTGAAAACAATCCAAAACGGGCGTGGTGAAAACCGCGCCCGTTTTCATTTGGTTGGCAGCATTGTCGCGATGCGATGGTTTTGCGCCCTGCAGCGCTGGACAGCCCGGGGCGCTGGGGATACACCTTCGCAAACCGCCTTGCTCGGGTCATGTTGCTCGGGTTGTCTTGACTGGGCCGCCCTGCCCAGATGGACCTGCCCAGATAGACCCGCCTCGATTGACCTGCCCAGACCGCTGAGACAGCCAGCAAAGAGAATTCGTATATGCCGACGCTCAATGATATTCGCTCCACCTTCCTGAACTATTTTGCCAAACAAGGGCACGAGGTTGTCTCCTCCAGCCCGTTGGTGCCGCGCAACGACCCGACCCTGATGTTCACCAACTCAGGCATGGTGCAGTTCAAAAACCTGTTCACCGGTCTGGAAAGCCGCGACTACACCCGTGCGACCACATCCCAGAAATGTGTGCGCGCCGGCGGCAAGCACAACGATCTGGACAATGTGGGCTACACCGCCCGTCACCACACCTTCTTTGAGATGCTGGGCAACTTTTCCTTCGGCGATTATTTCAAAGATGACGCGATCCCCTTTGCCTGGGAGCTGATCACCAAGGAATTTGGTATCGATAAGTCCAAGCTGCTGACGACAGTATACCACACTGACGACGAAGCCTTTGAAATCTGGAAGAAAGTTGGTGTTCCAGAGGATCGTATCATTCGCATCGATACCTCGGACAACTTTTGGCAGATGGGGCCGACTGGCCCCTGTGGTCCCTGCACCGAGATCTTCTATGACCACGGTGATCACATCTGGGGTGGCCCTCCGGGCAGCGCTGATGAAGATGGCGACCGTTTCATCGAGATCTGGAACGTCGTGTTCATGCAGAACGAGCAGTTCGAAGACGGCTCGATGAAAGCACTGGACATGCAGTCGATCGACACCGGCATGGGGCTGGAGCGGATTGGCGCACTGCTGCAGGGCAGCCATGACAACTACGACACAGATCTGTTCAAGGCCCTGATCGAGGCCTCAGCAGATGTCACAAATGTTGACCCCTATGGCGACCAGAACGTTCACCACCGGGTGATCGCGGATCACCTGCGTTCCACATCCTTCCTGATGGCGGATGGTGTGATGCCATCAAATGACGGCCGGGGCTATGTGTTGCGCCGCATCATGCGTCGCGCGATGCGTCACGCGCATCTGCTGGGGGCAAAGGATCCGGTGATGCACCGTTTGGTTCCAGCCCTGGTTCAGCAGATGGGTGCGGCCTATCCAGAACTGGGTCAGGCTCAGGCCATGATCGAAGAGACGCTGCTGCAGGAAGAAACCCGGTTCAAACAGACATTGGACCGTGGCCTGAAACTGTTGGACGACGAGCTGGCGGAGTTGCCGGAAGATGCGCCTCTGCCGGGCGCGGCGGCGTTCAAACTCTATGATACCTATGGCTTCCCCCTTGATCTGACCCAGGACGCGTTGCGCGAAAAGGGACGGACTGTCGACACCGACGGCTTTGACAGCGCGATGGCAGAGCAGAAAGCCAAGGCCCGTGCGGCCTGGGCGGGCTCTGGCGAAAGTGCGGACAGCACGATCTGGTTTGATATCGCCGATGAGGCGGGCACGACCGACTTCCTCGGCTATGAAACCGAAAGCGCCGAGGGCCAGGTTGCGGCATTGGTCGTGAACGGCGCGCAGGTAGACGAGGCAGCAGCAGGCACCGATGTGCAGCTGGTGTTGAACCAGACGCCGTTTTATGCCGAATCTGGTGGTCAGGTCGGCGACAGCGGCGAGATCGTCGTCGAAGGTGGCGTGGTGCGCGTGTCCGACACCAAGAAGGCTGCTGGCGTGTTCATCCATATCGGTACCGTTGAAAGCGGCAGCATCAGCAAAGGGGCAGCGGCGCAGCTGCAGGTGGATCATGCCCGTCGCAGCGCCATCCGGGCCAACCACTCCGCCACGCACCTGTTGCACGAGGCCCTGCGCGAAGCGCTCGGGGATCACGTGGCGCAGCGTGGATCGTTGAACGCGGATGATCGGCTGCGGTTCGATTTCAGTCACACCAAGGCGCTCAGCCTTGCAGAAATCCGCCAGGTCGAGCAGCAGGTGAACCACTTCGTCCGCCAGAACTCCACCGTGGAAACCCGGATCATGACGCCAGATGATGCCCGCGCTCTCGGCGCGCAGGCCCTGTTTGGTGAGAAATATGGTGACGAGGTGCGGGTTGTCTCCATGGGCAAAGCCGCCACAGGCAAAGGTCAGGATGGCCAGACTTGGTCGCTCGAACTCTGCGGCGGCACCCATGTCAAACAGACCGGCGATATCGGCACCTTCGTGGTGCTGGGTGACAGCGCCAGCAGCGCAGGCGTGCGCCGGATCGAAGCCCTGACAGGGGACGCTGCGCTGCAGTATCTGACCGGTCAGGACCACCTCTTGGCACAGGTCGCCTCGGAGCTGAAAGCGCAGCCCGCAGATGTGCCTGAGCGAATCAAGGCGCTGCTGGACGAGCGCAAGGCATTGCAGAACGAAGTGTCCCAGTTGAAACAGCAGGTTGCCATGGGCGGCGGTGCTGGTGGCGGCACCGAGACCAAAGACATCGGTGGGAAAACCTTCCTGGGTCAGGCGCTTGAAGGGGTGTCGGGCAAGGACCTGCGCGGTCTGATTGATGCCCATAAGCAGAAAATCGGCTCTGGCGTCATCCTGTTGATTGCCAATGACGGTGGCAAGGTCGCTGTTGCGGCAGGCGTTACCGACGATCTGACCGGTGAGGTTTCGGCTGTGGACGTGCTGAAAGCGGCGGTGCCTGCTGTTGGTGGCAAAGGCGGCGGTGGCCGTCCTGACATGGCACAGGGCGGTGGCAAGGATTTCTCCGGTGCTGAGGACGCGCTGAAGGCCGCAGAGGCGTTCCTCGAGGGCTGATCCCTGAATTGACCAACAGGTCAAAAAACACTTGGTCTTTCCGGCAAACATCGTAACCTGCCGGAAAGATCATCTGACAAAGGAAGCCCCGCAATGCCCGCACTTTGGATTGCCCATGTAACCGTGACCGACGCCGACGCCTATGGCAAATACGCAGAGCTGGCAGGCCCGGCGCTTGCGAAACACGGTGGTGAGTTCATCGCCCGTGGCGGCAAATTCGTCCAGCTGGAGGGCAAGGAACGGCCACGCAATGTGGTTGCGAAATTTGCCAGCGTCGAGGCTGCGGTGGACTGCTACAACAGCCCCGAGTACCAAGAGGCGCTGAGCCACGCAAAAGGCGCATCTGAACGCGAACTGATGGTGGTTGAAACCACGGCCTGATCGGCTGAGCCCAATTTTTGCTCCTGATCCATCAGGCAGGGTAAGCTGACCCTGCGTCCGTGTGGTTCAGCCAAGGCAGGCCAGAACTGTGATGTAGACCAATCTAGTATAAGGCGGCTCTGACGGGGCCGCCTTTTTTATGCGTAGGGATCTTGCGCGCTGCGGTTCGTTGACAGGCTCTGTTGGCGTTGTTCCACCAGTTGTTCGATAGCATCCGCAAGATGGGTCTGCTGAATATTGTAGTCGCCCGCCGCAACACGGATTTTATGGGCTGTGATCATCACATCGGCATGGCTGCACCCCATAGGCGGTTCAAACCGGTAGCAGGCGAGCTCAATCAACAGGCCAAGCGGATCTTTGAAATAGATGGAGTCCATAAAACCGCGATCCTTGATCCCTGAATGGCCGATACCGCGTGCCTCCAGCCGCTCCACCGTCTGGCTCAGGGTCGCTTTGGACACGTTGAAGGCCAGGTGATGCACGCAGCCCGCGTCGGTGGGGGTGCGGTTGCGATTTCCCTTGCGCGTTTCATTAGTGAAAATGGTGATCAGGCGGCCATCGCCGGGATCGAAATACAAATGTCCCTCATCAGGGTCATCCAGGTTCGGCTGATCAAAGATGAAAGGCATGCCCAACACGCCCTCCCAGAAATCGATAGATCCCTGGCGGTCGGCGCCCATCAACGTGATATGGTGGACACCCTGTACCTGTATCTTGCGCATACCCTGTTCTTCCGGCTGTTTGCCCCAGCTGGTAAAAATTCAGCTGGCAAGAAGCCAAGTAGCACGGCGTCAGTGAATGACAAAAGGCCGCCCACTTGGGACGGCCTTTTGCGTATTGATATGTTGGTGATCAGGCGTTTGCCTTGGCCATCCGCTTGCGTTCATGCGGGTCGAGATAGCGTTTGCGCAGGCGGACGTTGTTTGGGGTGACCTCCACCAGTTCGTCATCGTCGATATAAGCAATCGCCTCTTCGAGGCTGAGCGTCATAGGTGTGGTCAGGCGTACCGCGTCATCCGAGCCAGAGGCGCGGACGTTGGTCAGCTTCTTGCCCTTCAACGGGTTCACTTCCAGATCGTTGTCACGGGAATGCTCACCAATGATCATGCCCTGATAGACGTCTTCCTGCGCGCCAATCATCATCTTGCCGCGCTCTTCCAGGTTCCAAAGGGCGTAGGCCACGGAGGTGCCGTTTTCCATCGAGATCAGCACACCAGCGCGACGGCCCGGAATGGTGCCTTTGTGCGGGGTCCAGCCGTGGAACACGCGGTTCAGAACACCGGTGCCGCGCGTGTCGGTCAGGAATTCACCGTGATAGCCGATCAGGCCGCGGGATGGGACATGCGCGATGATGCGGGTTTTGCCCACACCGGCTGGTTTCATCTCGACCAGCTCGCCTTTGCGGTGGCCGGTCAGTTTTTCGATAACCACGCCAGAGTATTCGTCATCCACGTCGATGGTGGCTTCTTCGACGGGCTCCATGCGGACACCGTCTTCTTCGTTGAACAGCACCTGTGGGCGCGAGATGGACAGCTCGAACCCTTCGCGGCGCATGTTTTCGATCAACACGCCCATCTGCAGTTCGCCGCGGCCTGCCACTTCGAAGGCTTCGCCACCGGGAGTGTCGTTGACCTGAATGGCGACGTTGGACTCCGCTTCCTTCATCAGCCGGTCACGGATCACCCGCGACTGGACCTTTTTGCCGTCGCGGCCCGCAAGAGGGCTGTCGTTGATGCCAAAGGTCACGGTGATGGTGGGTGGATCGATCGGCTGTGCGGGCAGGGGCTCGTTCACCGATGTATCTAGCAGCGAGTCCGCCACGGTTGCTTTGGTCATGCCCGCGATGGAGACGATATCACCGGCTTCGGCCACATCGATCGGCTGCTGCGACAGGCCACGGAAGGCCAGCACCTTGGTGCAGCGGAAGTTCTCGATCAGCTCGCCCTCGCGGCTCAGCGCCTTGAGGCTGTCGCCTGCTTTCAGCGAACCCGCTTCGACACGGCCGGTCAGGATGCGGCCCATGAACGGGTCGGAGCCAAGTGTGGTCGCCAGCATTTGGAACGGCTCATCCTTGCGCTCCAACTGTTTGGGGGCAGGGACGTGCTCCACGATCAGGTTGAACAGGGCAGACAGATCCTTGCGGGGACCGTCCAGCTCCATATCAGCCCAGCCGGAGCGGCCAGACGCATACATCGACGGGAAGTCGAGCTGGTCATCATCTGCGCCGAGGTTGGCAAAGAGATCAAAACACTGGTCCAGTGCGCGATCAGGCTCGCCATCGGGTTTGTCGACCTTGTTCACGACCACAATCGGGCGCAGGCCCAGGGCCAGCGCCTTGGAGGTCACGAATTTGGTCTGAGGCATCGGGCCTTCGGCGGCGTCGACCAACAGGACCACGCCGTCCACCATCGACAGGATGCGCTCCACTTCGCCACCGAAATCGGCGTGACCGGGCGTGTCAACGATGTTGATCCGGGTCCCGTTCCACTCCACCGAGGTGGCTTTGGCCAGGATGGTGATGCCACGTTCGCGTTCCAGATCGTTGCTGTCCATGGCACGCTCTGCCACAGCCTGGTTTTCGCGGAAGGCACCGGATTGTTTCAGAAGCTCGTCAACCAGGGTCGTTTTGCCGTGGTCAACGTGCGCGATGATCGCAATATTGCGCAGGTCCATGGGGTCAGCCTTTGTAAGGAAGTTGCCGCGCGCATAGCGCGATACCGCAGCAAAGGCCAGAGCAAATGCATCTTTTGCGGCCACTCAATGCACGGTTGGTTGCGCAGCGACAGGTTGCGCTGTGACAGAACGGGCCACATCTGCGCCGAGCGCGGACCTGGAGCGGACCTAGATGTGGAGCCTCAATAGGTTGTTCCGATTTAATCGTAACCGGCTGATTGGTGGTTTTGATTTTAGGGCCGCGTGTGGTCTGTGCCAATTGTAGAGATGTGTCCAGACGGGCAGATCGGCGGCGCGCTCGTCT
>NZ_JAJDWC010000145.1 GCF_022825805.1 Phaeobacter sp.
CAGACGACCGCGCCGCCGATCTGCCCGTCTGGACACATCTCTACAATTGGCACAGACCACACGCGGCCCTAAAATCAAAACCACCAATCAGCCGGTTACGATTAAATCGGAACAACCTATTGAGGCTCCACAGCTAGAGCGCCCCAGCTGTACCGGTGCCAATAGCCCCCCCTCTGATCCAATCCATTTCCGTAAGACGAAGGAAGCTTTGCATGAACATCACCACTACCACAGCTATTTCCGAGGTCCTCAGCGAAGTGCTTGAGCGCCCGGTGACCGATCTGCGCCCCGAGATGCGGTTTGACCGCGATTTTGATCTCGACAGCTATATGTTTGTCCAGTTCCTGTTGGGGCTGGAAGACAAGCTGCCGGGGCTGCGTTTTGATCCAGAGACCATCGGCCAGGCTGGGTTCAATACGATGGAAAACCTCGTGCTGCATGTCGATGCAAGCCTCGCGCAGGTGGAGCCGACGCATGCTTGATCGGGTGGCCGAGACACCTGCCAGACAGGTATTTGACACTGCACGCAGGGCCGAACCTGCGCAGGCGTTGGAGGCAATCTGCCTGTTGGCAACTGGGCGCGATGGGTTCCTAGCCGGAGCCTCCCATGCGATCCATCGTCCCGGTGCGCCACTGATGACACTTACAACGGCCATGCAGGCACCGGTGATCCGCGTCAGCGAACCCGAACCGGGCATCGCCTGTTTTGACCTTGTGCTGTCTCAGCTCCAACCGATGGCGCCGCAGCCGATTGCACCAAAGGCGCATACGATGATTGTTGCCTTACGGGCCGGGCTTCTGGCCCGCACGCTGGATCAGGCTTTTGCCCATCTCTGTGACCGTGAAAGCCTCGGTCAGAAAACACTGCATCATCAGCTGGTCAAAACTCAGTTTTCACGCACATGGGCTTTCCTGAGCCAACTGCGCCGCGAGCTCGTGATCGTTGGGAATACATGCGCTCTGGCCGAGCCAGATCGGGTGCATAACGCCATCGACACCCATTTGTTGCAGAGTTCAAAACTCATGGGTGGGCACGGGTTGCGCGATGCGTCGGCGCATGGGCTGGAATATCTGTCTTTGCTGATCCGGGCGACACTGGCCAGTCAACTGGTTTGTGGTCAGCCGGTGGTGACAGCTCAGGACCTCGGACATTTCGAGGACGGAGTGTAGACCCATGATAAGCCGCTCTTCTCTCAGCGATGTGCAACTGCTGGCCTCGGGCGCCCTGCCAGATCGTCCCAACCCGCGCCCTCTCCTGTTCTCCTGTGACATGTCGGACGCACCGGTGGACGATCCTTGTCGCTCCGCCCGGCTCGAAGCATGGCATCGATTGCAGACCAAGCGTGATCAGATCGCAGCAGTGACGCATTTGTTCCAAGGCGAAGGCCCGTTGGCCGAACTGCATGCCCAGCGACTGCGTCACGACTGGCAGAGGCTCTGCGCCGAAGCCGACACGCCGCTGCTAATCTACCTGCACTGCGGCCATCAACCCGACACCCGCAGTCCGATCCTGCAACATCTGCTGCATACGCTGGGCCACCAGGGGCCGGTTCATGCGCTTCGGGTGGAATGCCGCAAGTCGCTGCGCGATGCCTGGATACTGGCGCGGGCTCTGACAGTGCGCAGCGAGCTGTCGCTTGTTTTGCGTGATCCGACCGAGCGTCTCAGCACGCGATCCGAAGTCTGCCGTCCGTTGCGTTACGCGCTTTTGGGCACCCGCGACCGCGCCGCCGCATTAGCTGCGCGTCAAATGCCCCATTCCGGCACAATGTCCGGCACTTTTGCCGCTACGCCTTTCAGGAGCCTATGATGCAAACTGCCAATACCTCTACCGAAGCCATTCTCGACGCCGGTCGCCCGTCGATCTGGCAAACCCTCTCGCGTATACTGTTGCTTGCACTGCCTTTTGCGGTGGGTGCGGCGGCGACCTCGTCGCTGAACCTTGGCAAGGTGGCGCTGCTTGCGCGGGTGCCCGACACCGGCGCGCTGGCCACATTGTCGCTGTTGCAGCCGAGTTTTATCCTGGCGTTAGCGATCATGGAGGGTCTTGCGATCACTGCGCAGGTCTTCAGTGCGCGCTCCCGCCACAACTGGCCCCGCCGCGGCACGCTTCGTGCTGTGCATCGCCTTTGTCGCAATGGTGTGCTGCTGTTCCTCGTGGTTTCGGGGCTTGGCTTTGGTGTGGCACAGGTGCTGACGGTGGAAGACGCGGAAATGCGCGTAGTCCTTGATCACTTCCCGCTGTTCATGCTGTCGCTGGTGCCTTTCGTGGTCTTCGACATCTTTTACGGCGCGATGCGTGGACAGGGCAAAGTTCTCCTCGGGCTTTTGCCATTCATCGGGCTTGTCGCATTCGATCTCGGCACCACCTATCTGCTGGTCGCCAACCACGGATGGGGATTTGACGCGGTGTTAGTGGGCAATATGGTGGGTCCGGTGCTCATGCTGCCGGTGATCGCCTGGCTCCTGCGTCGTGAAGTGCAGGGCGGTGAAGACAGTCCAGAGGAGCCGTTTCAGATCCGGATGCGGCAGCTTCAGATCGGAGTTGGCATCCCGGTTTTCAGCTCCATCGTGGTGGGTTTCGTCAGCGCATCCGTGGTGTTTCCTATCCTCGCCAAGATCGGAGAAGACAGCGCATCGGCCTTCTTTGTGGTGCTGCGCTATCGCATGGCCTTCATGATACCAGCCATCGCGATCGGTTCTGCCATTGCGATCCTTGTGAACCAGCTGGCCGACGAGGGCCAGACTGCTCAGCGGCTGCGCTATCTGGTGATCGGAGTGCCGTTCATGCTCTGCCTGTATGCTGGGGTTACAGCGTTGCTGCCACAGTGGAATGGTGCCCTCGATCTGCTGGTGCCAGAGCAGGCCGAGACGCTGCGCCGGGCAACGGACGATATGTTTGCGGCGCTGCTCATCACTTTTTTCCTGATCTCAGGTTCGGCCATGTTGCAGGTGATCCTCGAACAGCTGGGCCGTGGGTTTCATGTGCTGGTGATTACCTTTCTTATCGAGGCTGGCACCTGTGCAGGTGTGGTCTGGGCGATGGTTCAAGGCGCGGGCATGGGTCTCATCTTGGACATTCTGATCGCCGCAGCCGCCCTCAGCTTCGGTCTCTTTGCAGTGCAGTTCCTGCTGCTCCTGCGCAAGCTGGGCCGTGCGGATGCTGTTTGAACTGGCATATCCCGGCCTCTGCGCCTGGGCGGTGATGCGCCGTATTGCGGGTCGTCCCGTACCAGCAGGTCCGATGTTTGCCTTTCGTGCCATCCGGGGCCGGATGCGGCGGTACGAATTGAGCGCTCTCGCCGCGCTCAACCCTCGCTGGGGCGCTTGGCTGGCGTTGCATCGCTTCGAAAGGATGGTGCCAAAATGTGCCGAGACACCGGCGGGCAGCAGTGGGCTCGCAGAGCGGCGTTTCGGGCCAATGGATGGGCCAAAAGTCCTGCTGTTGCATGGCTGGAACGCGCGCAGTGATATGATGCTGCCGCTGGCACTGGAACTGGCAGCACGGGGCGCGCGGGTGATTGTGCCTGATCTTCCCGGCGAAGGGCGCAATCCGGCCCAGCCCATGAGTTTCGATGCTAAGGCGCGCATCCTTGCAGCGCAATACCGCAGCGAGGCCATCCAGACTGTTGTGGGCCATTCCGCCGGCGGGCTGATTGCCGCCCTCGCGGTCGAAACTGGTCTGCACCGGGCGCGGTTGATCACGATCTGCGCGCCTTATTCAATGGAAACCCTACTTCAGGCTTATCTATTTCGCATTGGCGCGCCTGAGACGCTTGAAACACCATTGATGTCCCATATCGCGCGCCGCGACGGCCGTGATGCCGCGCGCATGGGACCGGAACTCTATGCCGCCATGGGCGCACGCCTGCTGGTGATCCATGCCCGCCGCGATTGGCAGGTGCGGTTGAGCGAGGCAGAGGCGATTTGCGCCGTGGCCCCGGCGGCAAGCTTGCAGGTGCTGGAGAATTGCAATCACCACACCATCATGGCTGATCCCGGCCTGTTTGACGCGGTGGCGACAGCGGTGCTGCCTGTCAAAACGCCTAGGCCCTGCGACACCTCAACAGCCAGGGTCTGTCGGCGTGCCGCGATCACGGGAGCACAGCCATGTTGAACGTGATCGATCTCTCTGTTGTGTTCCCCGCACGCGCGGAAAAGCTGGTGGATCTGGCCGACGATCTGTCTCTAAGCCGTAACCAAATTCGCATGTTTGATCGCTTTTTTGGGTTTGAGACTTTTCACTGCGACCATTTCGAACCGCTGGACACGCTTCTGTCGCGGGCGACCGAGGGGGTGATGGCGCGTAACGCCGACCACCGCAAAGATCTGAGGCATGCGGTTCACTGTCATACGCTTCTGAGCACCCATCTGTTTGGCCAGACCGTTTCTGATCCATGCGGTCCCGCCTGCCTGCAGGATTTTGCAACCGAGGGGGTGGAGGTGTTCAGCGCCACCATGAACCACTGTGCCACTGGGCTGAGTATGCTTGGATTGCTGGATCATCTGTTGGAGCCCGGTGCGCTCGGATTGATCCTGATCGGAGAGAAGGCCTTTCACCCCGCCATCCGAGTGATCGAGAATACAACCATCATGGGGGAGGCCGCGACGGCTGTGCTCGTCGGCCATGTGCCTGGCCCCTTTGAGGTGATGGATACCTTCGTGCGCCACGCACCCCAGTTCTGGAAGAACACGGGCCTACGCGGTGAAAACTACCTCGAAGGGTTTGACAGCGCCTATCTTCAGCTCGCCAGTAGCACGCTTTCGGATGCGCTCGATCAATTTGGCCGTAGCCCCGACGACCTGCGCTGGATCATGCCTCACAACGTCAACGTGCCCTCTTGGTACCAGGTAGCCGATGACGCTGGCTTCAGCAAATCGCAGCTGCGGCTCTCGACCATCGGCTGCTATGGCCACTGCTTTGGCGTCGATCCTTTTCTCAATCTTTGGCGCGGGGCCCAGGACGGTGTCCTCGTACCCGGCGACGAGCTGCTGTTGTTCAGCATCGGTCTCGGTGCGACCGCATCCTGTGCGCTGTTGCGGGTGACGGATATGCCACTGCCGCAGCTTTTTCAGACAAATGGAGTTTCCTGATGAACAACCTGACAGACACTATTCTGGCCAGCCTGAGCGACATCGGCCTTGGTCCACAACGCATCGAACGCGCGCGCGGTGGCGATGCGCTCTTTGGCACTGGCGGGCTGTTGAACTCCATCGAGTTGGTGCAGTTCATTGTCGCGCTTTCGGATCGCACTGGCGTGGAAAGCTTTGATTTCATGGAAAGTTTCGAAGGTGGGTCGGGGGTGTTCGACAGCGCCGATGTACTGGCGGCCTTCATTCACGGGAAGAAACCCCAAGAGGTCGCGGTGTAATCATGGCTGAGTTTGAAATCCAACCGCATGAAGCGGCCACGCTGTATGATCTGGCTGAACGTGTCGGCACTCCCTTTTATGTCTATGATGCCGCCTTGGTGCGGGCGAGGTATCGTGCGCTCACCGGGGCTCTGCCGGAAACCCAGTTTTTCTATTCGTTGAAGGCCAATCCCAACCTAAGCCTCGTGGGGCTTTTGGTGGCAGAGGGGGCGGGAGCCGAGGTGAGTTCCCGACTGGAGCTGGAAACCGCCGTCGCAGCAGGAACGCCTGTGGAGCGCATCCTGATGGTCGGTCCGGGCAAAGCCGAGGAAGACCTGGAACGTGCTGTTTCGCTCGGGATCAAAGCGATTGTCGTGGAATCGCTGGCCGAGCTGGAGCAGATCGACCGTCTTGCCGCAAAAACCGGGCGCCGCCAGCCGGTCGCGCTTCGAATCAATCCGAGTTTCAAGGTCAGTGGCGCGCGGCTCAATATGAGTGGACGGCCCACCCAATTTGGCATCGACGAAACCGATCTGGAGGCAGCGTTGCAGCGCGTTGCAGACTGCGCGCATCTGCGGCTCGCAGGACTGCATGTCTATATGGGCACCCGGATTCTTGCCCATGAGACCATTGTGGACAACACCCGTGGTATTCTGGATCTGGCTGCGCGGATAACGCAGACTCTGCCAGAACCGATGGAGTTCGTCGATATCGGCGGCGGCTATGGCGTGCCCTACTACGAGGATGAGTCCCCGCTTGATCTCGCGGCTCTCGGGGGGGCGATGCGCCCCCTGCTCGCAGATTTTCGCAACTGCCACCCGCAGACCAAAATTGCTGTTGAACTAGGTCGCTACATGGTGGCCGAAGCCGGGCGCTTCGTGACAGCTGTGCGACAGGTCAAGACAAACAAGGGGGCACAGTTTGCAGTCTGTGACGGCGGCTCAAACCTGCATAGCGCGGCAGCCGGCCAGGGGTTCATGCGCCGCAATTTCCCAGTGTCACTGGTGCAAAATCCGGCGGAACACAGGCCAGACGCACAGACCACGGCTTGGAGCATCACCGGCCCACTCTGCACCCCAATGGATGTGATCGCCAAGGATGTGCCGATGGCTGAACCGATGCCGGGGGATCTGATCTGCATACACCAATCGGGAGCCTATGGCGCCACGGCGTCGCCGGTGAACTTCCTCGGTTTTGGTGCACCTGCCGAAATCATGGTTGATGAGGGCCACGCCACCCTTGTCCGCGAACGCGCGCAGGTTCAGGCCTTTCTTGACGAGCAAGCTCCGCGTCAGATCGCCTGCGACACGAAGCGCCCGGAAACCGCGTTTCCTGCTCCTTTCGACCATCCCGTCCTTGCACGACTCGAAGCGGTACGACCGCTGTTTGAAAAAACCGGCGCCAAGCTGGCAGAGGATCCTGACGCCTGGCGTGATCTCTGGGCCGATCCGATGGTGCAAGCACTTACGATGATCGGTGTTCCGGAGGCTTTCAACGGCTTTCCGCTCTCGAAGAGCGGCCTTGGCATTTCGCATTGTCCGCATGATCTGCATGTGGCCATCGTCGAACGTATGGCGCGTTTTGATGCCGGGTCGATCCTCGCGCTTCAGGGACCTTCACTGGCCGGGGGCGCGCTGGACGCGGCGGGCACGCCCGAGCAGAAAGAACGCTTTTTTGCAGCCTATCGCCATGGCCCGCAGGGAACGTTTTTCGCAGTGACAGAACCCGAGGTCGGCTCGGATGCCTCGGCGGGGACAACGGTGTTGCACCAAACCGAAACAGGTTATGTGCTCAACGGTAGCAAGATGCTCATTGGCAACGTGGCGCGGGCCCAGATTGGCATCGTCTTTGCCAAATTTGCCGAAACCGGGCGCCGGGCGCTTGTGCTGCTGGAACCTCAGAAATTGCACGCGCATCTTGAGATCACCCGACTGCCGACCACGGGCATGTCAGGGGCGGACCTGTGCCGTCTCGATCTGCGCGACGTTCCCGTGGCGCAGGTAGATCTTGTTGCCGCGCAATCCGAACGTCCCACGCTGCGCGATGGTTTCATGGCCATCAACGGCGTCTTTGAACGCTATCGCCCGGTGGTCGCAGCGCTGGCGCTAGGCAATGCCCGTGGCATGCTGGAGCGGCTGGAACGCCATGGGCAGGCCAGCGCCTTTGCCGATGCGTTTCGCAGCCATGCAGCCCTGATCGCAGCATTGGCCGATGTCTGCGCCGAGGCCATGCGGGGACAGCCCAAGAGTCATCGCATCAGTGAGATCAAATATCAGGCGGTGGCCTTCAGCGATGCTCTGGTGGCCCGGATCGCCCGCGAAGCGCCTGCGGTCATGCTCACCGATGCGCTGCTGCGCCGCAAAATGCGCGACGCCAAAGGTTTTGAATATATGGAAGGTACGTCCAACATCCATGCGCTCAATGCGTTTCGCACCTACGTGGCCGAGGTGCCAGCATGACCCTGCGCCTTGACCCCAGCAAGATCAAAGGCCGTAGCTTCAGTGCTTTGGAAGATCCTGTCGCGGATGCGGCCGACCAGCACGCCTATTGGGAAGATTTCAACGCACGTTTTTTTCGCTCCAACGGTCAGGACTACGACAGCGCACGCCAAAGCAATGTTGCCAATTGGCTCTCGGCCCCGGATCGGGCGTCCTTTGCGGCCATGGCTGGGGTGTTGCTGGAGGAGCTACAGCAGAGCGATACACTGGACGACATCGACCTTGTGCTTCTGGCCCATTGGATGCCGGATCTGCATCTTGGCACCTCGGTGACCAATTTTGCGCTGCATCATCTAGGTCATACGGGCGGGTTTGGCTTCGCTATTTCCGACAGGGGCCTCTCTGCACCGCTGTTTGCGATGGATTGCGCCGCCCGCTACCTCCGCAAACAGGGGCGGCGGGCCTTGGTCATGACCATGGACCAAAAACACCTTCTCTATCGTGCCCCGTTGGTGGAGGCACTCCACCCGGAAAATTCTGCCAGCGTGATGGTTCTGGAACGCGATTCTGAGGCAGGCCTGCATTATTGCGGTTATCGGCGCCGCATTGGGGTTGAGAGTGGCGATTTACCGAGGGTCGTGGACACCGCGTGTCGAGAACTTGGCCTTATTCCCGAAGAAACGGTCCTTATCGCTGATGAAACTCTGGCGGGACTGGGGGAAGGTTTTGCCAGGTGGTGCCCATCGCAAACGCGGCAGATGTGCGCCGCACCCCTGCGCAGCCTGATGCAGCTCGACGCCTCCAGCCCCTGCCTGATGTTAACGCGCCACGACAGCGAAGTCTGCTTTGTGGGCCTGTCGCCAGATGCGCCAGATTCCTCAGATATGCGGGGGGCGTGATGAGATTGGCCTGCCTTGCCAGTCATGTTCCAGCCGCCCGCATCGGTGCTGAAGAAATCATTCGCGCCGCCGGGGGCAGCCCTGCAGAGGCACGGGTATTTGAGCGGATGTTCGGGCTGGAACAGGTGGCGGCAGTGCCGCAGGGACAGACACTGGCGCAACAGTTCGATCACGTCCTGCGGGCCTTGACCGCCCAGTACAGAGGTGCCCTGCCGGACGTGCTGATCTATGTGCATGGCCAGCCGTTTCAATATGCCGCGGGTCAGTCACCGGTAGAGGCCCTCTGCGCGAACCAGCCGCTCCTGTCCGGGATCACACGGCGCTATGAGGTGGATCAGTACAATTGCGGTGGCCTGTTCTGGGCGCTGGATCTGGCGCGCACACTCTTGCGGACCGGGTTGGCGCGCGCGGTGCTTGTACTTGGGGGCGATAGTCACATTGGTCTGCCGCTCGGCGATCGCTATGTGCCCGGCTGTACCCTGATGGGCGACGCCTTTTGCGGTTTGATCCTTGATCAGGCGCCCGGCGGTCTGCGAGTGGGGGACGTCGCCCTCTGCACCCATCCCCGTTTTGCCCGCGGCAGGGCCGGGACGTCGGCAGAGATGGGCGATTTTTTTGCCGCTCACGGCGGGATCGTGTGCCAGGCACTTTCCCGGATTGGTTTCGATTGGGACAGTGCCTGCGCACTGCTTCCCCATAACGTAAATCGGTTGGCCTGGCAGATGTTTAGCCGCGAGACCGGTCTGGCCCCAGAGCGCCTGCGCCTGAGCCTCCTGCCTGAGATCGGCCATTGCTACACAAGCGATCCATTTCTGTTGCTGGAGCGCGAGCAGCCCTCGCTCGGTGATGGGCAGGCCTGCGCGATCCTATCGATTGGAATGGGCGGCTATGCCGGTGCGGCCCTGATCACCCGCTCCCCGCCAGCGGACAAGACAGTGCCCAGATCTTCAAGCCCTGCCCCCTCAAAAAAGGAGCATCCCACGTGTTTGCCTCTCATTCTCTCCTGACCGATTTTCTTGCCAAGACAGCAGAGTCCAGCCCGGCAGCGCCTGCGGTGCGGGATGCGCAGCGGGTGCTGAGCTACAAGGTGCTGAGCGCAGCGGTTGCCCGCACCGCACAGACGCTTGCCTCCCTTGGGGTGCAACCTGGCAACAGGGTGGTGCTGTGCTGTCCGAACTCGGTGAGTTTCGTGGTTGCCTATTGGGGCATTCTTGCCTCTGGAGCGGTGGCTGTGCCGCTTAATCCGGGCACGCCGGTTGGCAAGCTGGCTTTCGTGCTGCGCGACTGCGCCCCAGCGGCGATGATCGGCGATCCCAGCAGCGCTGAGAACCTACGCGCAGCCCTGAGCGAGACAGAATTGAACGCGCCACTTTTGTGTCGTGAGCTGGAGACATGCATCCGTGCCGCCGAGGCAGGAGAGGTGACCGAACCACTGCCAGAGCCAAGCGTGATCGACCAGCATCTGGCAACGCTGATTTACACCTCCGGGTCCACGGGCACCCCAAAAGGTGTGATGCTATCACATCTCAACATGACCAGTGCCGCCCGTTCGGTGGCAAGTTACCTTGGCTACGGTTCCGAGGATCGGATTTTCTGTGCGGTGCCAATGAGTTTCGACTATGGCCTGCATCAGATCACCATGGCCGCGCTCACTGGTGCAGAGGTCTTTGCCGAGCCAGGCTTTCAGCAGCCGCTTTTTGGTTTGCAACACCTCGCGCAGAGCCGGGCCACTGTGTTTCCGGTGGTGCCAACGATGGTGCCACTGATTGCGCCTCTGGCGGATCGCTTTGATCTGAGCGCGGTGCGGCTTGTATCCTCGACCGCGGCGGCTCTCCATGTCGAACTGATTGACCAGCTTGAGGCGGCGCTGCCGCTGGCGACGATTTTTTCCATGTATGGGCTGACGGAATGCCACCGCTGCACCTATCTGCCGCCCACCGAACTGGGCCGTCGGCGGAACAGTGTTGGTATCGCCATCCCAAATACAGAAATGTGGGTGGTCGATGGCGCTGGCAAGATGCACCGCCAGAACGCCACTGGCGAGCTGGTCATTCGCGGCAGTACGGTGATGCAGGGCTATTGGAACAATCCCGAAGCCACGGCAAAACGCCTGCGTCCCGGCCCCCTGCCCGGCGAACGGGTGCTCTATACCGGTGATACCTGCCGTCTTGATGCCGAAGGGTATCTCTATTTCGTTGGGCGCAGCGATGACATCCTGAAGATCGCAGGCGAAAAAGTTGCGCCCTCGGAGGTCGAAGCGGCGCTGATCGCCCACCCCGCAGTGGCCGAGGTCTGTGTTTTAGGGGCGTCACATCCAGTGCATGGGCAGGTCTGCCACGCCCATGTGGCGCTGACTTCACAGGATGCCGACCCGACCTGCTCCGATCTCGACCTCGTCACCTGGTGCAAAACCCGCCTCGATAGCCATGCGGTACCTGCGCGCATCCTGATCCATACGGAAATGCCCCGCACCCCGAACGGCAAACTCGACCGGGCCGCACTAGCGGCCATTGCGGCTGCCCCTCGCCCGAAGGTGAGTAGCCCCGAGAGCACCAGCCCGAGCCGTACCGACCTAACCGCAGCCGAGTAGCGCTGCAGATTGCCCATCCCACCCGAAAGGACACTTTCATGACCTCAGATATCAACACTCAGATCATCGACGCCATTGTGGAGCTGCTGGACATGGACGATAGCAGCTCGATCGGCCCAGACACGCGGATCGAGGATGACCTAGGGCTGGACAGCGGTCTGCTACTGGAGCTGTTCATGGCGCTTGAGGAGCGCCTGCCTGCGTTGGAAATCGACCCTTCAGAACTGCGCCCCGAGCAGTTCTCCACCGTGCAGAGCCTATCGGCGCTGATTGCGTCCTTCATCAAAGAGGACATCCCCGCATGACATCCGCTGCGGCAGATCCCCAAAGCCTCTTGCGGACCATCCATGCAGGGTTTCAGGGCGTTCACACAGACGCCTATCGCACCGGTCGAGCGCAGATTAGCTATGATCAGCTCTATCACGCATCGCTGGCGCTGGCTGCGCGGCTGACGGATTTGCCCGCACCACCCGGTCCGGTGCTGATCTGGGGACATAAGGATCCACGTTACATGGTTGCTTATTGGGCCTGCCTGCTCGCTGGTCGGCCCCTGGTGCCAATTGAGCGTGACACACCTGTCGAGCGGCTCTGTCAGATCGTTGCGGGATGCGCAGCCAGTACTATTCTGGTTGCGGAGGCTGATCCCAGCGATTTCATACATGTCTCAGTGGCATTGCAGGCGCATGAATTGCCAATCCTGCAGGTGCAGATCGACGCGGTGCCCACTGCAACACCCCCAGCGTTGCCCTCCATCACCGCCCAAGATGTGGCCTATATTATGTTCTCCTCCGGCACCCTCGGGCAGCCCAAGGGCATACAGGTGAGCTATGGAAACCTTGCAGATTTCATCCTGTGGCAGAAGGACTTGCTGGCGAATACTTCTTTTAAGGCCGTAAGCGGTACGATCCGCCATTGCTTTGACGTATCACTGTTCGAACTCTGGAGCGCGTGGCAGCGGCGCTGCCCGATCACGGCGCTCAATCATGCGGAGTTCGCCAATTCTACCGCCTATATCCAACGCCTGCAGGCTGATGGGGTGGGATTTTGGGTCTCGACGCCATCAATCATGCGGTTGATGCTGCGCAACCGCCGCTTCAATGGCGAAACCTTGCCCGCGCTCTCGACCTTTCTATTCTGCGGCGAAGCCCTGAGCAAACAGGTGGTAAAGACCCTGTTCGAGCGGTTTCCCGGCTGTCGCGTGATCAATACCTATGGGCCAACGGAATGCACGGTCGCGGTCACCTCTGTCGAGATCACCCGCGCCCATCTGGACGCGCCGCAGGATCTGCCCATTGGCTATGCGCGCGCAAATACACGGCTGGTGGCCACACCTGGCCCCACACGCGGCGAGATCGAAATCGAGGGCGCGTCGGTCGGGCGGGGCTATCTGAACCTGCCCGACAAACAGGCCACCGCCTTTCCCCGCCCCAAATGCTATCGCACTGGTGACAGGGGCCGCATGACAGCTGAGGGGCTTTGGTATTTTGAAGGGCGCATCGACCGCGAAATCAAGGTGCAGGGCGTACGCATCGATCTCGACGATATTGAGGCCCATATCCGCCGACAGCCCGGGATAGAGGACGCGGTGGTGGAACCCTATGTGCTGCGCGGCGAGGCGCGCGCACTCAACGCCTATGTCTTTGGCCAACACACGGCTGCTGTGCTTCAGCAGCTTGCCGAACAGATGGCTCGCGATCTGCCTCCCTATCTGGTGCCCCGTTTTTGGTACGCGGGCTTTGAAAGTGATCTCAATCGCAACTCCAAGATCGACCGGGCGTGGCTGGCTGAGGCCGCAAAATCCGCACGTCATCGCCATGTGCACAGCCCATCCAGTCTAGAACTATCCAGCTGAAAGGACCCCTCATGACCGATCCGCAGATCCCCGTATTTGATGCAAGTTCCGAGTTTCACCAAAACCTTGGTCTACTCAAAGTCGCTGAGACCGCGATGCGCCAGCATGGCGATGTGGTGATGATCCGAGCCAGCGAGTGTCGTCAGATGTTACTGATGACCGGTACCGACAGCATTCGCCACTGGAGGAACAACCAAGGCCAGTTTCAGACCGAGCTTGGCGATGTCGCCAGCAATGCTGGAACGACGCGAATTCTTATTGGGGACGCGCTGGAACGGCCCGAGAATGCCGCCATCTGGGATGCCAGCCGCGCCGGACTGGCAGAGGTCAATGCTGCGTGGGATGGCTGGGCCCATGACAGCCTGATCGACGCCACGAAAGCCTTGGTGAAAGATCTCGCACTCACTGCCGAAGCGCCTGTGGATCTGCGCTCGATTTGTTCGCTCTGGGCTGTACGCGCGCTTTGTCCTGCGCTCTTTGGTGCCTCCTTGTCCGACCAAGAAATGGTCGAGGGATTGATGCAGATCGAACAGTTCTATTTCGCCATGAGCACGTTGGACGCTGAGGCAACCGCCGAACCCGAAGCGCTTGCGGAATTCAAGATCGCACGCGGATTTCTGGACCGGGCCGTGCGTGCAGGTCTTGCCCAAAACAGCGCAGACGCACCGACCGTTCTCGCGACGATGAACCGCTGCCTGCCCCCGCGTTTGAGCGAAACAGAACGGGTGGAATTCCTGCGCCCGACCTTGGGGCGCTTGCTGTTGGAAAAGCTCAACATCGACGGGCTGGGTCTGTTGTGGACCCTCACCCATCTGGCACAAAGCCCTGATCTCGTTGAAGAGATGGTCAGTGAGCTGGCAGGATGCGCGGATCTTTTGAATGCGCCAGACCCTGAAACACCGCTGTGTTACTCGGTCATTCAAGAGGCGCAGCGTCTCTATCCAGAATTGCCGTTCATCTACCGGATCACAAATAAGGAGATGGAGGTGAAGGGCTACTGGGTTGCGCCGCGCACCACCATCCTTTTCGCGCCATGGCTGGTGCACCGGGATGCCCGTTATTGGGAGACCCCCAACCGGTTTGATGGGCGGCGGTTTTTGACCCAGCCAGAGGATCGCAGCAGCTATCTGCCCTTCGGGATCGGCCCGCGGGTACGCAGTCGCACGCAATTCCTGCAGCACCAGCTATCGGTTGCGGTACGCGCAGTGGTCGCGGAGTATCGTATGCAGCTGGCGCCGGACTGCAAACGGGGCAATCTACGCCCGATCCTACGCTCCACTCTCGCACCACGCGGGGCGGTGCCGGTTTCCTTTCACTCTCGTAGCACCAACACAGATGCAGCAACCCTCGCGCTCTGACCCAGCAGGGCTGGACATCTAGACCTCCAGCCCCTGCCCCAGCCACCCATTTCCACATCCCAATAGGGAGAGCCCAATGAGACAGAGAGTCCTGCGCGACATCGCAACCCAAATCCAGCAGCACCCCGAAGCCCCTGCACTGGTCAGCGATGCAAACGTCATATCCTTTGGCGCGCTTGGAGCGCAGGTACAGGCGATTCTGGATTGGCTGAGGGCCCATCACACATCAGGCCTCGTGATGGTTCACGGTCACAAGGAACCAGATGTGGTGGCGGCAATGCTGGCATGTATGTTTTCCGGGCGTGGCTTCGTATTTGCTGACCGCTCAAACCCGCCTGATCGGATTGCCCGGATGCTGCGAGTCAGCGGCGCGGCACATCTGCTGTATGCGGATGCAACGCCTGCGCTGGAAGGTGCGGTTCCATGCCAGCCGATCCCGCGCGCCACTGAAACCAGGCTGGCCGGGGACGCGTTGGACGATGTCGACCCCGAGGTGCTCCTATATGTGATTTTCACCTCCGGAAGCACTGGCGATCCAAAGGGTGTGCCGATCCGACACCGGAATTTTGAAGCGTTCTATGCGTGGTACGGCGACATGTTGCGGCAGATTGCCGGCCAGGGGCTCGCACCTTGGCAAAGTGGCCATGTCAATCACGCCAGTCTCGCCTTTGACATGGGTATGCTAGACCTCTGGCCCGTGCTGGCGCTGGGGCGTCCCGTGGTGATGCTGGACCATCGCCACAATATTATGCCGCGCAAGAACCTGCAGGCCTTGACAGGGCAGCGCGATCAGGTGGCGGCGCGCTCGTGGTTTTCCACGCCCTCGCTGCTTCAACTGATGTGTACCGACTCGGGCTTTGGCGCGGCGAGCCTACCGGAACTGCGTTGTTTCTTTATCGGCGGCGAAGCCGTACAGCCCAGCTTGATCGAAGAGCTCTGGCGCCGCTTTCCCAAGGCTGAGGTGCGACACGCATATGGGCCGTCCGAAGGCACCTGTATGAGCCATGTGCAGTGTCTTACCGCCAGCGATCTGAGCACCCGCGACCGGCTGCCACTTGGTCCAGCACTAGCGAAGAATAGCATGCGCATTATCGACAGCGATGGTCAAGACGTACCGCAAGGCACCCCCGGAGAGGTGGAACTGAGCGGGCCCCAGATTGTCACCGGCTATATCCCCGCCAACCATCCCGCTAATCGCGCCTTTTCGCAGCGTGACGGGCAGCAGTGCTATCGTACCGGCGATCTTGGGTATGTGGATGCGACGGGAAGATTATTCCTTCTGGGGCGCGCTGATCGGCAGGTGAAATGGAACGGCAACCGGATCGAACTCGACGAGATCGAGCGCGCTGCGCATGGGCTGCCAGAGATTCACAAGGCCGCCTGCCTGCCGGTGCGCGAGAAGGGTCAGTTGCGCGATATTGTGCTTTTCGTACAAGCTGCCACCGGGGTGCCGCTTACACCGGCGCACTGTGCCAATGCGCTGGCCGAGCACCTGCCCCAGACCATGATCCCGCGCGACATCCGTATCTTGGATCAACTGCCTGTGACAGTGAACGGGAAGGTCGATTCTCATGCACTGCTGACAGAACTGGCGGCTCCAATCCCGGTTCTCACATAGGGTTCGACCAAGGGTTTTCCAATGCACGAAGAGGTTCGACATTCAGATAACCCATTGAACACATGAGACCTCCATCGATTAGGACGTCCTACTTTGTGATTTAGGTCTCGCGCTTAGTCCGCATTCGCCAGGATCAGCATCAAGCCCTGCATACGGTCAGATCCTGACGCCCAGCACGATCACCACCCCGCCCGAGGAGAGAGTTCCCGATGTCCGCTTCCGAAGATCTTGAGACCAGGCTAAGGTCCCTGTCCATCAATCGAGGCAGTACATCGGGTGCGGCTGGTCGACCCACTGAACAACGCCCCACCGAAGCCTCGCAGGACAAGGCCAACGGTCCAGAAACCGTGCGCCCCGTGTCCGCACCACCGCTTTTTCCCAGACCCCGTAGACGTCTTGGGCGGCGCTTGGGTGGTGCAGGTCTGATCCTCTTAACAGGGGCACTTGCGCTTGGTTTGGCACTTGGCGAAAGTGCTCGGGATTTTGTCCCGGATTTTGCTAAACCTGCCATGACCGAGGCCACGCAGGTCTGGGCAGTCGCAAAAGAGAGCGTTGCATGGTCCTCCCCGCCTTCAGTGCCTGTATCCGACACACCGCCAACGGTGAAAGCCAATACAGCCGCCCCGGTTGAAACGCTCGCGCCTGTTCCTCCTGTCAGCCCGCGTGTAATCGGGTCTGGTTTTGTTGTGGCACCCACCTCGATGGTGCTCATGTCCGACATCGGCGGTCGGGTCGCGCAGGTGGACGTCGAGGTCGGCACTCGACTAAAAACCGGTGATCCGGTGCTGTATCTCGATCAGAGCGATGCTGAGCTTGCCGTGGGGCTTGCGCATGAAGCCTATCGTCTTGCCGAGGCGCAGCTACGCAGCGCACGAGCGGATTATGCCGTCGCCGAAGCGCCACTTCAGCGGTTGGAGACGCTTAACGCGCGTGGTGTCGGCCGCCGCTCCGAGCTTGAAGATGCGCGGCTCGACCTGGCTGTGCGCGCCAACAGCATCACCATCGCCCAAAGCCAGGTTGAAACTGCCCGGCTAACGCTCGAAGGTGCAGAACGCGATCTGGAAAAACATATCCTGCGCGCGCCCTTTGATGCAGTGGTTGTCTCGCTACCGGCGGCGCCTGGAATGATGGTGTCCTCCGGCACCACTGGCGGCGCCGATGAAGCAGGTCTGATGGAGCTGATGGACGTCAGCCATCTCTACGTCGATGTGGACGTGGCAGAGCGCAACATCGCCTTTGTCCAGATCGATCAGCGCGCTGATGTGCGCCTAGATGCCTTCCCCGAACGCAGTTTTGCGGCTCAGGTCACCATGATCGATCCGCGCGCCTCGCGCGAGAAAGCAACCATCCGTGTGCGCCTGCGGCTGGAAGCCGACGATCTGATCGGCGTACGCCCCAATATGTCTGCCAAAGCAACTTTCATCCAACTAACGGACCGGGCGCTGGCCCAACTCCGCCTCAAAGGGAGCAATTGATCCATGACCTCTGTTTCTTATGACATTGAACTGAACGGCGTTTACAAAAGCTACCCGCTCGGCAAATCGCGTATTCCGATCTTTGAAGACCTGACTATGACGATCCCCGATGGCGATTTCCTTGCCATCATGGGACCTTCGGGATCTGGGAAATCAACCATTCTGAACTTGATTGGCGGTATCGATACCGTGGTCCGCGGCCATGTCAGCATCGGTGGCTCCATGCTCGACAAGATGAGCACCCGTGCTTTGACACGCTGGCGCTCAGAAGTGATCGGCTTCGTGTTCCAGTTCTACAATCTTATGCCGATGCTGAGCGCCGCGCAAAACGTGGAGTTGCCACTACTGCTAACAGACCTTAGCGCTGCGGAACGGCGCGAGCGCGTGCATACGATCCTCGACATCGTCGGTCTGGCCGACCGCCACGATCACCTGCCCTCGCTCCTGTCGGGTGGCCAACAGCAACGTGTCGGTATTGCCCGCGCCATTGCAAGCGATCCTCGCATCCTGCTCTGTGACGAACCTACCGGGGATCTGGACCGCAAGTCCGCCGACGAAATCCTCGAGCTGTTGCAGCTTTTGAACACCAAACTTGGCAAGACCATCATCATGGTGACCCATGACGAGAGCTCGACCCGTGTGGCCAAGCGTACGGTCATTCTCGACAAGGGTCGGTTTGTCTCCGAGGAGATCGCGCAATGCGCCTAAGCCCGTCTTTGCTGATCCGCCAGAATCTGACGCGCAAGCTCCTGCGCAGTATCCTTTTGATCCTTTGTATCGGCGTTGCCTTTTTTATCTTTGGGGTTCTCTCCAGTTTCCAGCAGGGGTTCAAAGGCGCAAGCGCGCAGACCTCACGTCTGGTGGTCGCCTCCAAAGTGGGCGGCAACGAGACCCTTCCGCTGTCATACCTACCTGAGATCCAGGCGTTGAACGGGGTTGCAGATGTCACCCATATCACCCGCCTGCGGGCCTATGTGGAAAACGAACGCAACATCGTGGGCGCCAATGCGGTTGATCTTGAGAGCTATGCGCGGGTCTATTCAGATGCCTATGCCTTCAGCACAGAGATGCTGCGTGCCGCTGGTGCCGATCGCACCGCCATCCTGGTCGGGCGCACGCTCGCAGAGCGCATGGGCTGGAGCACCGGAGACACGGTTACGCTGACGAGTTTCGTACACGCCCGGTCGGGTGGGGATCGCAACTGGCGCTTTACCATCGCGGGTATCTTTGATGGTGCCGAAATGACCACGGACACGAGCTTCCTCCTAGCGCGTGCCGACTACTTCCATACCGCCGTCATGCGCAACAAGAACCGTGTCGATCTGTTTGGCATCCAGCCCAAGCCCGGCGCCGATACCCAGGCCCTGGCTCGGGAGATTGATGCGCTTTATGCAAATTCGGGCGCGCAAACCCGCACCCAGTCCGAAACTGCCTTCATGTCGGCTTTCCTCGAGCAATTCGCCAACATCGCGCTGCTCGTCAGGTTGATCGTCGGTGTGGCCTTTGCCACCATCCTGATGATCGTGGCCAATACAATGATCTTTGCAATCCGCGAGCGCACGCTGGAAATCGGCGTCCTGAAAGTTCTTGGCTTTTCCGGCGGGCGCATCATGTGCATCGTTCTGGCAGAGACATTAGTGCTCTTTGCGCTCGGGCTATGCCTTGGCCTGTGTCTCACTGCAGTGGCCATTCCGGTTTTGGCGGATGCGCTGCAAAGCGTGGTGCCTGGCCTCTACCTGACCCCGCGCGTGATTGCCACGGCGCTGGCGCTCGCGGTCGGGTTTGCTCTGGCTTGCGGAGCCCTGCCTTCGATCAACGCTCTTCGCCTGCCGATCGCGGCAGCTCTCAAACACAGGTGATCTCATGCTCGGTTTTATCCGTCAATCCATTGCACTCTCTGGTGCAAACCTGCGAAGCTTGCCGCGTCGGGCATGGATTTCGCTCTCGATGGTGCTCTCTGTCACTTTGGTCGTGCTGGTCCTGCTCGGTTTCCTTGCCATGGCCAACGGCTTTCGCAAGACCCTGTCCGCCACGGGATCTGAGGATGTGGCGCTGGTTCTAAGCCGCGGAGCCTTCAGCGAGGCGCTGAGCCGGATCGGGACACAGCAAGGACACCTCATCGAGGAAGCCCCTGGCATTGCTCGAACAAACGAGGGCGCGCCGCTCATTTCACGCGAACTGGTGGTACCAGTGGACGCGGTGGCACAAGACGGTGGCAAGAACGAAACACTGTCGCTGCGTGGTATCTCTGCCAATGGGCTGGCCTTGCGTCCGGGTCTTCAGATCAGCGCGGGACGGATGATGACACCGGGCACGGCGGAGATCGTGATCGGTGCCCGTCTGGCCGCCCGCTATGAAGACTTGAACCTTGGTGACACCATCTCCTTTGGCCGCTCGCAATGGACGGTTGTCGGCCATTTCACCGCGGGGGGCAGCGTTTTTGAAAGCGAGCTGCTGGCGGATGCCGGTCTGGTGCAGGCACAGTTCAACCGTCCCAATCAAATTCAGTCCCTCAGGGTACGTCTTGAAGACCCGGCCGCGTTTGACCGGTTCAGCGCCTATGTTGACGGGCTCGACCTTGGTTTGTTGGCCCAGAGCGAAAAGGCGTTCTACGCCGCACAGGCCAGCGACATCAGCCGGATCATCTTGTTTCTGGGTTGGCCGCTAGCCATCGTGATGGCCATTGGGGCGGCCGTCGGCGCGATGACCACCATGTATAGCTCGGTGTCCGACCGCATGGTCGAAATCGCAACCGTACGCGCACTCGGGTTCAGCCGCAGCGCCGCTTTCGTGGCCACCCTGGTGGAGGCGCTGACGCTCACGCTGATCGGTTGCGCGATTGGTGTGGCCTTGGCGTGGGTCGGGCTTGATGGCTGGAGTGCCTCAACCAAGAGTGGGGCGAACGCACAGCTCGCGTTTCAGCTTGCATTGTCCTGGCCACAAGCCCTGAGCGCGGTTGTGCTGGCCCTTGGGATTGGCGCGCTAGGGGGCGGTTTGCCAGCCCTACGCGCCACACGAGTGCCTCTGCGCGCGGCAATGAGCGGGCGGGCCTGAGCCAATGGTTGCGCCACACACGCTCTGCCAACCGTTGCGGTCGGCCACCCCGCTTGGCCCACGCGCGGTGGTAATCGGTGGTGGTGTCGCGGGGCTGGCGGCTGCCAGTGCGCTGGCCCCCCATGTGGCCTCAATCACCCTGATCGAACAGGAAGCCCTGCCCGTAGAGCCGCTAATCCGCCGCCACACCCCGCAAGCACCACATGTACATGCGCTTCTCGATAGCGGTCGGCAGGCACTCGAAAAGCTGATGCCAGGGTTTGGGGCGGCCCTTCAATCGGCTGGCAGCCTGCCGCTGCGGGTGCGCTCTCAGTGGCGCAGCCATGATGGTCACGCCTGGTGCGCACCAGAAGACACCGGACCCGTAGTCCTGAGCCAAAGCCGTGCTCTCTTTGAGCATGTGTTGCGTCAGCGGGTGCTTGCACTGCCACATCTGAGTATTGAGATCGCTCGGGTCCGAGGCCTGCGGCTGGCACCGACGGAGAACGACACGCGGCAGCCGCGCATCACTGGTGTTGATCTGGAAGACCAGACACGGCGTCAAAAAAGTCTTTCGGCGGAGATCGTGGTCGATGCCTCTGGGCGAGCAGGTGATACTCTCAAATGGTTCAAGGCCGCAGGGCTACAGCCGCCGACAGAAACCACGCGCTGCCCTGATATCCGCTATGTGAGCGCATGTTTTGCGCGGCTTCCAGCGGACCCTGCCCATCTGCCAAGCGCTTGGCTGCGACCTGCGCAGGCTCCCGCCACCCAAGGGCTGGTGATGGCGCCGATCGAAGACGGCCGCTGGGTGGTCACGCTCATCGGACGATTTGGCGCGGCGATGCCCCGCGACGCCCATGGGTTTCGTCAGCGCATGCTGGAACTCGCAGGGCCGGAACTGCAGCTGCACATAAAGGGTGCGCCGATGCTGTCACCCTTGCGTGGCTTTGCAATCAAGTCCGTCCGCTTTCGCCGCTTCGACCGTACCGCCAGGGAGCTACCGCTGGGATACTTTCCCATTGGCGACACGATTGCAACCTTCAACCCACTCTATGGTCAGGGCATGAGCGTTGCCGCCTTACAAGCGCAGGCCCTGTCGCGCGCCCTGTATGACAACACCCAACCCGTTGATCAGCAGGCCGCCTACCTTGCAGCGGCACATAGCCCTGCGGACTGGGCGTGGACAATTGGCGGCGCGGTAGACAGAGCCTATACGCAGATGTGCCAACAAGAAGATGCCGCCTGCGATCACCTTGCTGCGCGGCTACGGCTCGCTTTCTCTGCCTCTGTGCTGCGCTCGGAACTGCGCGGACAGATTGACCGGGTGCTGCACCTCCTGGAACCACCGGACAAGCTCGACGCGTTCCCTACCGAACCGGTCTGACAGGCCACGTCACAGATAAAAGGAACCTCAAGATGAAGCTGCTTACCACCGCCCCGCCATCCGTCCAATTTGCACCCGGAACCTATCTGGAGGCCGTGGGCACCCTTGCCCAGTGGAACGAGGCCGCCGGTGTCGAAGGCATGTTGATTTACACCGACAACAGCCTGATGGACCCCTGGGCCGTCGCACAGGCGGTACTGGAACGCACCCGCCGTTTCAAACCGCTGGTGGCGGTGCAGCCGCTTTACATGTCTCCCCTGGCCGCCGCGAGAAAGGTTTCCTCCCTGGCCTTTCTCTACGGGCGCAAAATGGCGCTCAACATGGTGGCCGGGGGCTTTGTGCGCGATCTTGAGCAACTTGGCGATGCCACTGAACACGACGCGCGGTATGACCGTCTGGTGGAATACACCCAAATCCTTCAGGCGCTGCTGCGCGGTGAGACGGTGACCTTTAGCGGAACATACTACAACGTCGCCAACCTGCGGCTCTCGCCCACGCTGCCAGCCGAACTGATGCCGGACCTGTTCCTGTCGGGGGCCTCGGAAGCCTGCGCAGCCGCCGCTGCAACACTGGGCGCGACCCGTCTGAGCTACACCAAGCCACCGCAGGATCTGGAACCGCTCGCCCCCCTGCCGGGCGCGGGACAGATCGGTCTCAGGGTTGGGGTGATCGCCCGCGAGACTGCTGAAGACGCCTGGCGTGAGGCCCGCAGCTGCTTTCCCGAAGATCGTCGCGGTCAGCTGGCACACAAGATGGCGCGCGGGACCACAGACAGCGTCTGGCATCAGGAGATTTCGCAAAAAGCCGAGGATCTGCACGAGGCTCGCGATGGAGCCTATTGGCTGTTTCCGCTGCGCAACTACAAGACCTTCTGCCCCTACCTGGTGGGCAGCTATGGCGATGTGGCCGCGTATGTTGGCCGCTACCGCGCCCTTGGATACACCGCCCTAGTGCTGGATGTGCCCAGCAGCGAGGAAGAGCTGCGCCACAGTCTGCGCGCGGTAGAGCTAGGCGGAGCCAATGTTTTGCGTCCCGAACCTCTCACCCACTCCTGACACCAATCTGACGGCGAGGTTTCCATGTTTGCGCGAACACTCTTTGATGCTGATCATGACCGATGGCGCGATGAGGTTGCGACCTTTCTGAGTTCCGACATTGCACCGCATCACGACGACTGGGTTGTGGCGCGCAAAACCCCACGCGCCGCCTGGGCAAAAGCAGGGGCTGCCGGGCTGCTGGCCCGCGGCCTGCCCCCACAGTTCGGTGGCGCAGGGAGAGATTTTCGCGACAGCGCGATAGTTATCGAGGAACTGGCGCGCCAGCGCATCCACGGGCTGTTAACCTGCCTACAAAGCGATATCGTTGCCCCCTTCGTACAGCGTCTTGGTACCGAGGCACAGAAACAGAAGCTGTTGCCCGGCATGGCGCAGGGCGAGGTTCTGGCAGCCCTCGCCCTCACCGAGCCGCAGGGCGGCAGCGCGCTCTCGACCATGACCACCACGGCCGAAACCCGTGGCGATAGTCTCGTGTTGAATGGTGTTAAAACGCATATCACCAATGGATCTGTCGCGGATGTGGTGATCGTAGCCGCGAAGAGCGCGCGGGGTAGCATCGGGGATCAGCCCGGCCTGAGCCTTGTTCTTGTGGAAACCGAACGCCCCGGAGTCTCGCAAGAGTCTATCGACAAAACTGGGATGGCGGCGCTGGATACCGGTCGCATCACCCTCAACGAGTGCGTGGTGCCACGCAGCAACCTGCTCGGCGGCGAGGGCATGGGATTTGTCTACCTCATGAACTTTCTGGGAGTGGAGCGGCTGGTGCTGGCGATCTATGCACAGGCCTGCGCAGAACGCATTCTGACCGAGCTGATCCGCGACTGTGACGCCCGCCAGACCCCCGAAGGCAGCCTGCTCACGCATCAGAGCCCGCGGTTCTCACTGGCCGAGCTATATAGCGAATGCGCGGTAAATCGCAGTTTTGTGGACCAGTGTATCCCCTCGGTGCAAGAGGGCCGGTTTGACCCAAAACAGGCCTGCATCGCCAAGCTACGCACCACCGCCACCCTGAAATCTCTCGCAAGCCTCGCCGTGCAACTGCGTGGTGCCGGGGGGATCAGCGGTGAGAGCGGCGCGCGCGCCAGTCAGGATCTTCTCGACGCCTCGGTGCAATCGATCTGGGGCGGCACCAGCGAAATCCTTCTCGACCTCATCGGGCGCAGCATGGCCAGTGGGCTATGACTGGCGCCCATCCTCGCCAACGCCCGCGGGTGATCTGCTGGCAGATCAACCTTCCTGACAGGATCGAAAATGCAACCGTGAAAATACTTGATGAGGCCGAACAGGCCCGCGCCGCCGCTATGCCCTCCCCCAGACAACGAATGCAGTACATTTCGGCACATGTGGCGTTGCGCCAGATCCTGGGCGCCCACGTGGGTGCGGCGCCAGCAGAGCTACGTTTTGCAAGTGAAGCCTATGGTCGCCCGGTGCTGGAGCACGCAAAGGCGCCTCATTTCAGCCTCAGCCACTCCGGTCGAGCCGCGATGATCGCACTCTGCTGTGAGGCCAAGATCGGGGTGGACCTGGAACAGCGCCGCCCCCGCCCCAAGGCCCGCCGTCTTGTAGAGCGCCTCTTTGCCGCAGAGGAACAGGCCGCGCTGTTGCCACTAGCGGAAACTGCCTTCGCGCGGGCCTTTGGTCGGCTCTGGGTCATGAAAGAAGCTTATATCAAGGCAGATGGACGTGGCCTGGCCTGCCCGCTCAACAGCTTTGCACTCGATCCGTTTGCCCCAACCGTCCTCAGGAACACGACGGGGTTTCCAAGTTGGGCTCAACTCTCCTATAAGGGAGTGTGCAATAAGTATGATAGCGCACTAGTGGTGTGCTCCACAAAAACCGCAGAGATTGAGTACAGGGTCTTTGACATGCGCGGCGATCTTTACAAGGCGGCCTGAAATGAGAACGGCATCAAAAAGCCAGACACAGCCATTTGCGCCGCCGCCCCCCTGCGCGCGCCTCGCAAAGCAAAAATATGCTTTGTCGATTGCGTCTTTTGATGATGCCCCGGCACTCAGAAGCCTGCCCACAATGACAGGAGATCAGAGACCTTGCTCTTTTTCCCCCTCCCGTTCCTGACCGCGTTTTTCCTGATCCTCGTCATCATCCAGTTGGCTCGCTATATCGGCCGAGGCCTTGATTGGGTGGTCCTGCTCACGGTGACGGGATTTGCATTGCAATCCGTCCTGCTCGGCATCTCATGGGGCTTTCACGACATGCCCAAACTGCCACTGATTTCGCTGGCAATCGCACTGCCGCCATTAACATGGCTGTCGTTGAACGAGCTGGCTGGGCGCGCCCGACACCACAGCCGGGCGATGGTCTTCGGTGGGCTGGCGGGACTCATCGGGGTCAATGCCGTCGCGTTCCTGCTTGGAAATGACAACATCGTCGATGCGCTATCCATCATGACCTACCTTCTGTTTGGCGGCCATCTGGTCTGGTCGGGAATGAACCTCGATCTGGATTGGATGGCCAGCCGACCACTCCAAAGCCTTATTCCGACCCAGCGCGCCTATATGGTGGCTGGCATCATCTTGCTGATCTCGGCGGGTGTCGATGTCATGGTGGCCTTAGACATCAGGCTCAACGACAGCCAGATCTCACCTGCGCTAGTGGGGTATTCCAACCTGACTTTCCTACTGGCGCTGATCGTGGTGTTCTTCATGCGGCACGACACCTCGACCGTTCCGTTGCGTCCACAGCCAAGCACAATCACATCTCCGACGCAGTCACAAGAGGATGAGACCAGCGCCGAAAGCATCCTTGCCAAATTGGATCTGGAGATGGAAACCAATCACCTCTATCGCAACGAAAGCCTCTCGCTCAACGAGATCGCACGCAAGATCCGCGTCCCCGCCCGCCAGGTTTCAAGCGCGGTGAACACATTGCGCGCGATGAATGTGCCAAAATACGTCAATACATTTCGCATTCGGGATGCCTGCCGCATTCTCGAGGAAACCGACATGCCGGTAACAGAAGTGATCTTTGCAGTCGGTTTCACCACTAAATCGAACTTCAACCGCGAGTTTCAGCGGGTCACGGGCCTTAATCCAAGCGAATGGCGCAGCCGTGCCTGTCGCGCCGCCGAACAGCGCCCACAGACTGACCCAATAAGGATGCATGAACGCCCATCGGAATCCTAACCTGCCGTGCAGAGGACCAGAATCCCGTTTTGGGACGTCCTTTTTCGCGGATCAGGTCGCAGCTTAGGGGCCAAAATCTCTATGTCTTTCGTCAGGTGACACCGGGCCTGTGGCCCCCGCAAAGGACGATTGGACATGAAACGCAACACTAAAATTACCCTCGGCGTGCTAAGTGCAGCTGTGGTCCTCCTGAGTGCCGGACCGCGGCTGGTGCAAGCAGAAGACCATCAGACCGTCCCTATCGATGATTTGATCTCAACGGTTATTCTTGAGGGAGATGGCACTGCGCTACGGCTGACGACCCATGAAGGCACAGACCGAGAAGCCCGGCTAACAACAGAGGACAATATCGGCTGTGCGCTTTCCTCCTCAGTACGCAGCGAAGGGGATCAGCTACTGATTTCGATAGAGAAGGGACCTATGAGGATCGGCTTCTGGTGCGACCCGGATGTGACGCTCTCGCTGCCTGCGGGCCTAAACCTTGACATTGCCCTCAGCAATCTCGCTGCCGATATCAAGGGCTCGTTTGAGCATGTCTCTATTCGCACCAGCCAGTCGGTCATCGACTTTGACGGGCGCGCAGAGCATTTCACCCTAGAGGGGCGGCGCGCCGCAGTGCGGCTTAATTTTAGCCGCGACATGCCTCGCGACGCGGTGGAGCTCGACGTGGACACCATCATGTCTCAAGTGACCTTCAACGGGGTATGACCGCTGGCGCAAAGATCGCCATCTGGACGCCAATCGCCCGGCGGCTCCCGGTTCGAGTAATCGGCGGGGCGCAGCCGGGCGATTGGGGGCAGAGCGCATAGCCAATAGGTCACGATTGCCGGGCTCTGCTCGGTCGCGGTACCATCAGCTGCCCCATATGTCCGATAGCCAGAACCCGCTTGGGAAAGGGTCGCTTGGATCCAGGCCGATCTGTGTGATCGCGTAGATCCAACACTGGCCGACGACACGGTTTTGGATGCCGGCGACCGGCCCGACGGTTGTCTCGTGTAGAAACTCAGTGGTGAATTCGCACCCTATGATGGAGCGTGACACACGGGTGTCGCCCGGTCTAACTTTGCCCGCGGCATATTGCACGGCCATGTTTGAGTTTGATCCTGTACCACAAGGCGAACAGTCAGCCCGCCCGGGGCGGCGCGTAGTGAAGGTGCGGATCACCCCATCCGGGTCGGTGGAACGGAATATGACATAGGCCAAACGGGACTGTTGCGTTAATTTTGCCATCCAGAATAGGACTTAACTCTGTCTGTATATCATGGGGCTTCGAATAGCTGACTTATGAAGTTGATCTCGCCGCTGACGCCTAGGTGCTTGTTGTGGACGTGATCTCGTTTGATGGTTCGGGTTGCTTCAATGCTGCTCAACGTCGCCTTCGCCGTTCGTAGGGATCGAAAGCTTTGACGGTAGCCAAGGAGCCGCTTCATGACGGTCTTAGGTAGCAAATGCACCAAATGATTGACTAGCAGGATGAATGAGAACAATATGTGAACACTCGCGATTTTGGAGGTTCATATGGCGCAGCATTTTCTCCTGTCGGCTGCCGCTCGGACTCTGTCTCTCAAATCGATCTTCTCCGAAGGGGAAGAGGTGGCATACCGTCGGTTCTGCCGACTGCGCTGGCCGGAGACCGGTGGTGAACCGATCTGCCCTGCATGCGGATGTGTTGATGTTTACGACCTGACGACCAGGCGCCGTTTCAAGTGCGCGGCTTGCCATCGGCAATTCAGCGTGACGTCGGGCACGATCTTCGCCTCCCGGAAGCTCGCCTTCGTCGATCTCCTGGGCGCGATCTGCCTGTTCGTGAACGCGGCGAAGGGATTGTCCGCGGTTCAGATGTCGCGTGATCTGGATGTGCAGCATAAGACGGCGTTCGTGCTCATGCACAAGCTCAGGGAAGCAATGAAGGCGGAGACCCGGGACGCCCGTCTGGACGGCGAGGTCGAGGTTGATGGCGCGGCGTTCGGTGGCCATGTCCGGCCTGCCAATCTGAAGGAGGAGCGTGTCGACCGGCGGTGGCGCGTCAACCGGAGTGGGAAGCGCCGGGTGGTTGTCGTGCTCCGCCAGCGTGGCGGCCGGACGGTGACAAGAACCTTTCTTCGGGAGACGCAGGGCGTCGGGTTTGCAAGGGAAAGGATCGCTCCAGACACCGTTGTCTCGGCCGATGAAGCCGCGCATTGGGATCTTCTGGAAACTGACTTTGATATGCAAAGGATCAATCATTCAGAGGGTTACAGCGTCGGAGGAGCTCATACCAACCTTGCCGAGAGCTTCTTCTCACGGCTCAGGCGGATGATTGGGGGACAGCATCTGAAAGTCGAAGGAAGGTATCTCGACGCATACGCGGCCCATGCAGCCTGGCTCGAGGATCATCGGGAGGAGAGCAATGGCCACCTTGCGGACTGCCTGATCGGCGGCGCGCTCGCGTCCCCGGTCAGCCGGTCGTGGAAGGGGTATTGGCAACGGCGCGCAGCGTGACGGCGCCGCCGGCACCCCAAACACACATGCCTTTCTTCTTCTCGATCATTCTGACGAGCTTTCGCCGCTTGGCATGCCGCAGCGCCTGGACGACCTTGAAGACCACAGAGTTCCTAAGCGCAGTATCTGAGATGTCCAAGCCGCGCTCCGCCATTACGCGCTCGGCAAGCTCACGCGTGGTCAGCTCGGCATCAACACCGAGGTGGCGGACACAGATATCCGCGATCTCCCCCTTCTTGAAAAAACCATGGCTCACAATGTAGCGGGCGCGCTGACGTTCCGGGGCGGCGAACAATTCAATCGTCGCGTTCACATGCGCCAAATCGTGCTTCGCATGTGCAATCTGCGCCTCATATGCCTTAATCTGGCCCAGTATCTCGGCCCGCTTCTCTTTTAGGGTGTGAACAATCAATGGCTTTGACATGCCCCCATTCCACACGAGATCACGACAGCCATCCAGACGGTAACTTGGTGCATTTGCTACCTAAGACCG
>NZ_JAJDWC010000163.1 GCF_022825805.1 Phaeobacter sp.
ATCCTCTCAGCCAAGCACACGCAAGGCTTTTCAGCCCTGCGATATTTGAGGTCTCCGGGCTGCTAAGCCTTGCTACCGTCGGCGCTCTTGGTGACACTTCTGCTTTGCAGAACCAGTGACATTTCTACTTGGTTGCAACAATTTCGATCTTATGAAATCATATCTGCGTAGACTAAAACGCCCGGAACCAATACCGTCCGCTCAATCGACCGCAGGGCTAGCAGTCCCGTTAAGTCAGCCCTGCAAGCCGACGCGCTTCACGCAACGCAGCACTCCAATCAGGTCCGTGGACAGAAGCAATACGGCCACCTTGCGAGACAAAGAAGATCGGCGGATAGACCCGTTCCAGCTGCGGTGCGGCAAGGCGTAGGATCGGATCACGATCACCGTAGACACCAATTTTAGGCACGTCGCGCGTGCGCGTGATCACGTTTTCTTCGACGATAACCCCATTGGCTCTGCCCTCGGCCTGCACATCGGCCAGATGGTTGCGTTTGAACGCCATGCAGGGCGGGCAGTCTTCCGCGCCATAAAAATGGAAAGTCACCTGATCTGCGGCGCGTACGGTACCCGCGAGCAGCACCGTCGCGGCGGCACCAAGCATCAGCTCTCTGCGTTTCATTCTTATCTCCTTTGAAAAGATCCGAAGCGGGGCTTATCCCGCTCCGGAAAACATGGTGAGCCCTTGATCGGCCGCGAGAACCTAGACGGTGTAACGGTATTCGTCAGGAACCCATGCATAGGCATCACCACTGCGCGCGACATGCCCAAAGGACGGGAATGGACAGTGCGGCGAAGCGACCAACAGTTTATCATGCGCAGCCATATCCAGCAGCTTGGCGCGGGTCTTCTTACCCGTTTCGCCATCTACGTCGAACACCAACCCGGCCTCTGGATGCTGAAACTGCACGGCAGCCACGCCGCAAGCGTCGCCCCAGATCAGCAGTTCTTCCCCGCCGAAGCCAAAATGATAGCCGGTTTGACCTGGCGTATGACCGTGCAACTCCATCGCGGTAACCCCCGTTATCAACTCCGGCGCTCCCGAGAAGATGTTGAGCCGCCCGTCATATGCTGCTTTTACATCCAGCGCTGCCTGATACCAGGATTTGGCAAAATCAGGCGCGGCAGCGAGGTTGCTCTCTGACGCCCAAAATTCGATTTCCTTTTGCGCGACGTGCACTTGTGCGTTGGCAAATGTGGCCTTCCCGTCGGCAGTGATCAACGCACCGATATGGTCGGGATGCATATGCGTGATGAGGATATCGTCAATCTGATCTGCGGTGTGCCCTGCAGCGGCGAGCATCTCAAGGAATTTACCAGCCGTTGGCCCGAACAGATCGGCCGAGCCACTGTCGACCAGGATTAGACGGTCGCCAGTGTTCACCAGGTAGGACGTGATGCCGATGCGGATATTGCCGTTGTCGGGCAGGAAGCTGTTTGCGATGGCCTGCTTCACATTTGCTTCGTCAATGCCAACCCAAAGGTTATGGGCGATATCCAGATAGCCGTCGAGGAGCGCAGTAACCTCGGCATTGCCGACCTTTCGACGATAGAAGCCAGGAGCCTGAGCGCCGACCAACGGCGCAGCAGCCCGCGCCTGTGTCGGAACCAGCGGTGCAGCGATCGCTGCAGAGGCGGCAACAGCGGCACCGGTGAGGGCCTGTCGGCGTGAAATGAGTGTCATATGAGGGGTCTCCACAGTTCAGGTTGATGGGTTTGAGGGGGTATCGAGATCAGTCGGGCAACAACCCGGTGACAATGGGCACCAGCGCCCGTCCCAATTTCTGTTGTCCGGCAGCGGTCAGATGAACGCCGTCTGCCCCGTCGGCGCGAACCACCGAACCGGCGTGAAAGACGGGAATGCTGGTCTGCTGGGAAAGACGAGCATAGGCTTCGGCAAGCGCTTCGGAGGCGGGCTGGGCCTAGCCAAAGAGACCTGCCAAAGCGCCGCGTTCCGGTTGGGTCAAAGGCGGTGGCGTGACAACCAGCACTTGGCCGACACCCCCAGCCTTCAGGATGCGCGCCAAGGAAAAAGCAGACCTCGCGACAGTGTCGGCATCACGCCCCTGACCTGCTTGCAAATCATTGGTGCCCAGCATCATCACTACCAGATCCAGCGGCAGATGTTGAGCCACCAGATCGGGCAACGGTGCGGTCACTGCACGCCCAATATTATCCAGGGGCTGCCCCGCGCCCAGATCTGTGCGCCGACCGATGCGGCCGTCCTCCATCACCACGGCATGCGCGATAGCCGCATCAAGCACCCGAGCCCAACGCACTGTATCACCATGGCGCGGCCCAGACGCATTGGATCCCCAGGTGTTGCTGTCTCCCAGTGCGAGAACGCGAAACTCCGCCCAGCCTGGCAAGGGGGCTGCGCACAGCATCACAACACAGAAAAAGACAGCGCGGATCACCGAAGGATTCCTTTTGTTTTCATCACGGTGATCAACCTAGCCCCTGTCCTGGTCACACCGAACAGGGCACATTTTTGTAACCATGGGCGTTCTGGTCACGTTCGAGTGAGAATGCTGTTACTGAACGAAAACGGGGGCTGGTCCTTGGGTACCAACCTTCAGCCGGAGCGGATTATCGGGCCCCGCCACATGGCGGATGGACACTTTCGAGAAAGAACTCAGATCCTAGCGGTGATTTCCGGGTGTGAGACAAATCTGAAGATCTTTGATCAAACGGGACCGCAAGAGACACCGCCGAATGCCACTGTTGTTTGGGTTGTAGATGACTGTTACTCAGGCTGCGCTGTTATATGCGGCGCTTCTTTGCCATGCCTGACAAAATGCTGGCATTACAAAAGCGCGATGATGATGACTAATCCCCGAGGCCAGCAATCCATCGGGAAATGGGTTTGGCAAAATCAGTTGTTTCCGGTTGCCAGCCGAGGGCAGACCTGAGTTTCCGCGCTGACATTTGCTGATCAAGGGTTGGACCTTTCGCCCAATCACCGTTCTCCGCAATGGCATCATCCAAACTGCGAATTATGGGCTCTTCAGGAGAGCCGAAGGCTTCACTGATGACCGTCGTGATCCGGCTTACTGTGACACCTTCCTCCGCAACTACGTTGAAGTGCCCCACCAGATCAGACCTTTCAACAAGATCACAATAAGCGCGGGCCAAATCAGCGCTTTCGATCAGGGGCCACCGTGTTGCGGCACTCCCCCAGATCTCGGGTCTCTGACCCACCTTTGCCGCAGCCACAAACCGGTGGAAAACGCCACCATCCTGCATGTCATAGACCATCGCTGGATGAATCACCGCAGTACGCAGATTGACCGCACTAAGGAGCATTTGCGCATGGTTGACCATCCAAGAAAACGCAGGCAGCGGGTCAAAGGGCCGTTCTTCCACAGCTATTTCATCACCTGTTTCACCGTAGAGCCAGCATCCACCGGTGTAGATCAGCCCCATCGGTTCAGTCCGAGTTTGCGACGCCTCAATCAACGCGTTCATTGCTTTGGCGTCCACATCCCCCATATCGTCACCAAACGTCGCGGCGACCTGAACAACCGCGTCAGAGGTAGAAGCTACATCGGCCCAGGGTTCCGGTTCCGTCATGTCGCCTCTGCACGGTACCGCACCAGCGACGCGGAGGCTTTTGTCGGATTTTTCTGAACGGCTCAAAGCCACGACTTGGTGGTTCCGGCGCACAAGTTCCGCGACAATCGCAGTCCCAATCGTTCCCGTTCCACCCAAGATGAATACCCGCACCACTCGTCCTCCAGTTTTGAGCAAATCAACCAGCTACAACCTTAACCTAGGTTGAGATCAAGCCAAAAAAGGGACAACAAAAACGGAAGTCTGGGTCGACAGAATTGTTGTTCCAAGAAACCGGTGCCAACAGGCAATCCTAATCCCACAGACGGACAGCTTGGTAGACAGTGCCCACTGTTGGCCGCCAATCACCCTATCACGAAACTGAGAGGGGGCTTGGTCCGCACAGGCCGACCACATAAACTCGCGTAACTTGCTAGCCCATGCAATAGGCCGCTATATGACCCGACATGAAGAATTCCAGATCGGCAACGTCTTCGCCGAAAGCTGCCCGTCGCGTCTATTTTTATCGCGCATTTCGAACAAATGGGCGTTGCTCACTGTTGATGTACTGGGCGACGGAGCGCTTCGCGCGACCGAACTGCGCAAGCGATTGGAAGGCATTTCAAAGAAAGTGATGAGCGACGTTCTGGGCGACCTGCAAGATCTGGGCCTCGTCGAACGCACCGAATACCGCAGGTTTCCGCCACATGTGGAATACGGCCTAACCCCCAAAGGTTATTCTTTGCGAACGGTGGTGGCACAGCTTGATCGCTGGGTAGAACACAACTACGGCTGACCGCGGCCAAATGCATATGCGCCGCAATCCGGGTGGTGCCTTGATGAAGGCCGCCATCAACCAGCGCCTCGCTGGGGGCATGCATTGTTGAAAAACAGGGAAAAATCAAAATACTCTCGGCACCTGACATCCGGTTGATGCCCCGATTGACCACACCTGTGTTTCCCTGACGTGCCCTTATCCTCCCAAGTTCGACACTTCAGAACTATATTTGAGGTGCTTGTTTTTGGCGGGTGGTTTTATTTCAATGGGTTAGGGTTGATTAGTGGGTCTAATCCCCCAACTTTTGTCGTCACACGTATTGTTCGTATTCATCATTGCT
>NZ_JAJDWC010000028.1 GCF_022825805.1 Phaeobacter sp.
ACACCACCGCCCGCACCAAAGCGACGCGGCCGACCACCAAAAAAGGAGAAACTGATCGCAACAACCGGCTGATCACCGAGACCAGAAAGTGGGGAATTTTACTTCGCCACTTTTGGGGATTTTTGAAACGGCATTTACACGAGGCAGCTGTTGCGCAGGAACCGGTATCTGAGAGCGCGCCAATACCTCCAGTTCCGCAGGTGGAACCAGACAGTCAGGCAGTAACGCAGGCCGATACTCCGGCAGATACTAATGTCGCGCCAGAGCCGACACCAGTGGCACGCACTGAGGTCGCAAAGACAGCCGAGCCTATCCCACCCGCGCCTGTTGCTGCTGAACCTGCCGCCGCCGCCCCGGCAGTGGAGCAAACGGCCGCGTCGATGCCAGCGCAGGCACCCGGTCAAGCACCTGTTCAGACGCAAAGCCAAACACCCCGTCAGACACCGGTACAAGCCGCCGCGCCAACGGCCGCGCCCGCTGCACCGCTGGCACAGCCCGCAGCAACTCCGGCAGCAGCGACACCGGCAGCAGCACCGATCGCGACGCCGGCTGCGCAGCCTATCTCACAGGGCGCCGTCCAAACCAGCGGACAAACCGCCGGGCAAACAAGTGGCCAAGCCGCTGGTCGAGAAGCCGAACAGGCGCCTCTCCCGCCCCCGGTCGAACCAGTCGTCGAGCCAACAGGTGAGCCGACAGGTCAAGCAACAGATCAATCAGCGGCGCAGCAATCACCTGCTCCGCAGCCTGCGCCACAGGCCTTGGCTGAAACAACAACGACCTCGACAGCCGCGCCAGCATCTGCGCAGCCCGCTGCACCGCAGCAACCGCCTGTGACCGAACCGTTGCCGGAGACCGGGGCCACTGCCCCTGCAGATTCGGCAGATCCGGTTGCTACGTCGGCGAGTGCAGATCCGGTGGCAAGTGCCCCGCTGAGCACTGCGGCGCCCGCTCCCGCTGCGGCCCCGGCTGCGCCGCCATCGGTGGAGGCGGCACAGGTTCCTGACGCGCCCGCCCCGACTGCGCAGCCCACACCGGCGGCACCAATGACAGCGCCTGCGGCCGAGGCACCGGCTGAGGCGCAGACCTCCATGGGGTTTGAACCGGCCCAACCCGCCGCCGCTGCCCCGCAGCATGGAGACCCTTCGTACGCAGCCGCGCAGCAGCCCTCCGCCCCACCGCTTGCAGAACCAAGCGAGGACGCCGAGCAGCCGGATCTGCTGTCTGGACTGGCGGCGCCTTCCCCTGCCGCCCCCGCCCCAACGGCTGCTGCGCCAGCCGCACAGGCTGCGGCAGAGCAAGTCGAAACCGCGGCCTTGCACGCCCCAGCATCGGACACGCCTGAGGCCACCGGGCAAGACAGCGCCGCCCAACACAACATCGCCCAGGACAGCACCGCCCAGGACAGCATCCCGCAGGCTGAACCTTCAGGGACCCCGCTGAACGCTCAACCATCGGTATCTCCTGCGGATGTGGTTATGGACAGCGCGCCTGCGCCTGCAGTTGGTGATATCCCACCGCCTGCTTCGCCCGATGCAACGCTTGCTCCCGCCGCAGCCGAGGCAGAGACCCCGGCCGAGACCGCGGAGATCGACCTGCCTGCGGCGGAAGACCCGATTGAGAGCGTTGCCCTGACAGACAGCGGCGATCCCGAAATGGGCCTCTCCACAAGCCATGCCGATGTCGAGCAGACCGCAACCTCGACAGAGCCCGCGCCCGCCGTCGAAGATATCGTGGCCGCTGATCAAGAGATTGAGCCGGAACTGGAGGTCGCGCCGCACTCCGAAGGCGCGGCGCAGGAGCTGTTGTCGCCAGCGGTCGATGATACAGACACCCAGCCACTGTCCGATGGGGATATGGGCGCTGATCTGGGCACTCTCGGCGCGGCCGCAAGTGATCTGGCGCAAGAGGAGCCGCAACTTCCGGAAACACCTGCCTTTGCTGCAGAGCTGAGCGACGCAGAACCAGTCGAGACAGCAGAGCCCGAACAGGCCCAGCTCCTCGTCGAGGAAACCGCTGCCGAACAAGCCCTTAGCGAACAGGGCCTTAGCGAACAGGTCCTTACCGAGCAGCCCCCTGGCGAGCAGACCCAAGCGGAACCAGTCAACGCGGAACAGCCCGAGCCTGAGGCATTGGTCGACCTGCTGGTTGAACCGGCAATGTCTGAATCAGCCCAGTCTGAACCTGAACTGGCTGACCCAGTAATGTCTGACCCCGCGCCCTCTGAACAGGTGCCCTCTGAGAGCGAAGTGGCTGAGCCAGTTCTGGCAGAGGTGCCAAGCGCTGAGGCGGCGCAGACGGAAGAGCCAGTGGCTGATCCAGCGCCGATCCCAGATGCACCTGAGGAGGCGCTGGAAGCGCCCGCTGCGGCGCTACCAGATCCTGAACATGTGCCTGGATACGAGCCTGAGCAAATACCTGAACCGGACGTAACAAGCGCCATTGAGCCCGAATTCGACGTGGCCTTTGATCCTGCGCCGGAACCCACTCCGGAACCGGTAGCTGAACCCGCAGTTGAACCTGCCGGCGCAGGTGCGGCGGCGGCCCCTGTCAAACCACGGGTTGTGGTGGTGCCAGATATGGCGCGCGGCGTGCCAGATCCTGTTGCAGGCCCGCTGAGCCTGTTGGCGCAGGTTGATCGCCTGCCTGCTTCGTCACAGGCGGAGGCGGCTGACTGCGCCGAGGCGCTGCGCCGCTTTGCGTCCTGACGGCGGCGCGCGCATGAGAAACTTGGCAAGCGGAGAGAAAACTTCGGCTTTTTCGCTTGCCCTTGTGCGAAAAAAGGGTAGAAACCAGCGCAACGGGCTATAGCGCAGCCTGGTAGCGCGTCCGTCTGGGGGACGGAAGGTCGCAGGTTCGAGTCCTGCTAGCCCGACCAAATACCCCGCCCTGTTCAAGGGGCCTAAAAACGCCCGCCCCTGACTTGGGGTGGGTGTTTTTGTATCTGCGGTCCCGGTCGATCCGATCAGGAAAGCCTACAGAAATCAGGGCGTTGGGAGACTGCGATGCGATCTGAGACAGCGACGTCCCGTGCGGGCACCCCGCCGCCATCTGCGACTTGCGACCACGGCGTGCTGGCAGATCTGCAGATCCGGCAGATGATCACCGAAGGCGCGATCGCTGCTGCAGCCCCGATCCTGAACGATCAGATCCAGCCCGCCAGCCTTGATTTGCGGCTGAGCGATTGCGCCTACCGGGTGCGCGCCTCTTTCTTGCCAGGTCAGGGCCGCAGCGTCGCGGATCGGCTGGAAGATCTGACGATGCACAAGGTCGCGCTGACAGGTGGTGCGGTGCTGGAAAAAGGCTGCGTTTATGTCGTGCCGCTGATGGAGCGCATCCGTCTGCCGCAGGGCATGACAGCGGCGGCCAGCGCGAAATCCTCCATCGGGCGGTTGGATGTGATGACCCGTGTGATTACCGATCAGGGGGTGGAGTTTGATCGGGTGCCTGATGGCTATAAGGGCCAGCTTTATGCGGAAATCTGTCCGCAGAGCTTTTCGGTTCTGGTGCAGCCTGGCCATTTGCTGACGCAGATCATTTTCCGGCAGGGCCGCACCTTTCTGAGCGACGCGGAACTGCGCGCGGTGCATGACACCACCCCCATCGTGTCCGGCGATCCTGTGATCTCTGATGGGCTTGGCTTTTCCGTGGATCTGCGCCCTGACACGGGGGATCTGGTGGGGTATCGCGCCAAACATCACACGGGCGTCGTCGATCTGTCCAAACTGAACCACTATGACCCGGCGGATTACTGGGAAGAAGTGCGGACCACCAAGGGGCAGATCATTCTGGATCCCGGTGCGTTCTACATCCTGAAAAGCCGGGAATCGATTGTGATTCCACCGCTTTATGCTGCGGAAATGGCGCCCTATCTGGCCATGGTTGGCGAATTCCGGGTGCATTACGCGGGCTTTTTTGATCCGGGCTTTGGCCATGCGGCTGCGGGCGGTGCGGGATCGCGCGGTGTGCTGGAGGTGCGCTGCCACGATGCGCCATTTGTGTTGGAGCATGGCCAGATCGTGGGTCGGCTGGTCTATGAGCGGATGTCGGCCCTGCCCGAGCAGCTCTATGGGGCGGAGATCGCCTCGAACTATCAGGGGCAGGATCTGAAGCTGTCGAAACACTTCCGCAGTTAAGACGGCGCAGTTCAGTCCGCGCAGTTAAAACGTGCCTCACGGATCCTGGCATTGAGACTGGGGACTGGACGCCGGAACCGACCAAGATGCGCCGAATGGCGATCTGGGATCAGGTTTTAATCTAGGCGCTGTGTATCAGGGTTGTGTGTCAGGGTTATGTGTCAGAGCTGTTTGTCAGAAGAGGATGCGTTTTCCCGCGCAGCCCGGCGTGCGCGGCGGGCCTGGCGTCGCTGCCGCCGTTCGGCGCGGTCTGCGTCTTCTCGTGACGTTTGCGCAGATGGCTCCTGCAACAGATCGGTTGGCGCCGCTGGCGCGTTGCGACGGGCGTTTGCGGTCGACTTTGGCGGGGTGGCTGTGCGGTTTTTGACCGCTTTGAGGCCCGCATCGACCCCAGCATTCACCGCCCGCCCGATCAGGCGGCGCACGATCATGCGCAGAAGCATGTCTATATTCATCCCGAACCTCTCCGAACCCTCTTTTCAAACACGGCGGCCACAAGTGACCGGCGAAGGCGACCATTAAGGGCCACCGTCAAAGGCCACCGGCAAAGGCCACCGACACCCGCCGCTGCCCATATAACACCTACGGGTGAAATGCGGTGTTTTCAGGGCGGGTCAAAGGCCGACCGACACCTAACGTTCCCAGCGCATCTGGCGACCCGCTGCGGTTAGTCGTCTTCAAACAGCTCTGCTTGATCCTCAACCTCGTCACCATCGCTGTTGCCCCCCATGGGCAAGCTGCCCGGCGGGGGCCGATTTTCCAGAAGACCCGCGGCACGCAGCTCTTTCAGGCCGGGCAGATCCCGGGCGCTTTCGAGGCCGAAATGATCCAGAAACGTCGGCGTCACCACAAAGGTCACGGGGCGGCCGGGCGTCATCTTGCGTCGGCCGAGGCGGATCCAATCCATTTCCAACAGCTGATCAATGGTGCCACGTGATACGGATACGCCGCGCACCTCTTCGATTTCGGCGCGTGTGACCGGCTGGTGGTAGGCAATGATCGCAAGCGTTTCGATGGCCGCACGAGAGAGTTTGCGGGTCTCGACCGTTTCCTTCTGCATCAGGAAACCAAGATCCGGCGCCGTGCGCAAGGCCCAAGCGTCACCAATGCGCACCACCCGCACACCGCGACCTTCGTAGCGTTTGCGCAGATGCTCAATCGCGGTGGCCGGTGTGCATCCATGCGGCATGCGCGCTTCCAGATCCCGGATGGTGACGGGCTCTGTGCTGGCAAACAACACCGCCTCCACCATGCGTTCCTGCTCTGCTAGGGGGGGGGCATCAAACAGGGTCTCGGTTTGCGCTTCGGCAGAAGCCTGGCTGTGGTCGTCCATCAGGTATCCTTGTCACGAATGCGCAATTGGATCGGCGCATAGGTCTCGGTCTGGCGCAGCTCCAGCCGGCCTTCTTTGACCAGCTGCAGCGAGGCGGCAAAGGTGGAAGCAGTGGCAGAGCGCCGTTTCATCGGGTCCCCGTGCCAGCCGTCCGGCAAATAGGTGAGCATATCGGTCCAGCTGCCGGTGTAGCCGATCAGGTGGCGCATGCGTTCCAGCGCTTCTTCCATGGTGAAAATAGCTTCGCGGTCCAGCACAAAGGGGCGGAAATCATCGCGTGTGCGGATGCGGGCATATGCCTGCATCAGATCCAGCAGATTGGCCGAATAGCTGACGGTGCGGATGCGGGTGACATCCTCGCCCTGCCCGCGAGCAAAGAAATTGCGCCCCATCTGATCGCGCGCCATCAGCTTTGCGGCGCAATCGCGCATGGCCTGCAGACGCTCCAGCTGAAAGGCCAGATGCGCGGCCAGCTCTTCGCCGGATGGGCCGTCCTCGGTGGGGTCAGGTGGCAGCAGCAGGCGGGATTTCAGATAGGCAAGCCAGGCCGCCATCACCAGATAATCCGCCGCCAGTTCGATGCGCAGCTCTCCGGCTTTTTCGACAAACGCGAGATACTGCCGGGCCAGTTCCAGCACCGAGATGCGGCGCAGGTCGACCTTTTGGGTGCGCGACAGGGACAAGAGCACGTCAAGCGGGCCCTCGTAGCCATCCACATCCACAATCAGCGCTTCGGCGGCGAGCCGGTCTTCGACGCTGATGCTGTCGTCTTCAAAGAGTGTTTCAGCCATATACCTGTCCGCCCATGAGGGCTGATAGTTCTGCCTCTGCGGCTTCGGTGTCAAGCGGTGCGGGCGTGCGGCGGGCTGCCTCTGCAGCCTCTGCACGGGCCTGAGCGGCCGGTGACATCGTGCCTGCAGCCTCGGCCACGGCGGTGCGCTGATCAAGCGGCGCGTTGCAGAACAACACCACATCGCAGCCCGCGGCGATGGTGTCGCGCGCGATGTCCTGAGGCGTACCATTCAGGGCCTTCATCGAGATGTCATCGCTCATGATCAGCCCGTCAAAACCGATATCGTCACGCACCATCTGCATCACAGTGGACGAGAGCGTGGCGGGGTGTGTGTCCAGCGCCTCATAGACCAGATGTGCAGTCATCCCCATCGGAAGATCGTTGAGCGCCCGGAAGGCGGCAAAATCCACGGCGCGTAGCGCATCCAACGGCGCGGCGATACGAGGCAGATCATGGTGGCTGTCCAATGTGGCGCGACCGTGGCCGGGGATATGTTTCACCACCGGCACCACACCGCCATCCAGCAACCCGTCGGCGGTGGCACGCGCGCGCGCCACGACATCGGCCAGACCATCCCCGTAGCAGCGATTGCGTAGGAACGGATGGGTCTGATCCGCGGCCACATCAGCCAACGGTGCGCAATTGCTGTCGATGCCAAGCGAACGCAGCTCCTCTGCGATCAGCCGGGCGCGCAGGTACATCGCGCGGACGGCTCCGTCGCCTGCCGCCTGCGCGTGATCCTGTGCCTGATTCTGTGCCGCCTGCGCGTGGTCCAGGGCCGCCTGCGCGTGATCCAAGGCGGGCCGCCATTGCCGCGCCAGCGGTGGGCGCAGCCGCTGCACCCGGCCACCTTCCTGATCGACCGTGATCAGACAGTCCCGCCCGACCGCGCTGCGCAGCTCATCACACAGAGCGCGGGTCTGCTCGGCACTGTCGATGTTGCGGGCAAACAGGATGAAGCCAAAGGGATCGACGCGCTGAAACAACGCCTTTTCCGCGGCGCTGAGGCGGGTGCCTTCGGCATCTAGAATTGTGGCTCCGTATGGCATTGCTGTCCTCTTGTGCTGGGGCGCTGATACATCAGCACCAGTCGGTGCGCCATGGCAGGATCGTTAAAACAGATGGGGTAATGGCAAGAGATTGCCATCTTTCCCAGCAGCCCCAACAGCAAACGCCCGGCTCGGGCCGGGCGCGATAAAGCTTGCCGCGTGGCATGAGCTTAGCGGGTTGTGACAGGAATGCAGTCGGCGTTGCCCGCCACCAGCGCAGAGCAGAAGCGACGCGCATCCGAAAGGTCGGCAAACCCCATGGCGCGCAGGCGATAGAAGGTGCGCCCACCGCTTTCTGCCCGCTGAACCACGCGTTTCTTTCCTTCGAGGTAATCGCCAAAGCGGCCAGCGATCCGGTCCCATTCGGCGCGGGCCACCTCGGCGCTTTCATAGGCGCCAAGCTGTGCCAGACGGGTGCCCGCAGGCAGGCTGTCGGGAGAGACATCCTGTGTGGCGCGACTGGCCGCCTGGGTGGATGCCGGTGCCGGGGTGAAGCGCGCAGGCCGGGTGGCCGGGCGCAGCGAGACCCGCACGCCCGGAGCATTGCGCAACGCCAGCGCCGCAGCAGATGTCTGGCTTGCGGCCTCGCTTTGATTCGTGATTTGATTCGTGGCTGGCGCAACGGCCGCAACTGTCACCGGCTGCAGCGGTTCCGGTTGCACGATGGCGGGGCTTGTCACGGCCAGATTGCCGCTGAGACTGTTGGTGTTGGCCGTATCAATCGCCGCTGTCAGCGCCGCCTGCACAGAAGCCGGTGTCGGCGCAGACGCGGTGCCTGCACCATCAAGCGGCTGCACGCCAGCGGTCAGCTCTGCCACCAGCGCGTCGATTTCACCGCCCTGATAGGCTGCCACTGCCTCCCCCGACGCAAGGGTCGAGGCAGGTTCGCCATTTTGCGGATCAGCGCCTGTGGCGGATACATCGGTTGCGGCGCGCACAGGCTGGTCATCTTCGCTCAGTGACAAGCTGGGCGGCGCCAACGTCAACCGATCGGCGGGGCGTTCCACATTGCCTGTGGCGGCCACGGCGTTGACTGCGAGCCCTTGGTGATCGGCCTGACGTCCACCGGGATCTTCGGGTTGGATGCGGAGCGGGCCTTCGACGGCACGCACAACTGGCACGCCGGAGACATCGCGCGAAATCAGCTGATAGCCCCATAGGCCGATGCCGACAACCAGCGCCAGGGACGCAACTGCACCCAGAGATCTGAGGGTGTTGCCATATCCACCGCCCTTGCCTGCTGGGGTTTCGGGAACGTAGCCCTGCGGATCATAGGCCGTGCCAAGCCCCATGCCAGGACCGGTATAGGCATCCTGCGCATCGCCAGCGCCATGGGCCAGGCGGGGATCTGTTCCGGCCCGCGAGTGAGACTGGGCGTGAGGCTGGGCGAAATAATCGGTGTGCGTGGCACCCTGTGCCACCTGAGGGGCCTGCGGTCGCTGCCAGCTGGGTGCCGCCGGGGTAAAGGGCGACGGTGCCGCCATGCCTGATTGTGCCATGCCCGATTGCGCGTCATCGCGCGCATCGTCGTGGCGGGGCTGGAACGGCGCGGCGGGCTGCTGGGCAAACACATGTGTCGTGGCCACCGGACTTGGCTGCGCCGGTTGGAATTGCGACGGATGCGGTTGCTGGGGTTCACGCTGTGCGGGGGCGGTCACGGGTTGCGGCTGGCCAAAGACATGGCGGCCATCGCTCCCGGCTGCGGGGGCTGCATCGCTGGCCTGACGGGAGGGGGCCCCGGTTTGGCCCTCTGCTCCATTGGAATACGACTGGCCGTGACCTGCCTGCGTGAAATACGCCATTTCCGCCTCACTGCCCGGGCAAGGCGCAAAGGATGCGCCGCGCTCGGGTTCTCGTTGATGATCTGCCTCAATCCGGCGGCCTGGGCGATATTGGCTTATCGCATCTCCTGCGCCGGTGTGACGCCAAGAATACCAAGACCGGCAGAAATGACAATGGAAACGGTTTTTGCCAGCGCCATTTTTGCATGTGTTGCAGAAGGGCTGCTCTCATTAACAAATCGTAAACCTTCGTTCGATTTGCCAAGGTGATACAGACCGTGCAGCTCGGATGCGAGATCATAGAGGTAGAAGGCCACGCGGTGCGGCTCGTTGGTGCGGGCTGCGATTTCCACCAGACGCGGCCATTCCGCGATCTTGCGGGCGACTGCCAACTGGGCAGGCTCGCTCAGCAAGGACAGGTCTGCCGCCGCCAAAGTGGCGTCATCCACCGCGATGCCCGCTTCCTGTGCTTTGCGCAGGCTCGAACAGATCCGGGCGTTGGCGTATTGGACGTAGAACACGGGGTTGTCCTTGGACTGTTCCAGTGCCTTGTCCAGATCGAAGTCGAAGCCTTGATCATTCTTGCGGGTGAGCAGCATGAAACGAGTCACATCCGCGCCCACAGCGTCCACCACATCGCGCAGGGTGACAAAGGTCCCTGCCCGTTTGGACATTTTGAATTCCTGACCGTCCTTGAACAGTTTGACCAGCTGACAGAGCTTGATGTCCAGCGGCACCCGGCCATCAGACAGCGCAGAGACCGCCGCCTTCATCCGTTTGACATAGCCACCGTGATCGGCACCAAAGACGTCGATCAGCATATCAAAGCCACGCTCGACCTTGTCGAAGTGATAGGCGATGTCCGGCGCGAAATAGGTCCAGGCGCCATCGGATTTTTTGACCGGGCGGTCGACGTCATCGCCATGTTCGGTGGATTTGAACAGCGTCTGCTCGCGCGGCTCCCAATCGTCGGGCTTTTTGCCCTTTGGCGGCTCCAGCACGCCCTCGTAGATCAGACCCTTGTCATCAAGGCTTTGCAATGCGGCCTCGATCAACCCGGTGCCATAGAGGGATTTTTCCGAGAAGAATTTGTCCATCTTGACGCCGAGGGAGGCCAGATCCTCGCGGATCAGATCCATCATCGCGTCGGTGGCGAAATTGCGGATCTCTTCCAGCCAGACATCTTCGGGCTGGTCGACATAGGCCTCGCCCACTTTGGCTTTCAGCGCCTCGCCGACAGGAACCAGGTAGTCGCCAGGATAGGTGCCATCGACAAAGGCGACTTCCTGGCCGTGAGCTTCGAGGTAGCGCAGGTACACGGACCGGGCGAGCACATCGACCTGGCCACCGCCATCGTTGATGTAATATTCGCGCGTGACGTCGTAGCCGACAAAATCCAGCAGGCTGGCCAGCGCATCGCCAAAGACCGCGCCGCGGGTGTGGCCGACGTGAAGGGGGCCAGTTGGGTTGGCAGAGACATATTCCACGTTCACCTTCTGGCCGGCGCCCATGTCGGAGCGGCCAAAGCCGGTGCCCTGCGCCAGAACCGTGGACAGGACGGACTGCCAGCAGCCCGCATCGAGCCGCAGGTTCAGGAAGCCGGGGCCTGCAACCTCCGCTGAGGTCACCCGTGGATCGGCCGCCAGCCGACCGGCCAGCGCATCCGCGATGTCGCGTGGTTTCATCTTGGCCGGTTTGGCCAGCACCATCGCCGCGTTGGTCGCCATATCCCCATGAGCTGCGTCGCGAGGCGGTTCGACGGCAACATTGGCAAAATCGAGCCCTTCGGGCAATGCGCCCTCGGCCACCATTGCATTGAGGCAGTCAAGCACAAGCGCGCGGATATCGGTAAAGAGGTTCATGTCTGGCGTCCCATTGGTTCGACTTTGCGGCTTACCACGCCCAGCCCAATGGTCAACCCCGCAGCCGCGCACGGCGGACGCGCCACCCTGCGTTTGCGGGGGCTTTTGGTGTCCTTTGGGCGGACTTTGGGTGGCGGCCTGCCAGGCATTCGGTATCGCTTTGCCGCGTAGCTAGGGTGCAGGCGGTGGGGCGCTGAGCGATGTAGATATCACGTACAGAGATGTCAGGGTTTGGCAGAGCCGCAGCGTTTGCCCCTGTGCTCTGGTGCCCTGGATCAGGCGACGGGCGCGTCGGTGACCGGCAAGCGGCCCCATTCGGTGATCTGGTAGCGGCGCAGCGAGGCGACATAATAAGGATCGCGCAGGATCAACCGCTCCACTTCATCGCGGCTCTCTGCCTCCACGTTCCAGACAGCGCCGGGGAAATCCTGTTCCGGGCGCATCGCCAAGGCGCCGCCGATCTGCAGCTGCGGATGCGCGCGAACATACGCGATATGGGCATCACGACGGGTGCGGTCGGCGCGGATGCGGCCCATTTCGGGGGCATCTTGAAAAGTCACGGTCCAATGGGTCATCGCTGGGCTCTTTGGTTTGACGTGAATCGCGGCGGGCGGTGCGGCTATTGATGTGGCCCAGCCTTTCGGCACGGAACCACATTTGGCCGGGTTGGCTGGACGTATAGGGTGAAGAAAGGGCAAAACACCCCCGGCTTGTAGGGCCAGTTTTGTCAGGCTCTACCGCCAGTCACACGGTTTGCGCCGCTGGGGTGAGCGGCGCGTTCGCATGGGTTTGCCATGTGCTTTACCATCTGCATTACCCTGCGCTGTGCCGTGTATTCGGCACTAGGCATGGGTAGAGGATCAGATGTTCAGTTCTGCGTCGGCGCGCGCAGCTTTGTCCGGAAACAGGCGGCGATACTCCTGCAGGGCGAAGCGGTCGGTCATGCCTGCAATATAATCCGACACCAGCCGGGCCAGCGCGGTTTGATCGCCCGCTTTGGCCACATCCCCTTGCCAGCGCGCGGGCATATCCTGTGGGCGGGCCAGGAAATGGGGAAACAGGGTTTCCACCACTTTGGACACTTCTGCCCGTTTGCGCATGACGCTGGGCGCGCGATACATGCGCGTGAACAAGAACGCACGGATTTCTTTCAGATCGGACCAGAGCTGATCAGAGAACACCACCACCGGCGCGCCCAGATTGCGCACATCCTCGACGCTGGTGGCGCCGCTGTCCATCAATCGCGCGCGGGCCACGTCGATCACGTCGCCCACCATCACGCCGAACACACGCCGCAGCGCTTCGTGGCGGCGGCGGCGGCGGTCCAGCCCGGGATAGCGTTCATCAACCTGGCGGTATGCCGCGCCAATCACGGGCAGGCCAGCGATATCGTCATCCCCGAACAGCCCGGCCCGCAGACCGTCATGCAGATCGTGGTTGTTGTAGGCGATGTCATCGGCGAGCGCGGCCACTTGCGCTTCGGCGCTGGCGTGGGTGTGCAATTCCAGATCCATCGCCGCGTTGCATTCGGCCAGGGCCCAGGGCAGATCGCCCACCACTGGCCCGTTGTGTTTGGCAATGGCCTCCAGCGTTTCCCAAGTCAAGTTGAGCCCATCAAACTCTGCATAGTGGCGTTCGAGCGAGGTGACGATGCGGATGGCCTGTGCGTTGTGGTCAAAGCCCCCATAAGGCGCCATCAGGGCATGTAGCGCGTCCTCTCCGGTGTGACCAAAGGGCGTGTGCCCCAGATCATGGGCCAAGGCCACCGCTTCGGTCAGTTCCTGATTGAGCCCAAGCGCCCCGGCGATGGTGCGGGCCACCTGCCCCACTTCGATCGAATGGGTGAGCCGGGTGCGATAGCTGTCGCCTTCGTGTTCGACGAAGACCTGGGTCTTGTGCTTCAGGCGGCGAAATGCGCTGGCGTGAATGATCCGGTCGCGATCACGTTGGTAGGGAGAGCGAAAATTGCTCTCTTCCTCAGGGATTTGGCGGCCGCGGCTGCGGTCCGGCATCGTCGCATAAGGCGCATAGCTCACTAATCTTTTCCCGGTTAATCTTGTCCCTTTGCGATCACCTTTCTATATTATGGAGGCTGCCGCAACTGGGCAGTGCCCTGGCTTTGGAGACCTGCCATGCAATTGCCCCCAAAAGTGACCGAACGTGCTTTTGCGCGGCTGGCCGAAATCGGTGCATCTGATCAGGGCCAGGCGCTGCGCATCGCTGTCGAGGGCGGTGGCTGTTCCGGCTTTCAGTACGAAATCGCACTGGACGCGCCACAGGCGGATGATCTGATCCTGGAGGGTCAGGGCGAGAAAGTCGTAGTGGATGAGGTATCGCTGCCGTTTCTGGAAAACGCTGTGATCGATTTCACCGAAGAGCTGATTGGCGCGCGGTTTGTGATCAACAATCCGAATGCGACCTCAAGCTGCGGCTGTGGCACGTCCTTTTCGATGTAACATCCCGGCGCTGAGCCGCTGTTACATCAATCGCGTGGCAGTCAGCGCGCCGAGTTCTGTGGTCAGTCCGAAGCGAGTGTGAAGCAACACAGGCTGGCGGTGGAGCCTGGGCTGCCTCTTCCCATCTCCGACCAACTGCCCGGTTTGGTCTGCCCTGTTTTGGCCCACTGCCCTGTCGCCAGATCGTCTTGCCAGGTCGTCTTGCCAGATCTTATCGCCCTGCTCTTATCGCCCGGCCGTGCTGCCCGCCGCCTCACGGCAGTTGTCCGCGATTGTCTGTACCTGATTGCCTATACCTGACTATCTGTGCCCAATTGTCTGTGCCTGACAGTCCTGCCCCCTTATACGCTTGCCCCGTTTTGCACCTGCCCCAGCTTTAATCGCGCGCAACACATGCCCACGGGTTTCACCGCGCGCTTTGGATCAATACTCGGATTGGAGCGCCTGGGCGTGCCGCGCGGGCACGGCCCAGGATTGCCCCCACTCCGCCCCGGACCAGATCCAAAAGGATCCCTGCCGCGGCGGCAGACCCATGACCGGGACATATTGGTCCACCCTTCCCGGTCTGGCCGTGTGAGGGGCGAGACAGTCATCGCCCTTCACATTTGCAGGCTCGCGCGTCGAACGGCCCGGAACAAGCGCGATCTACCACCTTTGGTTGATTTAACGCGCCCGCAATGGAAGAGCTTGCTGCGGCAACTGTCGAAAGATAGGGTCAGAACCCGGCCACCCACATGTTTGCCACAGCTTGCCAACAGAGTTATCCACAGCCCAACGCGGCAAAGGTTTTACGTCTTTTGACGCAAGCGCAGCGCGCAATCTGCAAAGCCGCTGCACAACATCGCCGGCCTGTGCTGCGCTGCCGCGATATTTCGCGGGCGATTCGGGCGGATCTGCGGGCCGGGCTGGTGGCGCGCTCTTGCCCCCTCCGCCGGTTTGGGCGATAGATCGGCAAGGCCCTTGGCGACACAGATCCGCCAAATTGGCGGATCACACGGACAGGCACGCAGCAACGCGAGCCAGGCAGGAGAGCGGACATGAAAATCGCCACGTTCAACATCAACGGCATCAAAGCCCGGATCAATGCCCTGCCAGAATGGCTGGATGAGGCGCAACCGGATGTGGTTGTCCTGCAGGAGATCAAATCGGTGGACGAGGCCTTCCCGCGCGACCTGTTTGAAGAGCGCGGCTACAACGTGGAAACCCACGGCCAGAAGAGCTTTAACGGCGTTGCGATCCTGTCGAAACTGCCGCTGGAGGATGTCCGCCGCGGGCTGCCCGGTGATGACGACGATGTGCAGGCCCGCTGGATCGAGGCGACGGTGGTCGGCAAACAGGCGCTGCGGGTCTGCGGGCTTTACCTGCCGAACGGCAACCCGGTGGAGTTGAACGCCGATGGCACCCCGGTGAAAGGAGGCAAATATGCCTACAAACTGGCCTGGATGGAGCGGATGTACAAACGCGCGCAAGATCTGCTGGCGGATGAGATGCCCGCGCTGATGGCGGGCGACTACAACATCATCCCGCAGCCTGAAGATGCCAAGAAACCAGAGGCTTGGACCGAAGACGCGCTGCACCGCCCGGAAAGCCGCGCAGCGTTTCAGCGGATCGTGAACCTCGGCTTCACCGAAGCCTTCCGCAGCCGCCATCAGGGTCCGGGTCACTATTCATTCTGGGATTATCAGGCAGGTGCCTGGCAGCGAAACAACGGTATCCGCATCGATCACTTCCTGCTCAGCCCGCAGGCCGCGGATCTGTTGCAGGCCTGTGAAATCGACAAAGATGTGCGCGGCCGGGACAAGCCATCGGACCACGTGCCTGTTTGGGTCGAACTGGATCTCTGACACAGGTTTGCCACGCGCACCCCGCCTGCCAACAGACCGCTCGCCCGGGGATCGGCCTGCCTGTGTTTGGCCTGTGCGGGTTTGGCCTGTGTGGGTTTGGAAAAACTGTGTGTCGGCAAGCTTTTAGGGAAGCACAGTTTAAGGCAGCCCGATCAGGCCCAGGCGAACCCTGGGCTGAGGCAGGTGTCAGGCAGGTGTCAGGCCGGGGACACCAGCGAGCCGCCGGAATTCTGCCCGCTGTCTTCTTCGGGAGGGACATAACCGCCGGTCACATCATGTCCGTAGATCCAGTCGAACTGGCGCACCATACGCTCGGGCGCATAGCGGCCACCAAGGCGCAGAATCTGATGGGCGGGCCAGGCAAGTGGCTGGCGCAGATGGTATTTCCAGGCATTGCCATTGGCTGCCTGCACAATGCGTGCAGCCCGGTCGCGGCGGCGGGTTTGATAGAGCGCCAGCCCCTCGGCCGTGGTGGAGGCGCGGCGCAGGGATTCGGCCAGAACCCAAGCATCCTCCAGCGCGAGATTGGCCCCCTGCGCCATGAAGGGCAGCGTCGGGTGCGCCGCATCGCCAAGGATTGCCAGCCGCCCCTGATGCCAACGCTCAGCGACGGGATGGCGAAACAGCCCCCAAAGCGCCACTTGGTCGACCTCGGCCAGCAGCTCTGCGGCGGCGCCACCAAACTCGGCAAAGGCCTGGCGCAGGTTGTCGGGGTCATCCTCGATGTGCCAGCTTTCTTCGGCCCAGGCGCGCCGTTCCTGCACCGCAACGATGTTGACCAGATTGCCGTCGCGCAACGGGTAGGTCACCAGATGCTTGCCCGGCCCCATGAAGACCTGCGCCTCTGCGGGCAGACCTGCGGTGTTGGGGACCAGCGCGCGCCAAGCAACCTGGCCGGTAAACCAGGGCTTTGATGCCCCATTGAGCGCCTGATGCGCGTGCGAATGCACCCCGTCTGCGCCGACCACCAGATCGCCCCCGCATTGCGCACCATTGGCCAGGTAGACCATGGGCTTGTCACCTGGCAGCACCCGGTCGACCTTTTGCAGCAAGCGAACACGAACCCCGCGACGGCGCGCCGCTGAGGCCAGGATATCAATCAAATCAGCGCGGTGAACAAAATGGAAATTCTGACCTGGGGAATATTGGTCCAGGTCCAGACGCAGGACCTCTCGGCCCTTCTGGTGGCTGCGCAACACCACCGCGCGCGCGCGCGGGCTGCTCCAGGCGATGTCATCTGCCAGGCCCAGCGCCCGCAAGACAGCCAAGCCGTTGGGGCTGATCTGCAACCCGGCGCCCACTTCGGAGATCGCCTCGGCCTGTTCCAGCACGGTCACCTTTGCGCCCCGCTGGGCAAACGCCAACGCAGCCGCAAGCCCGCCAATTCCGGCGCCGATGATGGTGATGTTCTGGTCGTTCAATTCCATTGCAACCTGACTATCTGCGGTGGGTGTGGTGGCCCTGCAAAAAACTGTCTTCCCCAGATAACGGAAAAACGCCGGAGCAACAGGCCCCGGCGTCAGATTTCTTACGAAATTTCAACAAATCAATCGTCGCGGTGCACTTTTTCGCGGCGCTCGTGTCTTTCTTGTGCCTCGAGGCTCATGGTGGCGATGGGACGCGCATCCAGACGTTTCAGAGAGATCGGCTCTCCGGTCACTTCGCAGTAGCCATATTCGCCTTCGTCGATGCGGCGCAGCGCGGAGTCGATTTTGGCGACCAATTTGCGCTGGCGATCGCGGGTGCGCAGTTCCAGTGCGCGGTCTGTTTCTTCGCTGGCGCGGTCGGCCACGTCAGGAATGTTGCGGGTGTTGTCCTGCAGCCCTTCGATGGTATCGCGGCTGTCTGACAGAAGATCCTGCTTCCAATCGTGCAGCTTCCGGCGGAAATATTCCATCTGCCGCTCGTTCATGAATGGTTCATCATCGGCTGGACGATAGTCATCCGGAAGAAACGTTTCTTGCTTCATTTCGGTACCTTTGGTCTGCCCCATACTGCCGTCTCTCTTCAGTCTTGTTAACGAAAACACAGCGGCTCCCCCCGCATGTCGCTGCGTTTATCTTCTGGCACGGCAGTTGTCACTACACAATAATACGTACAAAAGGTTAAAACCTGCATAAGAACGCCACCGGGCGTTGTATCGCCCTGCGCCTCGCGCGGGCCTATTTCAGTTCTGTCTGTTTCAATTCGATCTGGCCCAGTTCGATATGGCCGAGTTCGGTCTGGACCTGCCAGGCTGCATTGGGCAGAAAAGCAGAAGACTTCGATGGAGACACCAGAGATATGCGGTTTCAAGGCACCAAAGACTACGTTGCGACAGACGATCTGAAAATCGCGGTGAATGCCGCTGTCACCCTCGAGCGTCCGCTCTTGGTCAAGGGTGAGCCGGGCACAGGCAAGACCGAATTGGCCCGGCAAGTGGCAGGGGCCATGGGGCTGCGGATGATCGAATGGAACGTCAAATCCACAACGCGCGCGCAACAGGGACTGTATGAATATGATGCCGTGTCCCGCCTGCGCGACAGCCAATTGGGCGAAGAGCGCGTGCATGATGTGCGCAACTACCTGAAAAAAGGGAAACTCTGGGAAGCCTTCGAGGCGGACGAAAAAGTCGTTCTGCTGATTGATGAAATCGACAAAGCAGACATCGAATTCCCCAACGATCTGCTGCAAGAGCTCGATAAGATGGAGTTCCACGTCTACGAGACCGGTGAAACCATCCGCGCCCGCCATCGGCCCATTATCATCATCACCTCCAACAATGAAAAAGAGCTGCCGGATGCGTTTTTGCGCCGCTGCTTTTTCCACTACATCCAGTTCCCAGATGCCGAAACGATGAAGAAAATCGTCGCGGTACACCATCCCGGTATCAAAGACAGCCTGCTGACCACCGCGCTGACGCAATTCTATGAAATCCGCGACACGGCTGGGCTGAAAAAGAAGCCCTCCACCTCGGAAGTTCTAGACTGGCTGAAACTGCTGCTGGCCGAAGATCTGAGCCCTGAGGATCTGAAACGCGATGGCGCGGATGCACTGCCCAAACTCCATGGCGCCTTGCTGAAAAACGAGCAGGACGTTCATTTGTTCGAGCGCCTTGCGTTCATGGCGCGGGGACGGCGCTGAGGGGGAGCGCCACGCGTTGGCACAGCAGGTGCCGTGCGGCGCGTAACGAGACGGCAAAGCGGGAGGAAACGAGATGAAACTGTTGCGCTACGGACCGGTAGGTCAGGAGAAACCGGGGCTGCTGGACGCCGATGGCGCGGTGCGCGACCTGTCGGCATTGGTTGATGATATTGCAGGCGATGCACTGTCGCCCAGTTCGCTGCAGCGGTTGCGCGAGCTCGACCCGACCTCGCTGCCTCTGGTGGCGGGCGTGCCGCAACAGGATCTGCGGCTGGGGCCCTGTGTTGGGGCGATCGGCAAATTCATCTGTATCGGGCTGAACTACGCGGATCACGCCGAAGAAGCGGGGATGCCGGTTCCCGATGAGCCGATCATTTTCAACAAATGGACCTCTGCTGTGGTTGGGCCCAATGATGAAATTCAGATCCCCCGCGGGTCCGAGAAGACCGATTGGGAGGTGGAGCTGGCCGTCGTGATCGGCACCGCTGGCAGCTATATCGATGCGGATGACGCCCTGTCCCATGTGGCCGGGTTCTGCATCGTGAACGATGTCTCTGAACGGGATTTTCAACTGAACCGGTCCGGCACCTGGGACAAGGGCAAAGGCTGCGACAGCTTTGGCCCTACTGGCCCTTGGCTGGTGACACCGGATGAAATCGCGGATGTGGATGCGCTGGATCTGTGGCTGGATGTGGATGGCGAGCGTCAACAAAGCGGCAGCACTTCGACGTTGATCTTCAAGATCCCCCATCTGGTGTCTTATTGCAGCCAGTTCATGAGCCTGCAGCCCGGCGATATCATTTCCACCGGCACCCCGCCCGGCGTCGGGATGGGGCAGACACCGCCGCGCTATCTGCGCGGGGGCGAGGTGCTGCAACTGGGCATCAGTGGGCTGGGCACGCAAGAAAACCGCGTGCGCCCGGCGCAGTAGGACCAGCGCGACAGGGCGATACTGACGGCCGCAGCGCCTGCCCCCGAGCGCCTGGCCCAGGGCGGCTGAGGTCATCATGTCTGGGACCTTAGCGTCTGACGCAGGGTCGCAACACAGATCAGCCTGCAGGGTGGAACGCGCATATGTGCGGATCACATCCGCGCGACGTTTGGCCGAGGCGCGCATTGTCTGTCAGAGAGAGCATTGATTGTTAACGGGCTTTGGGCACAAGCTGGGGACAGACCTACAGGAGACAGATCTTGCCAATCCGGCTGTTCACTTCACTGCCCCTGATCCGCTCACTAACCACGATCCGAAAGCCTTCGGCTGTGGTCCGAACATCTGTGATCATTGAAGCCGGATGTGACCGCCCGGCAGCAACAGGACAGTCGCGCAACCGCCCCCTCACCCGTGGGCTGTTTGGCGCGCTTGTGCTGGTCGGGGGGCTGACAGCCTGTGCGCCGCACCCGTCCAACAGCCCGCCGGACCGTGCGGAGCTCGCCGTTGCCGTGCTGCCGCCGATCAAACGATTTGCCCGCCCCCACCCGGTCGCGCCACGGATCTCCAACATCGACATTGCCCGGGATTTTCTGGACCTGCACTTTCAGCTGGAAAGTGGCACCCAGTTGCCGGTGTTCACGCGGTTTGACCGCCCCATCCGGCTGCGCATCTCTGGCAATCCGAGCGCGGGGATGCGACCGGATCTGGAGGCTCTGCTCGCGCGGCTGCGCAGCGAAGCGGGCATCGCGATTGCGCTGACCAACGCCGATGACGCGGAAATCACCCTTGAGGCGGTGCCCCGCCGCGCGATCCTGCGTGCGTCCCCGGGTGCGGCCTGTTTTGTGGTCCCCAATGTGGCGTCGCTGGCAGAGTTTCGGCGCAACAAGCGTCAAGCGCGGACCAGCTGGGCCGATCTTCGCCAGCGGCAGCGACTGGCCATTATCGTCCCCAATGATGTCAGCCCGCAGGAAACCCGCGATTGCCTGCACGAGGAACTGGCACAAGCCATCGGCCCGTTGAATGATCTCTACCGCCTGCCCAATTCGATCTTCAACGACGACAACATTCACACGGTGCTGACCGGGTTTGACATGCTGATCCTGCGGGCGAGCTACGCCCCGGAGTTGCGCACCGGCATGACCCGCAGCGAGGTGGCCACGCGCCTGCCCGCAATTCTGGCCCGGCTCAACCCCGCCGGCGAGCGCCTGCCCGCGCGGCCACTGCCTGCCACACCGCGCAGCTGGATCCGCGCACTGGAGGGCGCGCTGGCGCCCAATCGTCCACGCCACGCCCGACTGCCTTCGGCCTATCGCGCCGCGGCAATTGCCCGTGATTTGGGCTGGCGCGATCACCGGCGGGCCTTCAACCACTATGTGCTGGGCCGGATATTGCAGGCCGAAGACCCAGACCTCGCACAGCAGCATTTCACCACCGCGTTGCAGGTCATGGCTGGGGGCCGCGACAGTCCGATATTGCGCGCCCGTATTGCGGCGCAGATGGCAGCCTATGATCTGAGCCAAGGCGATGGAGCCCAGGCGCTGGCGCGGTTGCGCCCTGCCATACCGGTAGCTGCGCGGGCCGAAAATGCGGGCCTCCTGGCGACCTTGATGCTGCAAGAGGCGGAGGCGCGATATCAACTGGGACAACGCGCCAGAGCCCATGCGCTGGTGCTCGACAGTCAGGGCTGGGCGCGCTACGGGTTTGGCCCCGACTGGGGCAGCCACCGGGCCATCGTGACCGCGGCGCAACGGCAGAGCAATTGATCACCGCTGTTGATCACCGCCGATGCCGCCCTAAAATGTCGCGCTGCCCGCAGATGGCTGGCATATGCGCCGATGATCTGCCATGTAGATCCGCAACGCATACCCATTCGGACACACAGTCAGATATACAGCCAAATGCATCGTCAGACGAGACCGCTGCCTTGACCAAGGACTGGCCGGCCCCATCTGACGATCAAACAGACAGACATAAGACGGAAACAACCATGATCGTAATCGGCGCAGTGCTTTTTGGTGCAATTTTCGGGGCTCTTTCGGCCAAAAAACGCGGTGGCAACCTGGCCGACATGCTGCAATATGGCACTGTTCTTGCCATGATTTTGGGTGTCGCCGGGCTGCTGATCACAATCTTCATCCACCGCGCCTTGGCGATCTGAACCAAAGGTCCGATCTTGGGCTGGCCACAGCGATAGGTGGCTGGCCTGGCGCGTGGCAGACTGTCAGACGGAGACTTCGATGTTTCAGCCGTTCTTTGAAAACCTGCGCAGCGCCGCGATCCCGGTGTCGTTGAGAGAATACCTCACCTTTCTGGAGGGGTTGAAGGCCGGGCTCGTCACATATGACATCGAAGCGTTCTACTTCCTCGCCCGTGCGGCGATGGTGAAAGATGAACGCAACATCGACAAATTCGACCGCGCCTTTGCGGCCAGCTTTTCGGGGTTGGACGCCCTGCCCGCCGAGGCCGTGCTGAATGCTGTTGATATTCCCGAAGAGTGGATCCGCAAAATGGCGGAAAAACACCTCAGCGAGGAAGAGCGCCAGGAGATAGAGGCGCTTGGCGGATTTGACAAGCTGATGGAGACGCTGAAACAGCGACTAAAGGACCAGGAAGGCCGTCATCAGGGCGGCAACAAATGGATTGGCACCGCCGGGACATCGCCATTTGGGGCCTATGGCTACAATCCCGAAGGCGTGCGCATCGGCCAGAAAGAAAGCCGCCATCAGCGGGCTGTGAAGGTCTGGGACAAGCGCGCGTTCAAGAACCTTGACGGAGATGTCGAACTGGGCACCCGCAACATCAAAGTGGCGCTGAAACGGCTGCGCCGCTGGGTGCGCGAAGGCGCCGCCGAAGAGCTGGACCTTTCGGGCACCATCCGCGCCACGGCGGAACACGGCTATTTGGATGTGAAAACGCGACCCGAGCGGCACAACGCCGTAAAAGTTCTGTTGTTTCTCGACGTTGGCGGTTCAATGGACCCCCATATCAAAGTGGTCGAAGAGCTGTTTTCCGCAGCCCGGGCTGAATTCAAACATCTGGAGTATTTCTACTTCCACAACTGCCTTTATGAAGGGGTGTGGCGGGACAATCGGCGCCGCTGGGATGCGCAGACCTCCACCCATGACATTCTGCGCACCTATGGGCCTGATTATAAATGCATCTTTGTTGGCGATGCGTCGATGTCGCCCTATGAAATCGCCTATCCCGGTGGCGCCAATGAGCATTGGAACAAGGAAGCTGGTCAGGTCTGGCTGGAACGGGCGCGGGCGCAATGGTCGTCCAATCTGTGGATCAACCCGGTGCCAGAAGCCTATTGGGGGCACACCCATTCGATCCAGATGATCCGGGAGATTTTTGAGGATCAGATGGTGCCCATGACCCTGGCAGGTCTGGATCGAGGGATGCGAGAGCTGACACGGTGAGCCTGCCAAATCCGTGGCCCGCTTGCAAAAAGTCACCAACTCCGCTATCTGACGCGGAGCGAAATGGAGAGTTTATGTCCTGGTGAAGAGGGGGCGGCAGAGGCCACCCCGGTATGCAGATTGCTCCGGAATTGAAACGCCGCCCACCCGGGCAGGCGACGGGAGTGTTCTGCGCGCGCTTTACCTGACACCTAGATCCAGGCTCGACCTGCGATCCGATCATGAAAGACTTTCCCAATGATCCGGGATTACTCCCAATTCCTCTCTTCCACTGAGAACCCGAAACCCGCCCCGTCACCGCTGGAACAGTTGGGGTGGCAGTCATTTTTTGCCCGCCAAACGGATCTGGACGAAATGGCCGGCGCCCCTCCTGTGCGCATCACCGAAGTCAATCGCAACGGGCTGCGCGCTCTTGGCGATGGCGTGGACCTTGTGATCCCACCAGGGCCCGAGGCAACGGTGGGCGACTGGTTGATGCTGAACAAAGATCTGCCGACCCACAGCCGCATTCTAGAACGCAAAAGCCTGATCCGGCGACGCGCCCCCGGCAAGGATCGCAAGATCCAGTTGATTGCGGCCAATATCGACACGATGTTTGTCGTGACCTCCTGCAATGCCGATTTCAATATCGCCCGATTGGAGCGCTTTATCGCCATGGCCTTTGACGCTGAGGTGCCGCCGGTGATCGTGCTGAGCAAAATCGACAAATGTGACGACCCGCAGCCCTACATCAGCGAGGCGGAGACCCTGTCCGATCAAGTGCCTGTTGTGGCCTTGAACGCAAAGGCCGATGATGTGCGCGAAAAACTGGGCGCCTGGGTCAAACCCGGCCAGACCATTGCATTTCTCGGTACTTCGGGTGTGGGTAAATCCACCCTGACCAAGGCGTTGGGCGACGATCTTGATATCGAAACGCAGGGCATTCGCGAAGACGATGCGCGCGGACGGCACACCACGACGCGGCGACAGCTCTATTTTATCGAAGGTGGCTGCGGGGTGCTGGACACGCCGGGCATGCGGGAATTGCAACTGACTGACGCGGCCGCTGGCGTCAGCGATGTGTTTGTCGACCTCGAAGAGCTGGCGGCGCAGTGCAAGTTTCGCAACTGCAACCACGAAGGCGAACCAGGCTGTGCCATCCAGGCGGGCATCGCGGCCGGAGAGGTCGATCCTGACAGGTTGGAGCGGTGGCGCAAGCTGACCGCAGAAGAGGCCCATAACTCCGCCTCGCTGGCGCAGCGGCGCGCCAAGGACAAGGCCTTTGGCAAAATGGTCAAAGGGGCAAAAACCGCCAAAGCCAGCCGGAAACGCGGCCGCAAGTGATGGTCTGACCGGCTATTTGGAGCAGGCCCGATCATGTAGGGGCCCGGTTCCATAAGGCGTTAGGCCATACCAAGCTCAGCCGGGGTGATCCGCGCAGGGGTTTCTGCGCCGCTTGCCCCGGCGGTTCAGGCTGGATCCTCATTCAACAGCTCCATCAACCGCTGCTTCTCGGACTGGTCGGTGCCTGTGCGCAGGGCGTCGGCCAGATCTTGCAGTGCGGAAATCGAATGACCAGCCCGAAAACTGTCCACATGCGGCAGCATCGCGCGTATGCCGCTGGCCTTCGGCGCAAAGCCATCAAACCGCAAAAGCGGGTTCAGCCAAATCAGCTGCCGTGATGCCAACTGCAGGCGTTGGATTTCAGCGCTCAGCTGGGCCGGATCGTCTCGGTCCAGACCATCGGTGATCAACAGCACTACGGCACCCTGCCCCATGACCCGGCGCGACCAGTCGCGGTTGAAGCGATGCAGACAGGCGCCGATCCGGGTGCCGCCCTCCCAATCCTGCGCCTCTGCCCCAGCTGCTGCAAGAGCCGCATCCACGTCCCGCTGCGCCAGATGCCGGGTGATATTGGTGAGCCGGGTGCCAAAGGTGAAGCCATGAACCCGCGCCCAACCCGGTCCCTTACGATTGGCAACAGCATGCAGAAAATGCAGGATCAACCGCGAATATTGGCTCATGGAGCCAGAGATATCGCAGATCACCACCAGATTGGGCCAGCGCAGGCGGCGGTCGCTGCGCGCCATGGCGGCAACGTCGCCTCCTCGGCGGGCGGCCTGCTGGAGCGTGCGCCGCCAATCGGCACGACGCCCCCCGGCCGTGGGCACCAGACGGCGGCTGTTGAGGGGCTGTATCGGCAGGTGCATCTGGGACAGCATGCGTTTGGCCTCTGCCACTTCAGCGGTGCTCATCTGTTCGAAATCCAGCTGCCGCAGGCGTTCCTGATCCGACATGGTTTGCGTCGCATCCAGCTGCAGCTCCATCGGCGCATCGGCCTCTTGCGGGGCAACGTCTGGGTCGGTGGCACCATCGAGCAGCGCCTCGGCTGCACGTTTCTGCGCGGGTTTGGCGGCTTGTTGTTCTTGCGTGCCGCGGATCGCAGGCAGCATGGCCGCCATCATATGTTCCAGAAACCGAGGATCGCGCCAATAGAGGCGGAAAATCTGTGCAAACACCGTGCGATGTTCTGGTTTGGAGACCAGGCAGGCGTGCAGCGTCCAATAGAAATCACGCCGTGACGACACCCCTGCCTCCGCCACAGCCGCCACCGCCTGTGCCACCCGGCTTGGCCCAATCGGCAGGCCAGCGCGCCGCAGCGCGCGCGCAAAATGGGTGATATTCTGCGCCAGACGCGGCGTGTCAGGCAGTGGGAGCGGTGGAAACTCGGGCATGTCGAGGGCTCACCCCGCCGGATCAGCGTCGCCAGAGCCAAGAGAACTGCGCGCCTGATCCAAAATCCGCTTGGCCTCCGAGCCCTGCAGCCGGGTGATGTCGTCTTGGTATTTTAGCACCGCGCCTAGCGTGTCGGCGATGACCTCGGGCGACAGGTCGATCACGTCCAATGCCAACAGGCAGTTGGCCCAATCAATCGTCTCGGCGATACCGGGGTGTTTGAACAAATCCTCGGTCCGCAGCGCCTGCACAAAGGCCACCACCTCCTGCGACAGGCGCGCGGGCAGATCAGGGGCGCGCGCGGTCAGGATCTCCATCTCGCGGTCGAAATCGGGATAATCCACCCAGTGGTACAAACAGCGCCGTTTCAGCGCATCATGCACCTCTCGGGTGCGGTTGGAGGTCACGATCACAATCGGAGGCTCCGGCGCTTTTACCGTGCCAAGTTCGGGGATCGTGACCTGAAAATCTGACAAAGCCTCCAACAGAAAGGCCTCAAACGGTTCATCGGTCCGGTCCAATTCGTCGATCAAAAGCACCGGCGCGCCGCTTGGGTCGGGCTCCATTGCCTCCAGCAAGGGACGCCGAATGAGGAAGTCATCCCCAAACAGCTCCGCCTGCAAGGCGGCGCGATCCGTGCCAGCGGCACTGGCCTCTGCGGTGCGGATGGCAATCATCTGGGCGGCAAAATTCCATTCGTAAACAGCGCTTGCCGCATCCAGCCCTTCGTAGCATTGCAGCCGGATCAGGCGACGTTGCAGGGCGGAGGCCAGGGTTTTGGCGATTTCGGTTTTGCCGACGCCTGCCTCGCCCTCCAGAAACAGGGGACGGCCCAGTTTCAGGGCCAAGAACACAACAGTCGCCAAGCCGCGATCCGCGACATAGCCGCCATCGGCCAGCAAATCAGACACTGCATCAATGCTTCCGGGCAGCGCGGGGCGGCCTGCCTCCCCGCCATGGGTTGCCATTTCGTCTGGATTGCCCTGTGCCATCTCACCCCTCCTTTTCGCCGCCGTTCGCCGCAGTGGGCCACGTCCCCAGATCCGGGTCAAGCATCCGAGCCTGCCACTTTGGTCCAATAGGCAACACTTCGGTGATGGCAGACGAGACCTCGGATCAGGGCCGTTGACCTTGGTTGCGGGCAATGCGATTCCGCCTGCGACACACCAAAGGGTGCAGAGCCGTGCAAACACCGCTAAGGTGGAGACGGGCCACATCCCGATGGGGTCCCAAAGAGCCGGGCACACCGGCCGCAGGCAGGAGACAGAATGCGCATCACAGCTGTGACATGTGTCAAGAATGAAGGCCCGTTCCTGTTGGAGTGGATCGCCTATAATCGGCTGATCGGCGTCACTGATTTTCTGTTTTATTCCAATGACTGCAGCGACGGCACGGATGAGTTGCTGAATGCCTTGGCGCAGCGCGGTGTGGTGCAGCATCTGGCGAACCCGGCACAGGGGCGCAACTATCAGATGGAGGCGCTGAAACATGCGCGCCATCAACCGATTGTGGCAGAGGCCGATTGGGTCTGGATCGCTGATGTTGATGAGTTCCTGAACATCCACGTAGGCGATCATCGCCTGCCCGCGCTGATTGCAGCCGCCGGAGATGTGCAGGCGATTTCGGTGACCTTTCAATTCTTTGCCAACGGCGGCGTGGAGCGGTTCGAGGACCAGCCCGTGATTGCGCAATTCAACCACAGTCACACGCCGGATCTGTGGAATGGCAGCCGGGCCATCGAGGTAAAGACCCTGGTGCGCCAGGATTTCCCGCTGCAATATTACGGCGCGCATCGCCCTTTTTTCCCGAGCAAGTTGCCAAAAGAGAGCCGCCCGCGATGGACCGATGGGTCTGGCCGCACTGTGCCGCATCGTTTTCTTGTGGCTGCAGCGCAGGATTGGATCCGCAAATACAACGCCAAAGGCGCGCGCCAGCTGGCCACACTGAACCACTATGCGCTGCGATCACTGGACAGCTATCTGGTGAAAAACGACCGCGGCGACGTCAACCGGGAACACCGGGATTTTGATCTGGCCTATTGGCAGGATCGCAATGATCCCGCCTGGGAGGACCGCTCGATCCAGCGCCATCTGCCAGCCCTGGAGGCGGCGTTGCGTGATATGCTGGCTGACCCAGAAATCGCGGCGCTGCATACCCGCTGTGTCGACAAACACCGCGCGCGCTGCGCCGAATTGATGACGCAACCGGCCTATCAAACCCTGCGCGCGCGTTTGCTGGCAACCCCCACCCTGCCCGCGGCTGAGGTGGCTCTGTTGCAGGAATTGGAGGCGCAGGCATGAAACCACTTGTCATTAACCTGGGCCTTCCGAAATCCGGCACCACCACGCTGGCCACGGCTCTCTCTGCGGGCGGTTTCAGTGTCGCCGATCACCGGCTGAAAGAGCGCGAGAGCCGGTCAGATCCCGATCAGGAGCGCGTTTTTGTCGGCGCGCTGTTGTATCAGGGGCTTTACGAAAGCGGCGATCCCATGGCGCTTATGCCTGAATATGATGCGTTGGCGGAAATTTCCTACATCTACGGCAAACACTCGGTCTGGCCCCAGTTCGATTTTGCCCTGTTGCAGGCCCTGCGCCATCACCACCCGGAGGTGAAATTCATCGCAACCCGACGGGATACGGCGCAGCATGCGCGCTCGATCACCTTTTGGAGCAACCTGGGCACGCAACGCCTGCCCAACAGCACCGTGCCTGGATTGCCGGTGGGCTATGGAAAGACCCGCGATCAACAGATGCGCTGGATCGACGGACATTATGGGGCGCTGGCCCAGTGGTTCCGCAATGACCCCGGATATCTAGAGATCGATGTGGCCGACCCCGACGCGCAGGCCGCTGTCTCGGCCTTTGTGGGCTGCGATCTGCCCTGGTGGGGTAAAACCAACATCAGCCAGGCCCGGACAGACGAGACATGACGCGGATCATCCTGCATATCGGGCCAGATTACCTAGGGGCGCAACGCTTGCAGGCGGCGCTGGCGGCCGGGCGCGACCAACTGCGCAGCCATGGTATTTTATTTCCACGCAGCCCGGGGCGGCAGAACCACACCCGCCTGTTCATGGCCATCACCAACCCGGATCATGTGGATCCGCTGCGCTACAATCGCGGGTTCCGCGATGCGGCCTCACAGAGCAAGCTGCGCGAGCGGTTGATGTCCGATCTGGACCGCGAGGTGAGCGTCGCCCGCCCGGATGTGATCCTGCTGTCTGCAGAACAATTGGGCAGCCAGATCCACCGCGAGGAAGAGATGGCGCGGCTGCGGGATCTGCTAGGGCGTTTCAGCGCTGATATTTCCGTCGTGGCCCATGTTCCCGAACCGGCAGAGGGGCTGCTGCGCGGCTATGCCGGACAATTGGCCGAGGGCCGTTCGCTGCCGCTGACGCGGGATCTGGAGTGTTTGGCGCAGCCCGGCTGTTGGTGGGATCTGTGCCTGGAGGATCTCGCCACGCGCGAGATTGACCCGCGCGCGGGCCTGTTTGAAACCACGCAGATCGCGCCATTCTGGCTGGACTATGCATCGCTACAGAGCCGCTGGGAGGCTGTGTTTGGTCCGGGCTCGCTGCAGTTGCGCAGCTATGACGCGGCAGCATTTGCCGGACCGGGCCTGGTGGAGGAACTGAGCCAGACCTTCGATGTGCCGTCCTTGCACATCGGGCAGACCGCCCACGATGTGCCTGCTCTGCCCTCGGCGGCGACGCAAACACGCTGGCGGCGGCTAAACCATCGTCTGCAACAATTGCTGCAGGCCCGCCCCCATATGATTGTGCCGCGTCCGGCCTGGCGCTCCCTGTTGAATGACGCAGCCCTCCCGCCAGGATCCGAAACGCCCCCTGACCTACCCTTTGTGCAGGCGGTCAACGCACGGTTTCAGGAACAGAACCAAAAGCTGCTGCGGCGCCATCCCGGCCTGCGGGCACGTCTTCTGGGGTTGGCTGACACCATCCAACCCGTGCAACAAGAGAGCGATCAGCTGAGCGACCATTTGGGCAATAGTCAGGGCAATTGTCAGGGCGATAATCCGGGCAGTCAGCAAATCGAAAAACCTGCGGTCACTCCACACTGGCGAGAGGCTGACCCAGAGTTTGGCTTTCGCGCCAGCCACGCGCTGCTCGCAGCCCTGCCGCAGTTGGACGCTGCGAGCGCCGCTGCGCAGCGAGATCGCGCCGCCAGCGCAGCGTCAAACAGCAAAGGCGCATCATCGGCCAAAGATCTGACGCCACTGTCGCCCGGTGCCCGTGATATCCTGCCACCGCGCGCGCTGGAAAACCTCGCAAAACTGCGCAATTCCGCGCTGGCACCACACAATCGGATGGGTCGGATCGATGAAACCGCACCGGTCGCGCCCTATAGCGAGGCATCCCCGCGTGACATACCCTGCGAGGGTGGTGGCGCGGTCATTGTCGGCTGCATGAAAAACGAAGCGCCCTATATCCTTGAATGGGTGGCCTATCACCGCGCCATCGGCGTCGACAATTTCCTGATCTACACAAATGGCTGTGAAGACGGCACTTCAGAGTTGTTGGACCGGCTTCAGGAGATGGGTGTTCTGCAGCATCGCAACAACGACAACTGGCGCGGAAACTCGCCACAGCAATTCGCGCTCAACCAATCGCTGAAAGAACCCATCATCCAATCCGCAGAGTGGATCATTCACATCGATGTGGACGAGTTCATCAACATCCGATGCGGCAATGGCACCTTGACGGATCTGTTTGCAGCGGTGCCCGATGCCAGCAACATCGCAATGACCTGGCGGCTGTTCGGCCACAACGGTCAGACCCGGCTCGACCCGGGTTTTGTGATCGATCGGTTCGACAGTTGCGCGCCGAAATATTGCCCCAAGCCCCACACGGTCTGGGGCTTCAAGACCATGTTCCGCAACATTGGCGCCTATCAGAAAATCAGTTGCCACCGCCCCAACAAACTGGTCGACGCCCAGCGCGATCAGGTAAAATGGGTCAATGGATCTGGGCAGGACATGACCGCCGACAACATCACCAATGGCTGGCGCAGTTCGCGCAGCACCATTGGTTACGATCTGGTTCAGCTGAACCACTATGCGCTGCGCTCTGCCGAGAGCTTTTTGATCAAGCGTCAGCGCGGGCGCGCCCTGCATGTGGATCGCTCCATCGGCCTGAACTACTGGATCCGGATGGATTGGAACGATCACACCGATCTGACGATCAAGCGCAATCTGCCCAGACTGCGCGCTGAATATGACCGGCTTCTGTCCGACCCGCAGCTGCGCCAATTGCACGAAGACGGCCTGCGCTGGCACCGCCAAAAGGCCGCAGAGCTGCATGAGCTGCCCGAATTTGAAGAGTTGTTTTCGCAAGCGACACGCCTGAAACTGACGGCAGAAGAGCGGGTCGCCTATGCGCTCGCCTTGGATCTGGAGAGCTGAGCCATGGCCCAACCGTCCGCGTATCCGGTCGCATCATCCGGTCAAACCCAACGGGGGCATGTCTAAGATGCGCAGCCTGGCCGTGCTGACCCAGCGCAACGAAGGCGCGTTTTTGCTGGAATGGATCGCCCATCACAAGGCTGTGGGTTTTCGCGACATTCTGGTGCTGTCCAACAATTGCCAGGATGGCAGCGACCAGATGCTGGACCGTCTCGATGCGCTTGGCCTGCTTACGCATCTGCGCAATGATCCGCCCTACGACAAATCCGGCATCCAGTTCAGTGGCTTGAAAAAAGCAGGCAAACACCGGCTAGTGCGGAAAGCGGACTGGATACTGGCTCTTGATATCGATGAATTTGTCAACATCCACGTCGGTGCGGGAAGGCTGGAGGATCTGCTGGCCGCATTGCCAGACGCAGATGCCATCACCCTGACCTGGCGGCTGTTTGGCAATGCCGATATCACCCGCTACGAAGACCGCCCCGTGACCGAGCAATTCACCCGCTGCGCACCTACGGTGATCCACTGGCCATGGCGTGCCGCCATGTTCAAAACGCTGTATCGCAACAATGGCACCTATCAGAAACTGGGGGTTCACCGTCCGCGCAACGCCGCCCCGGATGCGGATCTGTCAGCCTATCGCTGGTACGATGGCGAAGGCCGCCTGCTGGACAGCGGATTTCAGCGAGAACGGGTGTTTTCCACCTATGGCCAACCCAACTTCGGTCTCGTCCAGTTGAACCACTATCCCCTTGGCGCGATGGAGAGTTTTCTGCTGAAAGCCGATCGTGGCAGGGCCGTTCATGCAGATGATCAGTTGGGCATGGACTATTGGGTGGAGCGCAACTTCAACAGCGACACCGACCAGTCGATCAGCCGCTACGCAGAGGCACGGCAGCAGATCATGGCAACCTTGCTGGCGGACGAGCAGATCACTGAGCTGCATGGCAAGGCGGTCCATTGGCGCCATGACCGCTTTCGCCAATTGATGCAGGAGGATCGCTTTCGCAGCCTGTTCTCCCGCCTGTTGATGACCCCACCGTCTCGGCCGATCAGCGCAACCACCGCACGCACGCTCGCGGGTTTTGCCGAACTCGGGCGAAAGGCCGCAGCGCAAAAATCCCGCCACGACCCGTGATGGCGCGTCGGGCTGTGGATCTGCGCGACAGGCGCTCTTCGATCTGACGGCTAACCGTCGTTTGAAGCGGCAGGTAAACCGACTGACTGGCGCTCTTACCAACCATCAGGCCACTCATCTGGCCGACAAAGCGGCCTTACAATTTCCAATTTTAGCCTTATTTCGCAGGTAGCAATGAGTAAGGCGAAATACCCCCCTCGGCTGACAGCGGCAGCGCATCATCGTGGTCAAACGTCTTTGGAGTGTCGCGCACGGTACAACAGCGACCGGCAAGACGAAGCCGAGACAAGGCCAAAACGGGGCAAAAGGACAAGGCAATGCAACAGGACACCCTGGATACACTGGACGAAGATCTGTCCGGATTGAAGCCGGCCCAATGGCAGGAGCGGATGGCCGCCCTGGCAGAGGAAAACGGCATGTATCAGAGCCTGGGCGCCAACCACTTCGCAACCTTCATTGATCAGGGCAACACGCTCCTTGTCAGCTTCGAAACACGCCAGGGCATCCATAACCTGTCTGAACAGGCACAACCGCTCGGATTCGATCTGGTGCGCAATCTGGGTTGGTCGCATTTGTGCCTTGTGTCCAACGGTGACACCTGGTTTCGAGAAGAGACCATCTATGGGTTCTTTGACCAGTTGATCGACGATGGGTTCTTTGACGAATTCGACAAGGTGGTGTTTTACGGTGCCGGACCCTGCGGCTATGCCGCGGCTGCATTCTCGGTGGCCGCGCCAGGCGCCACCGTGGTGGCGATCCAACCGCAAGCGACGCTGGACCCGCAACTGACCAATTGGGATGATCGCTTTAGCGAGCAACGGGGCCTCGATTTCACCAGCCGCTATGGCTATGCCCCCGATATGCTGGACGCTGCGCAGGACGCTTTTGTTCTGTTCGACCCCCAGGAACACCTCGATGCGATGCATGCCGCACTCTTTGCCCGCAAGGCGGTGACCCGCTTGCCGATGGCCCATCTTGGCGGCACGGTGCAGACACGGCTGATCGAAATGGACATTCTTTATCACGTGATCGCGCTGGCTGGCGCCGGCCGTCTGACACGGCAGCGGTTTTACAAACTCTACCGCGCGCGCCGCAACAATGCGCCCTATTTGCGTCACCTGCTGGCACGGCTCGACCGCGAAGACCGCCCCTATCTGATGACACTGCTGTGCCGCAATGTGGCCCAGCGGATGCGCGCACCGCGCTTCCGCCGCCGCTTGCAGCAATTGGAAAAACGCGCCGAAGCCGGAGAGTTTCACCTGCCTCCGGCTGCGTAACCAAACGGCGTTGTTGCGCAGCGCGGTCTTTCCGCCCAATCCTGCGCATCCGCACAATCCTGCACACTGGAATTCAACTCAACAGCTCCCAACGCGAGCAACCCCGGCTGGGCCAAAGCGAATGACGCCACATCTGCGGGTCCCGCTTCCCCTCTGCCCGCCCCTGTGCTAGGCGGACCTCATGACCTCCCAGCTGACCCTCCCCCGCCCCGATGACTGGCACTTGCATCTGCGCGATGGCGCCATGCTGCAAGCCGTCCTGCCCGAATCTGCCCGCGATTTCGCCCGCGCGATCATCATGCCAAATCTGGTGCCACCGGTGGTCACCAGCGCAGATGCCGCCGCCTACCACGCGCGCATCCTTGCCGCTCTGCCCGAGGGGATGACCTTCGAGCCGCTGATGACGCTCTATCTGACCGAGGACACAGATCCCGATGATGTCGCCGCCGCCCACGCAAGCGGGCTGGTGAAAGCGGTAAAACTCTACCCCGCAGGCGCAACCACCAACTCGGCTTCCGGGGTGCGGAATTTCGACCGCATCCGCCCGGTGCTGGAGCGCATGGCCGACATCGGATTGCCGCTCTGCACCCACGGTGAAGTCACCGAAGATCACATCGATATCTTCGACCGCGAGGCGGTGTTTATCGACCGCGTCCTGGACCCGATCCGCAAATCAACACCGGGCTTGCGTGTGGTGATGGAACATATCACCACCCGTAACGCCGTGGACTATGTCCGCGAAGACAGCAGTGGCCAGCTCGGCGCAACCATCACCACTCATCACTTGATACTGAACCGCAATCACATCCTGGCGGGCGGCATCAAACCACATTATTACTGCCTGCCGGTGGCCAAACGCGAAGAACACCGCCTCGCCCTACGCGCGGCGGCAACATCCGGCGATCCGCGCTACTTCCTCGGCACGGATTCCGCACCCCACACCGATCCCAACAAACTCAGCAGCTGCGGCTGTGCGGGCTGTTTCACCGCGCCCAACACCATGCCGCTGCTGGCCCATGTCTTTGAGGAAGAACAGGCCCTCGACGCGCTGGCGGGCTTTGCCTGCGAAAACGGCCCGGCGTTCTACGGTCTGCCGGTGAACCGCGAAACGCTGACGCTGACAAAACAAGACAGCCCCGTGCGCTTCCCTGAACAGATCGTCACAGAGGACGGCCCCGTCACCGTCTTCGATCCGGGCTTTGACATCTTCTGGAAAGTCACCTGAGCCTTCCTCTTGCCAAAAATATCCCCGCCGGAGGCATCCGCACCCGGCGGCTCGCGCCGACATAAGGACACTGCCATGATCCCCTCTTCCTTCCCGAGCAAAGATGAGATCGCCCGCCTATCCGCCCGCATGCTGCTGGAGATTGGCGCGGTGAACTTCAACACCGAAACGCCCTACACGCTAGCCTCCGGTCTGCCATCGCCCAGCTATATCGATTGCCGCAAGCTGATCTCCTTTCCGCGCATCCGCTCGACCTTGATGGATTTCATGGTGGTCACCGTGATGCGGGATGCGGGCTTTGAAGCCTTCGACAATATCGCCGGCGGCGAAACCGCAGGCATTCCCTTTGCAGCCCTGGTGGCAGAGCGCATGGCGCTGCCGATGAGCTATGTGCGCAAAAAGCCGAAGGGCTATGGCCGCAACGCCCGGATCGAGGGCGCCATGCAAGAGGGCGAGCGGGTGCTGCTGGTTGAGGATCTGACAACCGATGGCGGCTCCAAACTGTCCTTCGTGGATGCGATCCGCGAAACAGGCGCCAGCTGTGGTCACACGGCGGTGATCTTCTACTACGACATCTTCCCGGAAACCACCAAAACCCTGGGCGATCACGGGGTTGCGCTGCATTACCTGTGCACCTGGTGGGACGTGCTGGCGGAGGCCCGCCAACAAGAGGCTTTCTCTGCAGCCACACTGGATGAGGTGGAGCGCTTCCTGAAGGGCCCTCGCGCTTGGCAAGAGGCGCACGCTGCGGGCTGAGGCTCAAGTCCAGCGCAGATCGCACGTCAGGCCCGCCCAGTCCAGCTCAGCGCCCATAAGGCCGATGGGGCACGGAGCTCCGAGCAGCTTGTTTATGATATAAGCAGCCACAAAACAAAAAGGCATCGCAACTCTGCGGTGCCTTTGCCATTTGGACGGACGGTTGCCCGCACCGCTCAGCGCCTAACCGCAGGCAGCAGAAGCCAAATTACGCCGCCAGACGATTTTACGCGGGTCTTTGGCGCATATGTTAGCACCACAACGCGAGGGCGGCAAAAGAGCGAACCGCCACATGATCCCACAAGGCGTTCGCAGGTTGCCCACAAGTGGCGGGCGCTTATCCACAGGTGATCAACAGGCCATCAACAGGGTTTTCCCGATAGCCATCACCCCGAAAAATACGCTATGTACGATGCAAAAATCGAGAGCTGCAATGAACGACATCACGCCTTTTGACCCCAATTTGCCCTCTGCGCCACAGGGCGAGGATGCTGCCGCCGACGATGCCGCTGTTCTGCCGCACTCCGTGGAGGCGGAACAACAGCTTTTGGGTGCGATCCTCACCAACAATGATGTCTATGACAGGGTCGCCTCGATCATCACATCGGCGCATTTCTACGATCCGGTTCATGCGCGCATCTATGAAATTGCAGCGGCCCGCATTTCGAAAAACGCGCTGGCCTCACCGGTGACGCTCAAGGCCTTCATGGAAGATGACGAAGGGCTGCGCGAGTTGGGCGGCCCGGCGTATCTGGCGAAGCTTGCAGGCGCATCGATCTCTGCCTTTGCGGTGCGCGACTATGCGCAGATGATTTATGACCTGGCGATCCGGCGCGAATTGATCGCCCTGGGCCGCAGCATCGCCGACAAGGCCCGCCGCGTAGATGTGGCCTCAGAGCCCAAAGAACAGATCGTCGAAGCCGAACAATCGCTTTATAAATTGGCCGAACAAGGCCAGACGGAAAGCGGCTTCAAATCCTTCCTGAAGGCCGTCACCGAAGCGGTGAATGTCACCAACGAGGCCTATCAACGCGGTGGCGGCATGGCCGGGATTTCCACCGGACTGTCGGATCTCGACAAACAGCTTGGTGGTCTGCACCCCTCTGACCTTTTGATCCTTGCGGGACGCCCGTCGATGGGGAAAACCTCCCTTGCGACAAACGTCGCCTTCAATGTTGCGAAGGCCTACAAACGTGGCACCAAACCCGATGGCACCGAAGGCGCAGTGGATGGCGGCGTGGTCGGGTTTTTCTCGCTCGAAATGTCCGCCGAACAGCTGGCTGGCCGTATCCTCGCCGAAGCCTCGGAAATCTCCTCGCATAAAATTCGTCAGGGCGACATGACAGAGGATGAATTCCGCCGGTTCGTGCAAGCGGCAAAGGATCTCGAAAGCTGCCCACTGTTCATCGATGACACCCCCGCCCTGCCGATCTCACAGTTGGCCGCGCGGGCGCGCCGTCTGAAACGGACCCATGGGCTTGATCTCTTGGTGATCGACTATCTGCAGCTGTGCCGTGGTATGGCCGACAACCGCGTGAACGAGATTGCCGAAATCTCCATGGGGATGAAAGCCATCGCCAAAGAGCTGAACATCCCGGTGATCGCCCTGTCCCAGCTGTCGCGCCAGGTGGAAAGCCGTGAAGACAAACGCCCCCAGCTGTCGGACCTGCGGGAATCGGGATCGATCGAACAGGATGCCGATGTGGTGATGTTCGTGTTTCGCGAGGAATACTACAAAGAACGCGAAAAACCCGGCGATCACGAATTGGACAAGATGGAAGAGTGGAAACAGGCGATGGAGCGGCTCCATGCCAAAGCCGAAGTGATCGTCGGCAAACAGCGCCACGGCCCCATCGGCACCGTGGAGCTTGCGTTTGAGGCGCAGTTCACCCGCTTCGGCAACCTCGCCAAAGCCTGGCAGCAGGAACACGCGCCGGAATACTGACCCTACATAGCCCGGCGGCACCAGAGACACTGGCCATCTGCTGCCGCCGGGCTGGGCATACCCGCCCCTGTCGGTGGTGGGCAACCTCCGGCCCCAGATGGTTTGCAGCTGGATTGGTCATCGCGGATCCGACGAAATCGTTTGCCACTCGGCAAAAGGCCCGCCCTGCGGTGCAGCCCGCCCATCTCCAATCTGCTTCGCTGCAAAACACGCCGAAGACCGCTCAAGCCGGGGTCAGAATGCTGTTTCCCTCTTGACCTGTGGTGCGCCCATGTCATGAACAGCCCATGAGTACCGCAAAACTGACAATCAACCTCGACGCGCTGGCCACCAACTGGCGTAATCTGGATGCCCTCACCACCTGCGAAACCGCAGCCGTGGTCAAAGCCAATGGCTATGGCCTGGATGCCGGACGGGTGGGCCAGGCGCTCGCCAAGGCTGGCGCCCGCAACTTTTTCGTGGCCGCCGCCGAAGAAGGCGTGGCGCTGCGTCGTGCAATTGGTGCCGGTCCGGGAATTTCAGTGTTTTCCGGTCACATGGAGGGCGACAGCAAACTTCTGCGGGAGTTCCAGCTGACGCCCATGCTCAACTCGCTTGACCAGATGTTGCGCCACTTTGAGGTGCTGCCCGGGCATAGTTTCGGCGTGCAGCTGGACACCGGCATGAACCGCCTCGGCATGGAGGCTGCCGAATGGGCCGCCGTGCGCGACATCGCCCTTGGCCAGCAGCCGGTTCTGCTGATGTCGCATCTGGCCTGCGCGGATGAGCCAAACCACCCGATGAATGCACAGCAACTGCAGACCTTCATCGAGCTGACCAATGGGTTGGACGTGCCCCGCTCCCTTGCGGCCACCGGAGGGCTCTTGCTTGGGCGCAACTATCACTTTGACCTCTGTCGTCCCGGAATTGGCCTCTATGGCGGTCTGCCCTTCAGCGACGGGTTGCCGGTTGTGCAGTTGGACCTGCCGGTGATCCAAACCCGCGACCTCGATGTGGGCGAAACCGTGGGCTACGGCAATGCCTGGACCGCCGCCCGCCCAAGCCGGATCGCAACCGTTGCCGCGGGCTATGCGGATGGGCTGCACCGTGCCCTTGGCGCTGGTGAGATTGGCGTATTCGCGGGACAGACCCGTTGCCCGGTGGTTGGGCGCGTGTCCATGGATCTGATCACCGTGGACATCACCGATCTGGCAGACACCCCCGATCATCTGACCATCCTGGATGAACAGCAAACCGTCGACATGCTGGCCGATGCAGCAGGCACCATTGGCTATGAGCTGCTGACCTCTTTGGGCGCGCGCTATGCACGGAGCTACACCGGATGAGCCAACCTTCGCCGCTCTCGCCCATCGGCGCCCTGGCGCGCCTGGGGCAAATGGTGCTTGGCGCGCTCGGCGCTGTGGGCCGGGTGGCGATCTTCGGGCTGTCGACCTTCAGCCATATGCTGCGCCCGCCCTTTTACCCACGTGAGGTACTGAATGCGCTGCTGCAGGTTGGCTGGCTCTCGTTGCCGGTTGTTGGGCTCACGGCGATTTTCACCGGTGGCGCGTTGGCGTTGCAGATCTATGCTGGTGGCGCTCGCTTCAACGCCGAAGCGGTGGTGCCACAGATCGTTGCCATCGGTATGGTGCGCGAACTCGGTCCCGTTCTGGTCGGTCTGATGATCGCCGCAAGGGTCACCTCGTCCATCGCCGCTGAAATCGCAACAATGAAAGTGACCGAACAGATCGACGCGCTGGTGACCCTCTCGACCCATCCGATGAAATATCTGGTCGCGCCCCGTGTTCTGGCCGCGCTGATCACCGTACCGGTCCTGGTGGGGGTTGGCGATATCATCGGGATCATGGGCGGTTACATCGTGGCGACGCAGAACCTCGGCTTTAATCCTGCGGCCTATCTCAAGAACACGGTGGATTTCCTGGAGCTGCGCGACATCGTCTCCTCGCTGGTCAAAGGCGCGGCCTTTGGTACCATCGCCGCCACCATGGGCTGTTACTATGGCATGCAGTCTGGCCGCGGTGCCCAAGGCGTGGGTCGCGCCACCAAAGGCTCGGTGGAGGCTGCGGCCGTGCTGATCCTAGCTGCCAACTTTGTTCTGACCGGGGTGTTCTTCTCGCTATGATCCGACTGGAAAACGTCCATAAGGCCTTTGGCGACAACAAGGTATTGCAGGGCATGACCCTGACGATCCCCAAGGGCACCTCCATGGTGATCATCGGCGGCTCGGGCACCGGCAAATCCGTAGCTCTCAAGAGCATCCTCGGCCTGATCAAACCCGACAGTGGCACCATTCATGTCGATGGCAAACCGGCAGACAGCGGTGATCGCGATGCGTTTCTCGCGCGGTTTGGCATGTTGTTTCAGGGCGCGGCCCTGTTTGACTCGCTGCCGGTTTGGCAAAACGTGGCCTTCCGCCTGTTGCGCGGATCGCTCAAACGCCCCACCGAAGAAGCCCGCGCAATCGCCATCGACAAACTGCGCCGCGTGGGGCTGAAGGCCGATGTGGCCGACCGCCTGCCCGCAGAGCTGTCCGGCGGCATGCAAAAACGCGTGGGCCTTGCGCGCGCGATCGCCGCAGAGCCGGAGATCATCTTTTTCGATGAGCCGACCACGGGCCTCGACCCGATCATGTCGGGCGTGATCAACGACCTGATCCGCGAGATCGTGGTGGAAATGGGCGCAACCGCGATGACCATCACCCACGACATGACCTCAGTCCGCGCCATTGCCGACAATGTGGCCATGCTGCACGCAGGCGTGATCCAATGGACCGGTCCGGTCGCCGAGATGGATGCATCGGGCGATCCCTACATGGAGCAATTCATCCACGGCCGCGCGGAGGGCCCAATCGAGGCGGTGCGGTGAGGCATGCCCAAGGATTGCCTTGCGCTATATAGCCTTCTTAGCTCCTCCCAGAACCCTTATGCGGTTGCGATGTTCTACATCAACCTGGCCCTGCATATTGTCGCCGACTTTTCCCTGATCACTAAACGACGGCATGGGCAAACCTAGTCCCACATCGCGATCGGGATCGCCTCTTCACCTCTCTAATCCGACTTGCTGGCGGCAAACTGGGTATCGCCCGGCTCTTGCCGCGAGACCTGGACAGGCTGATTTTTGTGCTGCTGTTCACCAACACCATGCTTGACTGCGCTGCCCAAGCGTTTCGCAACAAGCTGCGCCCGAGCCTGAATGATGCGTTTGTCCTCCTCCTCATTGCCGCCCCGCCCACAATGGGCTACGCTGCAAGCATCCCCGCAAAACCAGTATGCGAAGACCGCTTATGGTAGGAAGCGTTGTCCCCCTTTTCACCTTCCCCAAATACTCCCGCCGGAGGCTTCCTTCACAAGGCCATAGAAGCCTCAGCAGGAAAGGTTCACGGAGTTTTCCCCTTTCCAATCTGGTTCGGAAAACCCAAATCTGGGCGGAATTGCATGAAAACGAGCCGCCATGACCCTCCGCCTCCTCACCCTATCTTTGCTGATCCTCTACCCTGTCGCGTGGTTTACGCCCTTGATACGGGCAGGATTGTTGCCGATTTTTGGGCTGAACGAGATTTCAGTGATCACAGGCCTGCAGTCCCTTTGGGGCAGTGACGAGGTGCTGGCGTTGATCGTCACCGTCTTTGCGATCTTTGCGCCCTACCTCAAAACCATTGGTCTTGCGCTGGTGCAGTGGCAACTGCTGGATCCCAGGCTTCACCCCGTTTTGCATGTCCTCGGCAAACTTGCGATGGCAGATATCTTTCTGATCGCGCTCTACATTACACTGGTGAAAGGCATTGGCTATGCCACCATTGAACCTGCCTGGGGTCTCTACCTGTTTTCGGCCTGCATTATAGCCTCGCTATGTCTATCGCTGGTGAGCGAAACCATAAATAAACAAACCCCATAGTGGGGGCGCTGCCCCCGGCCTGCGGCCTCCCCCGGGATTTTTGGGGCAAGAGGAAGAGTGGGCTGTTTTCCTCTTGCCATAAATATCCCGGAGCGCGAGGCAGAGCCTCGCATCTGACATTCGCGTCAACGCGCACTCTTGAACAAACCGGAAACATCTGCAAGATCAGCCCCATGGCAAAAACAACCTATTCCTGCTCTGCGTGCGGAGCCTCTTTCTCAAAATGGTCCGGGCGCTGCGATGGTTGCGGTGAATGGAACAGCATCACCGAAGACAAAGGCCTCTCCAAGGGCGGTCCTGCCTCCAAGTCTCTTGGCATGCGGCGGGGCAAGACCATCCCCTTGAGTGATCTGGCGACCGAAGAGACACCGCCGCCACGTACCTGCTGTGGTGTTGGCGAGCTGGACCGTGTCCTTGGCGGCGGGCTGGTGCCTGCCTCGGCCATTCTTGTGGGCGGCGATCCCGGGATCGGCAAATCCACCCTCCTGCTGCAGGCGGCTGCGCAGTTTGCCCATAGTGGCCTGAAGACGATCTATGTCAGCGGCGAAGAGGCCAGCGCTCAGGTTCGGATGCGCGCACAGCGGCTTGGCCTGGCAAAGGCGCCTGTGAAACTGGCCGCTGAAACAAATCTGCGCGACATCCTGACCACGCTGGAGGCGGAAAAACCACAACTCGCCATCATCGATTCTATCCAGACCATGTGGGCCGATCACGTTGACAGCGCCCCCGGTTCTGTCAGCCAGGTGCGCGCCGCAGCGCATGAATTGACGACCTTCGCCAAAACCAACGGGATTTCGATCATCATGGTCGGCCATGTCACCAAGGAGGGCCAAATCGCAGGGCCGCGCGTGGTGGAACATATGGTCGATACCGTGCTCTATTTCGAAGGCGAGCGCGGCCACCAATTCCGCATTTTACGGGCGGTGAAAAACCGCTTTGGTCCTGCTGACGAGATTGGTGTGTTTGAAATGACCGGCGGCGGCCTGAGCGAGGTGGTGAACCCCTCGGCTCTGTTCCTGTCAGAACGCGGCAACCCATCACCGGGATCCGTGGTGTTTTCCGGCATCGAAGGCACGCGGCCCGTGTTGGTGGAGATGCAGGCCCTTGTGGCGCCATCCCCGCATTCACAGCCCAGACGCGCCGTTGTGGGATGGGACAGCTCGCGCCTTGCTATGATCCTTGCGGTGCTTGAGGCCCGCTGTGGGATCCCGTTTGCGGGCTTGGATGTTTATTTGAATGTCGCGGGAGGCATGAAGATCTCGGAACCGGCGGCTGATCTTGCGGTTGCCGCTGCGCTGCTGAGTGCGCGAGAAGACACCGCCCTGCCACGCGATACGGTGGTATTTGGAGAAATATCGCTCTCAGGAGCCCTTCGACCCGCACCTCAGACGGAAAACCGGTTGAAAGAAGCGCAAAAACTTGGTTTCACGGCTGCTATAGCACCGGGTGGCGGCAAATCCGTATCGATCGAAGGGCTGGCGCAGCGTCAGGCCTCCGATTTGGCGGGATTTGTCGGAGACTACTTCGGCGCCGGCTAGTGCCGCATAAAATACGGACCGCAGGTTAACGGGCGAGGGACATGGAAGGTTTCACCATTATCGACGGGGTTGTGGCCCTGGTCATCGTTGTATCAGCGCTTTTGGCCTATTCACGCGGTTTTGTCCGCGAGGCTATGGCAATTGCCGGATGGATTGCTGCGGCGGTGCTTGCGTTTCTTTTCGCACCACAGGTAGAGCCGCTGATGGCGGAGATCCCGGTGATCGGCGAATTCATCGCTGACAGCTGTGAACTGTCTATTATCGCCGCATTTGCCGCCGTTTTTGCCATCGCCTTGATTGTGGTGTCTTTCTTCACACCGCTGTTTGCCTCGCTGGTACAGCGTTCTGCCCTTGGCGGGTTGGATCAGGGCATCGGCTTCTTCTTTGGGGTGCTGCGGGGCATCCTGCTCGTTGCGATTTCCTTCTTCCTCTATAACGTTGTGATGACGGGTCAGAGCTTTACCATCGTTGATGACAGCCGATCCGCAGTCGTGTTTGAACGGATGATTGGCAAGATCGAAGAGCGCAACCCGGAAGATGCGCTTGGTTGGGTCACCAGCCAATATGAAACGCTGATCAGCGCCTGCAACCGCTGATCCCTGCCCCTTATCGGGTCAGAGCCAGATGTGATCGAGCGCCCTTTGGGGCGCTCTTTTTATTGTGACCCTCGGGTGCCAGGCGACGGCCGTGCCGGTTTAGGCAGTGCAAACACAACTCGCAAAACAGAAGTCCTGTTAGGCAACAGCGGCCGGTCAAAGCGGCGCGAAGGCGCACCGCAGCTGGGAAATCTCAGCCGAGACACTTGTGAAAATTCAACAAACAGGTGCACTTGCGCCTCCGCCTGCGCATTAACACTGATTAACATGAAAAAGCCTTATTAACGCTTTATTAACCAATAAGAATCGGATCTAGACGGTCTTATTTCGGGGCTTCCCGAAGACACGAAGAGCGGTGCGAAGACCCAAAAGAGTTAACAAATCCTGTGATTTTTTCGCAATATCGGGTCCAATCGGGCAAATTGGGCAGGATTATCCCCCGAAAACCCCTGGTTTGTCTCATTCGGCCCAAAGCTTGCCCCATTTCCGTCCCAATTCGCAGCGCACATTGGTGTCAGACAGAACGTCACCCACTCGTTTAGAAGGACATCGCCATGCTGCTGGATCATTCGACATCATTCGCCGATTGTCAGCCTGTTGGTCTGCTGCTGGACTTTCCTTCTGTGCAGACAACCGCAGCGCCGCGCAGCCGTCCGCGTCCGCGCAATGGTGGGCTGGTGCCGCATATGATGGTCGAAACAGACCGTGGGTTCGTTCAGGCGCGCCACATCAAACCAGGCGACATGGTCTACACGCTTGATGGCGGTGCGCAGGAAGTCAAATCCGTGAAGCACGCTGTTCCGCGCCTGACGCCATTGGTGCATGTGCCAGCAGGCGCATTGGGCAATGACAACGACCTGCTGTTGCCTGCAGACCAGAAGGTTGGTCTGGAACTGGCCAGCATTGAGCAGCGCTTTGACGTGCCAACCGCCATGACCAAGGCGATTTCCCTGGTGGGCCACAACGGCATCACCAGCGCCCTGCCAGACAAGATGGCGCGGATTTTCCTGACCTTTGAAGAAGAAGAAATGATCTGGGCCGAATGCGGCATGCTGATCCATGTGCCTGCTGACAACGGCGGCGAGTCGGCCTTCTGCGATCTGTCCCTGATCGAAACCCGCGAAATCCTGGCCGAAGAAAACGGCCAATCGCTGGCAGAGGTTGCAGGCACCGACGAAAACGCAACCGACGATCAGGATGACATGGTCTCTGCCTTCGACATGCTGCGTGGCCTTCTGGCGGCATGATACCGGCGGCAGCGCACACGACTGCCACCACATACCGTACATATCCCAACTGTTGAGCCTCGGCCTGCTGCGCGCGTGTTCAACCCGACCTCTCATGGAGTGCAGCGTCAGATCCGACACCCCGGATCACCCCAGCACAACCAGAGCGCGGTTTTTTCATCCTTCTGACGTGAAACTGTTATCCTTAGGTGACATATCGGGTCAAAGGCACTATGTGCAGGGCATCCTCAAAACCGGATTCGGAGCCAAACCGCCTTGCCGATGCCGCAAATGCCCCCCGCCCACCCGTTTGATGATGACAAGCTGCGCGAAGAATGTGGCGTTTTCGGCGTCGTCGGCGTCAAGGACGCTGCCAATTTCGTCGCACTCGGCCTGCACGCGTTGCAGCACCGAGGACAGGAGGCCGGCGGTATTGTGACCCATGACCCGGTCGAAGGGTTCCAGAGCGCCCGCCGGTTTGGCTATGTCCGCGACAACTTTACCTCTCAGGATGTTATGTCTGCCCTGCCGGGCCCCATCGGGATTGGCCATGTGCGCTACTCCACTGCGGGCAGCAAAGGCCAGACCGCGATCCGCGACGTGCAGCCGTTTTTTGGTGAATTTGCCATGGGCGGCGCGGCCATCGCGCATAATGGCAACATCACAAACGCCAATGCCCTGCGCCGTGAACTGATTGAACGGGGCTCGATTTTTCAAAGCTCATCTGACAGTGAATGCATCATCCACCTGATGGCCCGCTCACTGCAGCGCAACATTCCAGAACGGATGGAAGATGCCCTGCGCCGCGTCGAGGGTGCGTTCTCTGTTGTTGCCATGACCCGGACCAAGCTGATCGGCGTCAGAGACCCGCTGGGTGTTCGCCCGCTGGTTCTGGGTAAGATCGGGGATGGCTATGCGCTCAGCTCTGAAACCTGCGCGCTGGACATCATCGGTGCCGATTTTGTGCGAGAGATCGAACCGGGGGAAATGGTGGTGATCACCAGCGACGGGATCGAAAGCCTGTTTCCGTTCCGCCAGCAACCTTCCAAGTTCTGCATCTTTGAGCATGTCTATTTCTCCCGTCCTGATTCAATTCTGGGCGGGCGTTCTGTCTATGAGACCCGCGAAGCCATCGGGCGTGAGCTGGCCAAAGAAAACCCGGTCGAAGCCGATCTGGTTTGTCCGGTGCCCGACAGTGGCACACCTGCTGCCATTGGCTATTCGCTGGAATCGGGCATCCCATACGCGATGGGGATCATTCGCAACCAATACATGGGACGGACCTTCATCGAGCCGACAGAGCAGATCCGCAACATGGGCGTGCGTCTGAAACTAAACGTCAACCGCGCTCTGATCGAAGGCAAACGGGTCATCCTCGTTGACGATTCTGTTGTGCGGGGCACCACGTCGCGCAAAATCAAGGAGATGATCCTGGATGCGGGCGCCAAAGAGGTCCATTTCCGCATCGCCTCCCCTCCGACGGCTTGGCCCTGTTTCTACGGTGTCGACACGCCAGACCGCGACAAGCTGCTGGCAGCGACCATGTCCGAAAGCGAAATGGCCCAGCATCTGGCGGTCGACAGTCTGAAATTCATCTCGCTGGACGGGCTTTATCGCGCTGTCGGTCAGGTGGAAGGCCGCAATGCCGACTGCCCGCAGTATTGTGACGCCTGCTTCTCCGGCGAATATCCCGTGGTTCCGGCCGATATGGTGGATCAAGGGTTTGAAATGAAGAGCGCGGCAGAGTAAGAGCGCAGTCACATCAGATCGACTCAGGAAAGGCGCCGATCAGCGGATCAGCGCCTTTTTCTGTGCCCTATTGCCTCAGCGGAAAGGCCGCCCATTGGATCCTCATCTCGCCCGTATGCTCAGCTCACAGCGTCAATGCCGCTGCTGTGGGGCGACATTTGCCCAGTTGCTCAGCCTCAGCTGCGACCGTCCTGATATTTGCCCCGATGATTTGCTGGTGCAGGACAATTCTGCGCTGAACGCTGAAAAGGGAGATATCCTGACCGAGGATTTCTGCCGCCTGGGTGAGTTGCGGTTCATCCGTGCTGTGCTGGCGATCCCGCTGACCGATGCCCGCGGCGAGGAGTTCATCCTCGGCACCTGGGCACGGCTGGAGCAGAGCGATTTCGACGCCTTTCTGGAGCGCTTCGAAATGGGCGATGCCGAAGAGCTGGGCAGCCAGCGGGCCGAACTGGCAAATGCCATCCCACCCGAGGGGGCCCCTGCGGTTGCCGCCATGCTGCATATGCGCCCCGAGGGACAATACCCAGACCTGCAGATCTCTGATCCGCAAAACCCGCTCTATAATTTGCAGATGATCGGCGCCAACCTTGAAGAGCTATTGAGCCTATTGTTTGCCTACGGCCACGATCTGCCGTCTTTGGTCTACGACTCCTAACCCAGAACAGGCCAGACCATGGCCTGCGCAGACGCCGTGGCACATCTGCGACGTCAAGAGGGTGCGCGCTATTCGCACACCCCAGCATCGTGGCATTCGGCAATCTGATGCCGCCCCTTCCACCCTGACAAGCGAGGCTTTGCCTGCATTGCGCGGCCCATGCGCTTTGCACTGTCACTCCCCGCGTTGTCCCCATAAAGCCGCGCACGCCCCGCGCAGTCACAGCGAAACAGAAGAGACGTTTCAAACCCAATGACATCCATCAACCGCAAAGATCGCACACCTGCAAATGTGGCGCATCACGCCACCCAAACTGACGCGCTGCCCAAAGGCGACATCAGCCTGCTGGGGCTGTTTGGCGAAAGCACCCGCATGAATGCGATGGTCCGCCTGCCCAGCGGGCGCACCCGCATTGTGCAATTGGGCAGCCGCGTATCTGGTTCTGAAGTGATCGCCATCGATCACCAGGGGCTCATTTTGCACCGCCGTGGCGAATCCTCCCGTCTGACGATGCCAGGGCGCTGACCACGCGCACCCACGTCTCCCCTCTCCCGTGTCCCTCCCTGTGCCCGCCTCCCTACCTGCGACACATACCCAACCACGCCTGCGGGCGCGCTTCCGCTCTTGACCCAAGCCGCCGGGCACCGCACAAGACGGCCATGACACAGAAACTTGCTCTTATCACTGGGGCCTCTCGCGGCCTGGGCGCGGCTTTGGCAGAGGCGCTGGCCCCGACCCACCACATCGTGGCCGTCGCCCGCACCACCGGCGCGCTGGAGGAACTGGACGATCGGATCAAAGCGGCCGGTGGCTCAGCGACGCTGGCGCCAATGGACATCACCGTGCCAGACGCCATGGCCACCCTGTGCCGTGGCATTCACGACCGCTGGGGACAGCTGGATCTGTGGCTGCACACCGCGATCCACGCAGCCCCGCTCAGCCCGGCCAATTTTGTCGCCGCCAAGGACTGGGCCAAATCGCTGGCTGTCAATGCAACCGCCACATCCGTTCTGATCCCCTATGTCGCGCCGCTGCTCGGACAATCAGGCAAAGCGGTTTTCTTTGACGACAAACGCGCCGGCGACAAATTCTTCGGCACCTATGGCGCGACCAAAGCAGCGCAAATGGCGTTGGCCCACAGCTGGCAGGTTGAAACCGAAAAAACTGGACCCCGTGTGGAGATCCTTGAACCCGCACCGATGTCGACCGCCCTGCGCGGCCGCTTCTTCCCGGGTGAGGATCGTGAGGCATTGGCGGGCCCCAAGGATGAGGCCGCGCGCCTGTTGCCCCAGATCCTGGGAACTGCAGACTGACATCGGCAACCCCGGTCTATCCGGACCTACTCTAACCTACGACCTGCCCTCCCCAAATTGTCGGGCAGGTCGGCGGTGAAGCCTGTGCCCATCCTGACAGCACGCGGGGCGCGTGGGCGCCCCACCTGTGGCAGCTATGCCGCCATGTTCCACCGCCAGTCTTTGTCTTTCGCCCCAGCACTGGGAAAGACTTGCCCCAATTCCCCCTGCCACATATTCAGGTCGCATTCATCGGAACAACAGGGGCCCGTCTGGATCGCACAGGGCCATGAGGGGGCAAGGCAATGCGCATTCTGATCACCAATGACGACGGCATCAGCGCCGCAGGGCTGGCAGTTCTGGAGCAGATCGCTGCCGAGGTTGCAGGCCCCGACGGTGAGGTCTGGACAGTCGCGCCCGCGTTTGAACAATCCGGCGTTGGCCATTGCATCAGCTACACCCGCCCCTTCATGCTGAGCCAGCTGGGGGAGCGCCGCTTCGCCGCCGAAGGCTCGCCTGCGGATTGCGTCTTGGCCGGGCTGCATGTGGTGATGAAAGACAACCCACCCGATCTGGTGCTGTCGGGCGTGAATCGGGGCAACAACTCGGCAGAAAATGTACTATATTCCGGCACCTTGGGTGGTGCGATGGAGGCCGCGTTGCAGGGCATTCCGGCAATGGGACTGTCGCAATACTTGGGGCCGAGAAATGCAAACAGCGATGTCCCCTATGAAGCAGCCGCACATCACGGCGCGGATTTGATCCAGTCAATCCTTGCAGCATCGCCAGAGAACCCATCGGACTACCGCCTGTTTTACAACATCAACTTCCCCCCTGTGCCCGCAGCCGACGTGAAGGGTCGTCGCATCTCTCGCCAGGGCTTTCGCAAAGGCAGCCATTTTTCGGCGCAGGAACAATTGTCCCCCAATGGCCGCCGCTATCTGTGGATCCGGGGTGGTGACCAACAGGTCGCAACCGAAGCAGGCACCGATGCGGCGAACAATCTGGACGGCTATATCTCGATCACGCCGATGCGCGCGGATCTGACGGCAACAGATGCCATGGACCACCTGACGGGGATCGAATGACCGCCCCTTCTGCCGAAACCAAAATGCAGTTCCTTTTTGCGCTGCGCTCCCGTGGGGTGACGGACCCGCTGGTGCTGGATGCAATGGAACAGATTGACCGCGGGCATTTTGTCCGCGGCCTCTTTGCCGAGCGTGCCTATGAGGATACGCCACTGCCGATTGCCTGCGGGCAGACCATCTCACAGCCGTCTGTTGTCGGTCTGATGACCCAGGCTTTGCAGATCTCCCCACGCGATACGGTGATGGAGGTGGGCACGGGATCAGGCTATCAGGCGGCAATCCTCAGCAAGCTGGCGCGCCGCGTCTACACCATCGACCGCCATGCCCGGCTGGTGCGCGAGGCCCGGCAGGTCTTTGAACAGCTGCATCTGCCCAATGTCACCTCGATGGTTGGTGATGGCAGCCATGGTTTGCCCGAACAGGCCCCCTTTGACCGCATTATCGTGACCGCCGCGGCGGAGGATCCGCCTGGTCCGCTCTTGGCGCAGTTGAAGACCGGCGGTATCATGGTGGTGCCTGTGGGCCAATCGGACGCCGTCCAGACCCTGATCCGCGTCCAAAAGACCGAAACCGGCCTGCAATACGATGAATTGCGCCCAGTGCGTTTTGTTCCCCTCCTTGAGGGAATTGGCAAAGACACGTAAGGGAGGGGTACTTGCCCCACCGCTCCTGCCGACCCATCTAGGGACTGATCTAGATGGCGGCTGCAAAACCCCTGGGACAAGGGGAGAAGCAATGCAGGACCAGAGTTCCGAGGAGAGCAACAATGAAGTTTACCGCACACCATTCCCCCTTCCGCCGGGCCGCGATTGCCGTGCCATTGCTGGCTGTTCTCGCGGCTTGTGAGGGGCCACTCGATTACGATTTGCGGGGCCAGATCGGTGCGTTCAACACCACTGAAGCTGCCCAAACCGCCACGGTGAGCCGCCCCAAACCCGATAGCCGCGGGTTGATCACCTATCCGTCCTACCAGGTCGCTGTTGCGCGCCGTGGGGATACGCTGGCCTCTGTGGCAGAGCGGATTGACCTGCCCGTCGGAGAGCTGTCGCGCTTCAACGGGATCGCGGCCGGCGATCCGCTGCGCCAGGGCGAGATCATCGCCCTACCCCGCCGCGCGCCGAATTCCTCCGCACCAGAACAGCCCCGCCAGATCAACAATGGCGGCGTGGACATCGCATCGCTCGCGGGCCAGGCGATCGACAATGCGCCCTCATCGGCAACAGATGGCTCATCCCAGTCGGACATCAGCACAAAACCGCTGACGCCGGGCGCGGGATCAACCGTTGCGCCAAAACCCGCGCAAACTGCCGCAGCTGCACCAAAGGTCCAGGATGGGCCCGAACCCGTGCGCCACAAAGTCAAACGGGGTGAAACCGCCTACACCATCTCACGCCTCTATCAGGTGCCGGTGAAATCCCTGGCGGATTGGAACGGCCTCGGCAGTGATTTTGCGATCCGCGAGGGGCAATATCTGCTGATCCCCCTGAAAGATCAAAGCGCCCCGGCCAGAAACACGGCCACCCGCGACAACGAGGTCAGTGTCACCGCCCCCGGTGAAGGCAGCACAACCCCAACACCGCCAAGCGCGACAAAACCGCTGCCACAGGAAACCGTGGTGGCCGCCGCAGAGATTCCCAAAGAAGTGCCCACAGTGGATGTGCCAACACCCACACGCAGCAGCGAAGCGGCCATGATCTACCCGGTTCAGGGAAAGATCACCCGCACTTATGCCAAGGGCAAGAATGATGGCATCGATATCGCAGCCGCACCGGGCAGCGCAGTGAAATCCGCCGACGCAGGCACCGTGGCCGCCATCACCAAGGATTCAAACGATGTCCCGATCATCGTTGTGCGCCACGATGCCAAGCTGCTGACGGTCTATGCCAATGTGGACAACATCGCCGTCAACAAAGGAGATCGTGTCACCCGCGGCCAGACGATTGCCACGCTGCGCGACGATCCATCCGCCTATGTGCATTTCGAAGTGCGCAACGGATTTGAGAGCGTCGACCCGCTGCCATATCTGCAGTGATCACGCTGCGAGGACCGGCCTCGGGCAGACGACCTCCAGCAGGTGAGCAGCTTCCAACACCCGCGTGATGCCAAACAGGCGCAGGCGGGTGTTGTCATGTTTCAGAATAGTTCAGATCAACCGGGATCAGCGCAGCGCAACCCCATGCCGCCCCGCCAGATCAGTAAAGAACTGCCAGGCCACACGACCAGAGCGTGACCCGCGCGTAGCCTGCCACTCGATGGCCTCAGCTTTCAGCGTTTCGGCATCCACCACGACGCGATAGGCCTCGCAGTAGCCCGCAATCATCGACAGATACGCATCCTGATCACAGGGATGAAAGCCAAGCCACAGCCCGAACCGATCGGAGAGCGACACCTTTTCCTCCACCGCTTCGGATGGGTTGATCGCGCTGGAGCGTTCGTTTTCGATCATGTCCCGTGGCATCAGATGACGCCGATTGGAAGTGGCATAAAACAGCACATTCTCTGGCCGTCCCTCAATACCACCATCCAAGACTGCTTTCAGGCTTTTGTAATGCTGGTCATCATGGCCAAACGACAGATCGTCACAAAACAGCAGGAACCGCTGCGAGGCGGAGCGCAGATGATTGAGCAATCTGGCAACCGATGGCAGATCCTCGCGTTGCAATTCCACCAGCTTCAAATCCGAATGCTCGGCGGACAGGCGGCCATGAATAGCTTTGACCAGACTGGATTTGCCCATCCCCCGCGCGCCCCACAACAGGGCGTTGTTGGCCGAAAACCCTTCGGCAAAGCGGCGGGTGTTGTCCAACAGTGTCTCTCGCGCGCGGTCAATACCCACCAACAAGTCCAGATCAACGCGGCTGACCTGCGGCACCGGCTCCAACCGGTCCGGCCCGACATGCCAGACAAAGGCGGACGCGGCAGAGAAATCAGGCGCCTCCAAAGGCGCAGGCGACATCCGCTCAAGCGCTTCGGCGATACGGGTCAATGCGGCTTGATCCATCAGTTCTCTCCCTGTCTCGAACCTGGGTCTTACCGCGACAAAGCACGTTCTGTTGGGACGGGCAAGAACCCGGAGCCGCAAAACGCAAATGGACCGCACGGCAGGCCACCGCGCGGTCCAGAATTATGATTTTCTACGATGTGCTTGCGGCAGAAACCGCAGATCAGTGCGGCGGCAGATGCCCGGAGGCTCAGGATGGCTCGATCATGTCCACACGGGTGGCGTGGCGACCGCCTTCGAACTCGGCGCCAAGGAAGGCATCCACGATATCGAGCGCGAGCCCCTCGCCGACCACACGTGCGCCGATCGATAGCATGTTGGCGTTGTTGTGCTGACGGATCATCGCAGCCGAGAACGTGTCGGAGCAGACGCCGCAGCGAATGCCCTTGACCTTATTGGCGGCCATCATGATGCCCTGCCCGGTGCCGCACAGGATGATGCCCAACGCACAGTCTCCGGAAGCCACGCGTTCGGCGGCAGCCGCACCATGCAGCGGATAATGGGTGCTTTCCGGCGTGGTTGGACCGATGTCGACCACCTCCCAGCCCTGTTTGGCGATATGTTCGGCCACGCTCTGGCGCAAAGAAATCGCCGCGTGATCGCTGGAAAGAACAATGCGTTTGCTGTCGGTCATGATGTCATCTCCGGTTTGGCGCGCAAAAGACAATCAAACGCCCGCACGGGCAATGGTCCTGCGTTCCCCGGCTCAATAGTCAGAGCGCAGCGATTTCGCAACATCCCACAAAGAAAAAGCGCGCCAGGACAGCGCGCTTTTCCAATTCAAAACCTGAAGAGCGGATCACTCTTTGTTGTCTGCCTTGCTGTCCAGAGCGGCCAGATCATCCTCTGGATGGGCATCAAGGCCATCCTCATCATCATAGTAGCCCTCGGCCCGCAGCTTTGCTTCGCGTTTGGCCTCGACCCGGCGCACAAGGAAAATGGAGACCTCATACAGCCCGTAGACCACGACAAACAAAATGATCTGGGTGATCACATCCGGTGGCGTCACCAGCGCAGCCAGGACCAAAATCGCCACAACCGCATACTTGCGCACCGCGCCCAAGCCATCGGCACTGACCAAACCGGCCTTACCCATCAGGGTCAGCAGCACCGGCAGCTGGAAACACAAACCGAAAGCCACGATGAACTTGATCGTCAGGTTCAGATACTCCTGCGCGGAGCCCTGAAACACAACGCTCAGCCCTTGGTTCACTTCTTCGCCGGTCACAGCCTCGCCAGAGGCACCAAATTGCTGGAAGCCCAGGAAGAAATCATATGCCAGCGGTGTCACGACATAGAACGCAAAGCTCGCGCCCAGCAGGAACATGAAGGGCGAAGCAACCAGGAACGGCAGAAACGCACCCTTTTCACTCTTGTAAAGGCCCGGCGCCACAAACCGCCACATCTGCAAGCCGATGTAGGGAAATGCCAGAATGAAACCGCCCAAGAATGAAATCTTGATCGCCACAAAGAAACCTTCCTGTGGGCTGATGAAGATCAGGGCGCAGTCTTGCCCCCCTTCGGCCAGCACCTGACACAGCGGCGCGGTCAAGAAGTTGAAGATGGGCGTGGCCACGGTGAAACAAATCACCATGCCGACAATAAAGGCCATAACAGAATGGATCAGGCGCGAGCGCAGCTCGGCCAGATGTTCGATCAACGGCGCGGTTGAGTCGTCTATCTCCTCCGTCTTGCTCATGATTGGGCCTCATCCTTTCGGGTCAGCGCAGCCTCTGCCTCATCCGCTTTGGCAAGCGCTTCCTGCGCCTCGCGCGCTTTGCGCTCTGCCGCAGCGCGTGCAGTGGCGGCCTGGATCTTCTTGGCAGCCTCAGCCCGCTCGGCGGAGAGTTTTTCAGTCTCGCTGCCCGGTTCGTATTTGGTCGGATCAATGGACTTTGCCATGTCCTGCGCCGCCTGTTTGACGCCATCCATGGCTGTGTTCATCGGATTGGCCGCAGCCTTGAAGCCCTGGGCGACATCCTTCATCCCGGATTCATCGGCAGCGTCGTTCATCGCGCGACTGAATTCACGCGCCATGCCTTTGGCTTTGCCGACAAACCGACCCACGTTGCGGAACAGAACCGGCAGGTCCTTTGGCCCCACAACAATCAATGCCACCACCCCGATGACCAGAAGTTCGGTCCAGCCGAGATCGAACATCCGCGTCTCAGGCCTTGTCTTTGTCAGCAGCCGGGGTGATGTCGCGCGCGGCTTCGGCGTCGACGTCCTCTTCCAGCTCCTTGGTACCGTCATTCACGCCCTTCTTGAAGGCGGTGATGCCTTTGCCGACCTCACCCATGAGGGACGAAATCTTGCCACGGCCAAAAAGAACCAGAACCACAACGGCGATGAGCAGCAGGCCCGGAAGACCAATATTGTTGAGCATGAGCAGTGTCTCCTTCTGCAGCGGGTCGCAGGTAGCAGACCCGTAAAGTTGTTTGTCTTGGTTTTACGCCGGGCACCGGCGCTCACAAAGGGCTGAGCCGGGTTTCTGCTAGCTTGAGATGAATAAAACCGGGCGATTTGGACCAGCTAGACACGCAACTGACAGGTTTATGTCAGTTGCACCTTGGTAAATCTCACCCATCCCAACCAAAGGAGACATGAGATGGACAAACAGACAGCCGAGATCGTGACATTCAAATTGCGCGACACCATCAAGCGAGAGGCATTCCTCGCGCTGATGCAGCAGACAGAGGCGTTTGTGAAAGACCAAGCCGGGTTCTGCCATCGTCAGCTGAGCGAAGGACCAGACGGACAATGGACCGACTACGTTCTCTGGCACGACCACCAAAGCGCAGCGCAGGCCGCAGCCGCATTTGAACAGCAAGCCTTTGCGCCTGACATCTTTGCCGCGATTGCCCCGGACAGTGCAAATATGCGGCATGAAACGGTTGTTCTCGCCCTTCCTGACGTGGGCTAAGCCAGACGTGTTATCATGACAGCGCCGCAGTAGGCCGCGCTCACCCCATGTGCCCTGTGGCACCCGGGGCAACGGCGGCCTGCTGGGCGCCACGGGCCTTGACCTTCGTTGGTCGGACCTTCAAGGCTACACCATGCGCCGCACCGACCGCCTGTTCGATATCATTCAGATCCTGAGAGACGGAAAACTCCATAAGGCAAAGGATATTGCCGAACGACTGGAGGTGTCTGTGCGCACGATCTATCGTGACATGGACACGCTGGTCGCTTCTGGCATCCCGGTCGAAGGGGAGCGCGGCGTCGGCTATCTCGTGCGGGAACAAATCAGCCTGCCGCCTTTGACCCTGACACCCCAAGAGCTGGAGGCGTTGAACCTCGGTATGGCCATTGTGGCAGAGGCGGCGGACCCTGAATTGAAATCTGCCGCCGATTCACTGGCCTCTAAAATTGATGCGGTTTTGCCGGAGAAGACAATTGCCGAGGCCGATGCCTGGAAATTTGCGGTCTACCCTTTTGCGGATGCAGCACGCGGGTTTTCCCAAATGCCAGTGCTGCGCGCCGCAATCAAAGCGCGCCAGAAACTGCACCTTGCCTATCGTCGCGTTGATGGCACCCTCACCGAGCGGGTCATTCGACCCCTGCATATGGAATACTGGGGGCGTGTCTGGACCCTGACCGGGTGGTGCGAAATGCGGGAGGATTTTCGGGTGTTTCGCGTTGATCTGATCGAAATTGCCAAGGCGCTGCCCGAACTCTTTGTGGACGAGCCGGGCAAACGGCTGGAAGACTATGACCCCACCTCTGGTCCCACAAAAACAGCGGACCAATAGGCGGCACCATAGACGCGGCTCATCCTAGGTCTTTGCCGGAAAGACAAAGCAGCGATCGCGCCGAACCGCCAGCCACATCACTCGACCGGGTTCAGGCAGGAACACGTTTGGAACGGTGACTTTCAGCACGCGGTCGTCAAAATCCATCCGGAATTCAACCAGGCTTTCGTTGCCCAAAAACCGTGCCCGCTGCACGGTGGCACGGGCGGCCGTGCCGTCCTGCGCCGTCGGATTGGGGCCGCGCCCCGAGCGATCGAAATCAATCTTCACATGCTGCGGGCGAAACACGATATCGACCTGGCTGCCATTGGCCTGGCCGGTTGCTGCAAACGCACCAAAAGGCGTCTGCGCGACCTCATCCTGTACGGTTGCGGTCAGGACGTTGATATCACTGAAAAAGCTCACCGCAGCGCGATCAACCGGATGGGTGTAGACCGTATAGGGCGCACCCTGTTGCACGATGCAGCCGCCCCGCATCAATGCGATTTCATCCGCCATCCGCAGCGCTTCGTCGGGTTCATGGGTCACCAACAGAACGGCTGCGTCTTCTTCTTTCAACAAGGCCAGGGTTTCATCCCGGATGCCATCACGCAACCGGTTGTCGAGACCAGAAAAAGGCTCGTCCATCAACATGATGCGCGGTTTCGGCGCCAGTGCCCGCGCCAGGGCCACGCGCTGCTGTTCACCACCAGACAGATGATGAGGGAACGCATCAATATGACGCGACAGCGACACACGGTCGAGCAATTCAACCACGCGCGCGCGCTTCTGTTCTTTGCTGCCCTTCAGGCCGAAGGCGACATTGTCCGCCACGCTCAGATGCGGAAACAGCGCAAAATCCTGGAAAATCAGCCCGATCTCTCGCCGCTCCGGCGGGACACGAAACACGGTGTCGCAGATCAACTCGCCATCAACATAGATCTCGCCCGCGTTTTGCATTTCCACACCGGCGATCATCCGCAGCGTCGTGGATTTGCCACAGCCAGAAGGGCCGAGCAGACACATCACCTGCCCTGCTTCGATCTGCAGCGACACGTTGTCAACAACGGTGCGGCCATCAAAACTGCGGGACAGATTGCGGATTTCCAACCGCGGCGGGCGGCGGTTGGCTGCCGTGGTCTGACCTGCATCAGGCGCCGACAGGGGCGAAGTTTGGCTCATATCCGGACTTTCACAGGTGGCAAGACATCAGACAAACGGCAGATGCGCCGTTGATCCGCGCCATAGCAATCAAAAATCGATGCGGCAAGAGGCACCCGAATGCTGCGACATAAACAGCCTGTCATCCAAGAACAGCAGGGACAGTCGGTCATGTGCTCCGATCCAGCAAATCGAAGGTCAGGCTGCCGCGTTCAATGCCATTCACCAGAAGATCGAGCCGGTGGCGTCCCGGCAGGAGTGTGAAGGTGCTGGCATCCGCTTTCAGCGGGTGGCGTTTGCGCAGCTCGGTGTTGCCGCCCGTTAGGCGCGTTTGCTTCAGCTTGAAGACTTTGGTCGACAACCGCCCACCCGGTCTTTGGAAATGCAGCCGGTAGTCGACCAGCACGGGCGTTCCAGCTGGGCCATTCAGCTGGCATTCAAACTCCAGCGCTTGTCCGATGCGGACCGGCAAGGCCGCAAGCTGCAGATGCGCCGTCACCGGAGCCGCAGGGTCATAGCCCAGCATTTCCATCGCGCCACTGTGGCCCTGTTTGACCAGCCCCCGCAATGTGTGCCCGGTCAGCCAATCAAACTCTGCCGGATCGCGCAGGTCTTGGGCGCGCCACTGCTGCAACCGCTGCATCACCAGATCGGGATCTTTTTTGGTGATGTCATTCAGATGGTTGGCCACCGATCGGATCACATAGCGGGTGGGATCCTGATAGAGCCTGTCCAGCAAAGGCAGCGGCTGATCCAGCCGCAAAGGCACCGACTGCCCCCAGGGCAGACGTGGGCGCGTGCCTTCGCTCACCAACCGGCGGAGGTGATAGTTGTCGTCCTCGGCCCAGGTTTCCATTCGCCGCAAGGTCAGATCTGTCCAACGGGTCAGAAACGGCCGCACCGCCCATTCCATCGAAAACCGCTTCGTCAGTTCCGCCAAGAGATCCAGGGACGCCTTAGGCGCAGTATCCAACCCGCGCAAACCCACAAGTTCACCCAGGGGCGCAAAGATGAAATCGCCAAAATCATCATCAGACTTTGCCGGATCCAGCGGCGCAGGCAGCGCCGCCAACAGCACAGTACTCAATTGATCAAACGATTGCGGCAGATGGCGATCCAGCACCTGCGCGATCAAGCTGATGCGTTGCTTCAACTCCAGCTGCGGCAGCTCGGCCATCACCTCCCGGTGGAACCGCTCAGCATCAAAGCCCGGCTCAACAGCCGCAAAAAGCCCGGCGAGAAATGTGACTTTCTCGCCGTTGAAAAGCTGATCTTTCAAGGAAAAGCCGGATGCCACGGGTCAACCTTAAAGGGTTGCGTTCACTGCGCCACCGTCCAACAGAATGTTCTGCCCGACAATGAACCCGGCATGCTGCGAACACAGGAACGCACAGGTCGCGCCAAATTCCTGGCGGGTGCCATAGCGGCCTGCCGGAATGGTTGCGCAGCGCTGTGCCTTGGCCTCTTCCATGGAAATACCCTGTGCGGCGGACACGCCGGAATCAAGTGAGACCGCCCGATCCGTGGCGTGGATACCGGGCAACAGGTTGTTGATGGTCACACCAGACCCTGCAACCTGACGGGAGGTGCCCGCCACATAGCCTGTCAGACCTGCACGGGCCGAATTGGACAGGCCCAGCACCGGGATCGGGGCTTTCACCGATTGCGACGTGATGTTTACCACCCGACCCCAGCCGCGATCCATCATCGCGGGCACCAGCGCTTTGATCAGGGCGATTGGCGCCAACATGTTGGCGTCCAGAGCCGCGATGAAATCATCCCGGTCCCAATCGCTCCAGAGGCCCGGTGGTGGGCCACCCGCGTTGTTCACCAAAATATCGACCCCTTCGGCGGCGGCGATAACCGCGGCTTGCCCGTCCGCGGATGTGATATCGGCAGCAACGGTCACAACCTTCACACCGTAGGCATCTCTGATTGCTACGGCAGACGCCTCCAGCGCCTGTTCGCCGCGGGCGTTCATGATCAGATCGACGCCAGCTTCGGCCAACGCTTCTGCGCAGCCCAGCCCCAGACCTTTGCTGCTGGCACAAACCAACGCGCGCTTACCTGCCAATCCCAAATCCATGGCCAATCCTCCATCTCTATCACGGGGCCTGTCCCAGCGATTCGAACCGCTGCGAAACAAAACCATCTTGTCACCCACCACGCGGCCGTTTGCTGGCGCGTTTCCCGGGTTTGCCAGACCCTTGCACGGTTCGGGCCAGCTTGGCCAGACGGCGGCAGGAAAAAACGACGCCCCCCGTGACATGATGCGCAGTGGGACATCGCCCGCGGTCTGTTCGCAAAACGACCCCGCTTCGGTCCGCTTGTCGCCACAATCACCGCCGATACGAAACACTAGGCGCGTGCGCCGTGTTTTCGACGTCTCCAGGTGTGTCCATGGTCTCCTCAATCTCCCCTCCGCCCTCTGCCGTACAGATTTTGCGCGTGTTCAAGGCTGAGGATCTGCGGGTGGACTGCGGTGCTAACCTCGGCGACGGGCTTGGCCTTTATGATGATCTGGCCTTGGATGACATCTATCAGTTCACCGCAACCGCACTGGGCCAGCCAATTCGGCTGGGGCGTAATGGATCGGGGCCACTGCAGATCTGCAAGGGCAGCAAAACCGGTAGGATTGGCGCGACGATTGCGCTGGACAGTCTTGTGACCTTCATGGCCACGGATGGCGGCGTGATGGAGGCGCTGGTTCTGGTCGAACTGACAGACGATACCTGCGTGGCAGAAACCTACCTGCTGCCGCTGACGCCCCATGTGCCAAGACAACGTTACACCCTGATTGGCAAAACCCGCGAGGGCCTGGCAGAGCGATTTGCCCGCCTGGCCTGTGTTGCCTTCAGCCGTGGCACACAGATCACCTTGGCCGACGGCACACAGCGCCGCATCGAAACCATTCGCCCAGGCGACCGGCTGCTGACACGCGACGCAGGCGCACAAGAGGTGCGTTGGATCGGACAGACCACCAGCCAAAGCGTGGGAACAGAGAAACCGGTTCTTGTTCGCGCCGGAGCCCTATGCAACGAGCGCGATGTGATCTTTGGCCCCGACCATCGCCTGCTGGTGCATGATCGCGACGATCTGCGCAAACGGGGGCCTGCGAAATATCTGGTCCGGGCCCGCGATCTGATCAATGGGATCGACATTGTCGAGGCTGACAACGGGTTTGTGGACTATTTCATGCTGTTGCTGAACCGGCATCATATCGTTTTTGCCGATCACATCGCAGCAGAAAGCCTGCTGTTGACCCCGGTGACCCGCACAGTTCTGCCCAACGGCTGGTTGGAGCGGCGAAGCGAGATTGCCGCAGGTCATTTCCGCACCGCCAGTGGTCTGCGCACGACAGGCGACACGACAGAGAGCACAGCAAACTCCGATCTGGCAAAGCCCGCTAGACCGCAGCAACAGACAAAGGACCACAGAACAGCCGCCAGTCTCTAGGTTCTCCTCCGGGCCATCTTACATCCCTGTTTGCCATGGCGGCCTGTCCGATGTTTGCACAGCGCCGCGCGCTACCCGCCTGCATGATCTTCCCACATGGCCCGCTTGACGTGCAGAGTTGCGCCGCGGCCTGTCCTGGCCCGGCAAAGACGTTGTTTTCCTTGCCTCGCCCCCCATTCCTGATATACGCGCGGGCATGCTCGATACCGTCACAAACCGCCCCGACCTGCCTGCTGAAATCGCCCGGCGCCGCACCTTTGCGATCATCTCACACCCGGATGCCGGCAAGACCACCTTGACCGAAAAATTCCTGTTGTACGGTGGTGCGATCCAAATGGCCGGTCAGGTCCGCGCCAAGGGTGAAGCACGGCGGACGCGCTCCGACTTCATGCAGATGGAAAAAGACCGCGGTATTTCCGTATCCGCATCGGCCATGTCGTTCGACTTTGCGAACTATCGCTTCAACCTGGTGGACACGCCCGGTCACTCCGACTTTTCCGAAGACACCTATCGCACACTGACCGCAGTGGATGCGGCCGTGATGGTGATTGACGGCGCAAAGGGCGTGGAAAGTCAGACACAGAAGCTGTTTGAGGTCTGCCGCCTGCGCGACCTGCCGATCCTGACCTTCTGTAACAAGATGGACCGGGAAAGCCGCGATACCTTCGAAATCATTGACGAGATCCAGCAAAACCTCGCGATCGACGTGACCCCGGCCAGCTGGCCCATCGGGGTTGGGCGCGATTTCATCGGCTGCTATGACATGCTGCGCGATCGCCTGGAATTGATGGACCGCGCGGACCGCAACAAGATTGCCGAGAGCATCCAGATTGACGGATTGGATGATCCCAAGCTCGCGGAACACGTGCCCGAACATCTGTTGGAAAAGCTGCTGGAAGAGGTCGAAATGGCGCGCGAGCTGTTGCCCGCACTCGACCCGCAATCCGTGCTGGAAGGCCATATGACGCCGATCTGGTTCGGCTCCGCGATCAACTCTTTTGGGGTTAAAGAGCTGATGGACGGGATTTCGACCTATGGCCCCGAGCCGCAGCCCCAATCCGCAAATCCCCGTCAGATCGCACCAGACGAAAAGAAAGTGGCCGGCTTTGTTTTCAAAGTGCAGGCCAATATGGACCCCAAACACCGCGACCGCGTGGCGTTTGTGCGGCTGGCCTCCGGGCATTTCAAACGCGGCATGAAACTGACCCATGTGCGCACCAAAAAACCGATGGCCGTGTCAAACCCGGTTCTGTTCCTCGCCTCTGACCGCGAATTGGCCGAAGAGGCCTGGGCAGGCGATATCATCGGCATCCCGAACCACGGCCAGCTGCGCATCGGCGATACGCTGACCGAGGGCGAAGCACTGCGGGTCAGCGGCATTCCGTCCTTTGCCCCCGAATTGCTGCAAGGCGTGCGGGCCGGTGATCCGATGAAGGCCAAGCATCTGGAAAAAGCGTTGATGCAATTTGCCGAAGAAGGCGCCGCCAAAGTCTTCAAACCTTCCATTGGTTCAGGCTTCATCGTCGGGGTGGTCGGCCAGCTGCAGTTCGAGGTCCTGGCCTCGCGTATTGAAATGGAATACGGGCTGCCAGTGCGATTTGAAGCCTCGCAGTTTACCTCTGCGCGTTGGGTCAGCGGCGACAAACAGGCGTTGGATAAATTCGTCACCGCAAACAAACAGCACATCGCAAACGATCATGATGGCGACATCGTCTATCTGACGCGACTTCAGTGGGACATTGATCGCGTAGAGCGCGACTATCCGGACTTGAAACTGACCGCGACGAAGGAAATGATGGTCTAGGCCAACGTGCCCTTTCAATCCTACAGCCAAACCAGGCCACATCCAGGCCAAGCCCAGGGAAGACCCCGCCATGGATCTAGAACAGGAAACCTATCCAGGCGGGTTCTTCAAACTGATGCGCGATCTCGAGCGCAAGGAAGCGACCTTTCTGGATCCGCTTTCAGCCCTGCCGAAATCGACCGTGAACCTTGCCGCGCTTTGGGCGCCAGTGGCAGATGTCGACCGTTCCCCGGACACCGACGCCCTGCCACCGCGCCATATCGACCACAAGTGGCAGGCGCTCCAGCACGAATTTACCGGCCAGCCGCAACTCTGGGCGCTCCATGCCTTGGTCATCGCGATCCTGCGCAGGCGCACCCCGCCGCCCGAAGCCCGGCATCTGTTCCTGCGCATATGGCAGGAACAGGGCGATGCGCTTGCCGATCAACTGCCGATCCGCTGGCTGGTTTCGGCTGCCGCCACATTCGCCGATCACGGCGACACCATCGAACAGCGGCTTGGCGGTCAGGGTCTGCACATGCTGTTTCAGCTGATGCAACTGCATGACAGCGAACGCAGGCTCAGCGGTCGGGCCAATGACAACGGGTTCCCTCGGGTGCGCGGCAAGAAACTGGATGATCTGGGCTTTGGCCAAAAACCCTATAACCTGCCGCATGGGGATCTTGATAAACAGATGCTGGCCCGGTTGTGGCGGATGAGCGAAACCGATGAGGTGTTCCGACCCCTTGGCCAACATTTGTTGCGCTTTGTGATGGCGGACCAACGCAGTATTTTTGGCCGCATCCAACGCTACAAGAAGCATTCGCACCGATGAGCCACGCGGCAACCTGGGGCGTGGTGAGCACGATCAAAGCCCCCGCGCAGGCCATTCTCGATTTTGCCGCGCATCATCTGGATCTGGGCGCCCATCGGCTGCATCTCTATCTGGATGAGCCGAACCCCGAGGTGTTTCCACACCTGAAGGCCCATCCAAAAATTCGGGTCACGACATGTGATGATCAGCACTGGTCCCGCCGCAAGACGGCCCGCCCGAAGAAACATCAGGTGCGGCAGACACTGAACGCCACCCATGCCTACGGTCGTATCCAGACCGACTGGATTGCCCATATCGATGTGGATGAGTTTCTGTGTCCACAACCGGTCGGGTCAGATGGGCTCGCGGATCCCCTCCCCTTGGGGCAGATGCTGGCGGCGCTGCCACCTGAGCAGATGGCCACACGCGTGCGCCCAATCGAAGCCCTGCCAGACCGCACAGGTTGCTTCAAAGCGATGGTGCCGCGTGGCCCGGAACGCATCAGAAAAACGCGCGAGATCTATCCCCGCTATGGGCACCACCTTGCGGGTGGTTTCCTCAGCCATACCGCAGGCAAGGTGATCGCGCGGACGGGGTTGCCCGACATCGAATTTAGAATCCACAACCTGTTTCAAAACGGCATCGTCTGCCCCACCACACCCGAGCTGACAGGCGTGGACCTCTGCCACTTTCACGCGCCGAGTTGGGACAGCTGGCAAAAGCTGCACAGCTTCCGCCTGCGCCGCGGCTCCTACCGGGCAGAGCTGAAGCCCAGTGTCCTTGGCAAAAGGGACGCAATAAACACCCATGATCTGCTGACCCAGATTATAGCGGAGAGCGGCGACGATGGGCTGCGCAGCTTCTATGATGAGCTGCATGCCGTCGACTCGCAGGTGTTTGACCGGTTGCAGGCTGCGGGTCTCATTCGGCACCGATCACTGGATTTGAACCGCAAGCGACGAAAACACTTCCCAGGATTTGACTAAACTGTTTCGTATTTGTCGGTTTTTGAGCCAACAGAGCGAGAAAACCGCCCATTAATTGACGGTGACAACAGTTTTTGCTATCCCCCGCGGCAGATCCGGCCAGACAGGACGCAAGACCATGCGGGCCAGACATTGTGATACACGGGCGGGCCAGGTCAGAGTCCGCAAAAACGGACGCAAATGACAAAATTCTCAGATCTGAACCTGAACCCCAAAGTCCTCAAAGCTGTTGAGGAAGCGGGTTACGAATCCCCCACACCGATTCAGGCTGGCGCTATCCCGCCCGCCCTCGAAGGCCGTGATGTGTTGGGAATCGCCCAAACCGGCACCGGCAAGACGGCGTCGTTTACGCTGCCGATGATCACCCTGCTCGCCCGTGGCCGCGCCCGCGCCCGGATGCCGCGCAGCCTGGTGCTCTGCCCGACCCGCGAACTGGCCGCCCAGGTGGCCGAAAATTTTGATGCTTACACCAAGCACCTGAAACTCACCAAAGCACTGTTGATCGGCGGTGTATCGTTCAAAGAACAAGACGCGCTAATCGACAAGGGCGTTGACGTGCTGATCGCCACGCCCGGCCGTCTGTTGGACCATTTTGAACGCGGCAAGCTGATCCTGTCGGACGTAAAGGTCATGGTCGTCGACGAAGCGGACCGGATGCTCGACATGGGCTTCATCCCGGACATCGAACGCATTTTCGGGCTGACACCATTCACGCGCCAAACCCTGTTCTTCTCGGCCACAATGGCCCCCGAGATTGAGCGGATCACCAACACCTTCCTGTCTGCCCCCGAGCGGGTCGAAGTCGCGCGTCAGGCGACGACTTCGGAAAACATCACACAGGGTGTGGTGCTGTTCAAAGCCTCACGCCGGGATCGCGAAGGCAGCGAGAAGCGGAAGCTGCTGCGCCACCTGATTGATCAGGAAGGCGAAAAATGCACAAACGCGATCATCTTCTGCAACCGCAAGACGGATGTGGACATCTGCGCAAAATCGCTGCGCAAATACGGCTACAACGCCGCGGCCATTCATGGTGACCTTGATCAGGCGCAGCGGATGAAAACGCTTGATGAGTTCCGCGAAGGCACCCTGCGGATTCTTGTGGCCTCTGATGTGGCAGCACGCGGCCTGGATGTGCCCAGCGTCAGCCATGTGTTCAACTTTGACGTTCCGGGCCACGCCGAGGACTATGTCCACCGCATCGGCCGCACCGGCCGCGCCGGGCGCGATGGCACCGCGATGATGATCTGTGTGCCAAAGGACGAAAAAAACCTCGAAGACATCGAGCGTCTGGTGCAACAGGAAATCCCGCGCATCGAAAATCCCTTCAAAAAGGCCAAGGCAGAAGCCAAATCGAAAGATAAGGACGACGCCAAGGACGGTGAAGCGACAGAGCGCAAGACCCGCAGCCGCCGTGGTGGCCGCAACAAGGACGCCGCCAAGGAGGACGCAACCGTCACCGAGGCGGCCAACGTCGAAGATCGCCCAGTTGACACCGCACAGAGCGACACCGCAAAGAGCGAGGCCGCTAACGCCGGGGACAGCAAACCGGCCTCTGGTCCTGGCAAATCGGCTTCGAAAGGGCATCAGAAATCCGGTCACTCCCGCGGCCGCAACGGCAACAACGACCGTGTCGTCGTTGGCATGGGCGACCACCTGCCCAGCTTCATCGCCCTGAGCTTTGCAGAGCGCCGCGCCAGCTGACTGAGCACTTCATGCGACCTCATACGACCTCATGCGAAATGGCTCGCGAGATCATTTGACAAAAGGCCGTCCCAGTGGACGGCCTTTTGCATTTGGGCTGATACGATAAGGAACGGCAGCGCTCTGCCAAATGGTGCAGCGCCATGACCCCAGGACATACAGACATGGCCTTTCAAACCTGACCTTTGCATCTGCAGCATGGCGGCAATGATCATTTTGGCAGATGTCGTCTCCCGCCTGCGGGTCTATCTCTTGGTCAAGACAGAACGACATCCGACCGAAACGAGGCCCGATATGGACAACCTGGATTTCCCCCAAGTAACCGCCGCAGACATCCGTGAGATCGAAAAACGTGCGCATGAACTGCGCGCACAAGCCATGGCCGATGGACTGCGCTTCATTGGGCGTGCCGTCGCCGCCCTGCCCGGCAAAATTGCTGGCCTGTTTGCGCGCCCACGCCACGCCTGATCAGCGCAGGCTGCCGTGATTGGCAGCCTAGGCCCCAACCTTTGGGGATTGGCGATAGCCGGTGATCACCAATAAAAAGACCCGCCGCATCCAGGATGCCGCGGGTCTTTTGCTGTTTGAGACAGAGGATCGTGGGATCAGCGCATACGGCTGATCACCACGGTCACTTCTGGTTTCTTGCCAATCTCCGCTTGTGCGGTCTGGCGCACGATGCGGCGCAGGTTTTCCTCCAGCTTGTCATCATTGCGCAGGGTCTTTGCATCCGCGCGCATCACAAACTGGTTCAGATCCTCTTCCATCACTTCAACCAATGCGGCGTTGGAACTGCCCGTTTCGGCAAGCCCCTTGATGTCGCACCACGGCTCGCCCAGCGGTTCATCCTCTTCATCAAGGATCAGCGTCACCACCACATGACCATTCAGCGCCATGCGAATGCGGTCACGCACCACACCGTCGAAGGCGCCGTATTTGACAGTACCATCCAGATAGGTCCGGCCGGTATCAATATACTCTGCCACCTTCGCGACATCGCCGGTCAGATCGATCATCATGCCATTGACCGCGACGATGCTGGCAATGCCCTTCGCCTCGCCAAGCCGTGCGTGCTGGCGCAAATGGCGGTGTTCGCCGTGCATCGGCACAAGGATCTGCGGTTTGATGATATCGTGCATCCGCTCAAGATCGGGGCGGTTGGCGTGGCCCGACACGTGGTAGAGCCCAGAGCTGTCATCCACCACATCAACGCCTTTTTCCGAAAACTGGTTGATGATCTGGATGACGCCGCGTTCGTTGCCGGGAATTGTCTTTGAGGAAAACAGGAACAGATCGCCCTCTTTGACCTCGATGCCGCGATACTTGCCCCGCGCCAGTTGCGCAGAGGCCGCCCGCCGCTCCCCCTGGCTGCCGGTCACGATCAACATCAGATGCTCACGGGGCAGCTCTTGTGCGGCTTCGGGGCTGACAACTTTGGGAAAGCTGGATAGCACGCCAGTTTCCGTCGCGGCCTCGATCATGCGCAACATGGCACGCCCCATCAGCACGACGGACCGGCCCGCAGCGTGACCCGCCTCTGCCAGGGTTTTGACCCGCGCCACATTCGACGCAAACGTGGTGGCCACAACCATCCCCTCGGCCTCGCCGACGAGACGTGCGATTTCAGGGCCGACCTCTTGCTCGGAGCGGCCGGGATGCAGGGTAAAGACATTGGTGGAATCACACACCAGCGCCTTCACCCCATCCTTCGCGATTTCCGCCCACATGTCTGGGTCAAACGGCTCACCGACAATTGGGGTCGGATCCGTTTTGAAATCACCGGTGTGGACCACGCGTCCGGCAGGCGTGTCGATCACCAGCCCCCCGCTTTCGGGGATGGAGTGCGAGATTGGCGCAACCGCAACCGAGAAAGGCCCCAGAGCGGTCGTCTCCGGCCAGGGCGACACGGTGTGGACCTGTTCACTATCAAGCCCGGCTTCGTCCATTTTGCGACGCGCCAGATTGGCGGTGAACGCCCGTGCATAGATGGGTGTGTTCAGATCGCGGTAGAGATGCGCCACCGCACCAATGTGATCCTCATGGGCGTGGGTGATGAAAATCCCCTCCAGCTGATCTGCGCGTTCACGCAGCCAGCTGATGTCAGGCATGATCAGATCCACACCGGGTGTGCTGTCCATGTCGGGGAAAGTCACCCCAAGGTCGACCAGGATCAGGCGTTCCTTGCCCGGCTTTCCATAGCCATAGACGTAGGCATTCATGCCAATTTCACCAGCCCCACCAAGGGGCAGGTAGATCAAACGTTCAGTGCTCATACTTAGAGACCGTTTTCCTTATTGTACCTGTGAATGATCTGCAGACCATGCATGGTGAGATCGTCTTCCCATGCGTCAAACAAATCCGCTGCTTGCTGGAACAAAGGCGCCAGCCCGCCTGTAGATATGACTTTCATGTCAACGCCCCGCTCTGCTTTGATGCGGGCGCAAATTTCGCGCACCAGACCGATATAGCCCCAGAAGACACCGGATTGCATGCAGTCCACCGTATTGGTGCCAATCACGGACTGTGGCTTGGTGATATCCACATGTGGTAGTGCGGCAGCCGCCTGGTGCAAGGCTTCGAGGCTGAGATTCACGCCCGGTGCAATCACGCCACCGATATAGGCGCCATCCTCAGCAACAACATCGAAGGTGGTGGCAGTGCCAAAATCCACGACAATGAGGTTGCCACCATATTTGTCAAAGCCCGACACCGTGTTCACCAGACGATCTGGTCCAACATTGGTGCCCTCATCAACCCGAACGGCAACGGGCAGCGCACAATCGGCTTTGCCCACCACAAAAGGCCGTGTGTTGTAGTAGCGATCCCCCAGCACCCGCAGATTGAACACCACGCGGGGCACGGTGGAGGAAATGATCATATCGGTGATCTTGGCGTCGATCCCCTGCAGCCGCATCAGCGTGTCCAGCCACACAAAATACTGGTCAGCCGTGCGCCGCCAGTCTGTCGCCGTGCGCCAGGTGCCGATGAAACCATCGCCATCCCAGATCGAAAACACCGTATTTGTATTGCCGCAATCAACCGCCAGAAGCATGTGCTGCCCCCTCGCCTAGAAAAAGATTTCGGCCGCTGGAATGCTGACGCGACCCTTGGCCGTTACCAACACCAGATTGCCGCGTTCGTCCACCGTTTCAAACGTGCCCTCGGTTTCGGAGGTCATGGTCCGCGCGGTCACCACTTCGCCCAAACGGGCAGCACGGGCAAGCCAGGCGGTGCGGATGGGACCAAACCCATAGGTGGTGAATTGCAGCTCCAACCGCGCAAAGGCCAAGGCCACTTCCGACAGAAACTGCTCTGGCGTGACCTGAATACCGGTCTCAGACAACAGCGACACCGGCCAGACCGCTTCGGGTTCCAGCCATTCCCTCATCGGCGTTTCAACAAGATTGACACCAATCCCGACAGACAGATGGCTGACGCCACCATTGCTGCCTGCGCTTTCCAGCAGGATGCCGGCCAGCTTGCCACCATTCAGCAGCACGTCGTTGGGCCATTTGACGTCCAGACCGCTCAGTTCACCACACAGCGCGGTGCAGGCCTCGTGCACGGCAAGGGCGGCCACAAAACTGCGCAGCGCGGCATCTTCTGGCGGCCCTTTGGGGTGCATCACGAGCGTTGCTGCGAAATTGCCCTTGGGCTCTTTCCAGGCGCGACCACGCCGCCCCCGCCCCTTGGTCTGACGTTTCGCCAGGATCCACTCCGGCCCGCTGAGGGTTGGCGCCCGGCGGGCGGCCTCGTCCAGCGTGCTGTCCACCTCCTCCAGGATGGTGCGCCCGTAACCCTCTGGCCAATCCGTCATTGCTTCATCCCTTCAAGGCAAAAAGGCCCGGTCCAGCGGACCAGGCCTCCAATCTGTTGTTTATGCGATCAACGATCAGTTGACCAGAGTGGCCGCAGCCGCAGCCGCAGCACCTTCGAGGCCGAACATATTGATGATCCCCAGCAACATCACCGCAGCGGAAGCCATCAGGAAGCCCCACAGCACCGGCGAGCGATTGCTGTCCAGCTCCTCGCCCTCTTCGCCGAAGTAGATGTAGTAAACGATGCGCAAATAGTAGAATGCACCGATCACAGCCGCGATCACACCAGAGACGACCAGCCAGACCAACCCAGCCTCATAGGCTGCGGTCAGCACATAGATCTTGCCAAAGAACCCCAGCATCGGCGGCACACCTGCCAGCGAGAACAGCAAGATCAGCATCGCAGCCGCCTTGCCCGGTTCGCGCCGCGCATAGAGGTTCAGCGCGCTGATATCGGTGACCGGTTTGCCGTCTTTTTCCAGCATCAAGATAAAGGCAAAGGTCCCGATATTCATCGACACGTAGATCGCCATATAAACCAGCAGTGCCTGCACGCCATAAGCGGTGCCGGCGGCCAGCCCCATCAGCGCATAACCCATATGCGCGATGGAGGAATAAGCCATCAGGCGCTTGATGTCGCGCTGACCGATTGCTGCGATGGCACCAAAGAACATCGACAACAGCGACAGCAGGGCGACAATCTGGCTCCAATCCTGAACCGCAGCACCGAATGCATCATGCATGACGCGCGCGAACAGACCCATGGCCGCCACTTTGGGTGCGGAGGCAAAGAACGCTGTCACCGGTGTGGGCGCGCCTTCATAGACATCGGGTGTCCACATGTGGAACGGCACGGCGGAGATTTTGAACGCCAGACCGGAGATCACAAACACCAGACCGAACAGCAGACCCAGCGACACCTCGCCGTGCTGCGCCACCGCATAGATACCTGCAAAATCCGTGGTGCCCGCAAAGCCGTAGACCAGAGACGCGCCATACAGCAGCAGACCAGAGCTGAGCGCGCCGAGCACAAAATACTTCAGACCCGCTTCGGTCGACTTCAGACTGTCGCGACGCAGCGAGGCCACCACATACAGTGCAAGCGACTGCAGCTCCAACCCCATGTACAGCGACATCAGGTTGCCCGCGGACACCATCACCATCATGCCAACCGCACTCAGCGCGACGAGAATGGGATATTCAAACCGCAGCATATTGCGCCGCTGCATGTATTCCTGGCCCATCACCAGCACGGCGGCAGCAGACAGAAGAATGGCCACTTTGGCAAACCGGGCGAACCCGTCGTCAATGAACATGCCATTGAACGCCTGACGGCTTGCGCCTCCGCTGGTGCCGATCCAGATGGCCAGGATCAGCATCAGAGCGGCCATCCCCCAAACCAGCGCCGGAGCGAGCAGATCCTTGCGGGTGTAGACAGCGACCAAAAGAGCCGCCATCGAAGAGAGCGCCAGAACAATCTCTGGCAGGATAACGGTGAGATCAGCTGGGATCATCGCCCCTTCCCCCTTATTGAGATGCGACCTGGGTCGCTGAGGTGAGATCCGCAGCGGCCAGAGATTGATTGTAGTTTGCGATCAGCGCCTCGGTCGACGGGCCGATCACATCGGTCACCAGCGACGGGTAGATGCCGAGCAGGATGGTCATGGCAACCAGCGGCGCAAAGATGAACCGCTCACGTCCGGTCATGTCCTGAATGGTTTTCAGGCTGCCCTTGATCAGGTCGCCAAACACCACCCGGCGATAGAGCCACAGCGCATAACCGGCCGAGAAGATCACACCCGTCGCCGCCACAGCCGCAACCCAGGTGTTTTTCTGGAACGCGCCCATCAGGGTCAAGAATTCACCCACAAACCCAGATGTGCCCGGCAGGCCAACGTTGCCCATGGTGAAGAACATAAAGACCAAAGCATAGGCAGGCATGCGGATCACCAGACCACCGTAGGCATCGATGTCGCGCGTGTGCATCCGGTCGTAAACGACCCCCACACACAGGAACAGCGCAGCCGAGATGAAGCCGTGGCTCAGCATCTGGAAGATCGCACCGTCAATGCCCTGCTGGTTTGCGGCAAAAATACCCATGGTCACGAACCCCATGTGGGCGACCGATGAATAGGCGATGAGCTTTTTCATGTCGTCCTGCACGATCGCCACCAGCGAGGTGTAGACAATCGCGATGGCAGACATCCACAGCACCAGATCGGCCATGACCTCTGCACCCACCGGGAACATCGGCAGGGAGAAGCGCAGGAAGCCATAGCCCCCCATCTTCAAGAGGATTGCCGCCAGCACAACAGACCCCGCTGTCGGCGCCTGAACGTGGGCGTCCGGAAGCCAGGTGTGCACCGGCCACATCGGCATTTTCACCGCAAAGGATGCAAAGAACGCCAGGAACAGGAGCGTCTGCATTCCGCCAACCACATGCAGCCCCATCAGATCAAATGCGCCCGATGCAAATGTATGCGTCAGCAGCGCTTCGATATCGCTGGTGCCGGCGTCGGCGATCATGGCGATCATCGCAACCAACATCAGAACCGAGCCAAGGAAGGTGTAGAGGAAGAACTTGAACGATGCGTAGATCCGGTTGGCGCCGCCCCAGATGCCGATGATCAGGAACATGGGGATCAGACCGGCTTCGAAGAACAGGTAGAACAGCACCAGATCCAGCGCCATAAAGACGCCCAGCATCAGAGTTTCCAGCAGCAGGAACGCGATCATGTATTCCTTCACCCGCGTTTTCACATCCCAGCTGGCCAGAATGGTCAGCGGCATGACGAAGGTGGTCAGCATGACAAACAGGACCGAAATCCCATCAACGCCCAGTTTGTATTTCAGGCCAAAGATCCACTCCGCCTCTTCCACAAACTGGAAGCCCGTGTTGTTCGGGTCGAACTCCAGGTAAATGCCAAGGCTGACCAGGAAGGTGATCGTGGTCGCAAACAGGCTGACGTATTTGGCGTTGCGCTGCGCAGCCTCGTCGTCTCCGCGCAGGAACAGGGCCAAGATCGCCGCGGCAAGCGCCGGGATGAAGGTGACAATAGAAAGAAGATTGTCCATCAGTGCGCTCCTCCGCCGATCGACATCCATGTGACCAGCGCCGCGATACCCAGCACCATCCAGAAGGCGTAGGTAAAGATATAACCCGATTGGGCACGCCCTGCGAGGCGCGTGAAGAAGGGGATAATGCCCATTGCCAGACCGTTCAAGGCGCCGTCGATGACACTGCCATCACCGCGTTTCCAGAAGAACCGACCGATGGCCAGGCTCGGTTTGACAAAGACAAAGTTATACAGCTCGTCGAAATACCATTTGTTCTTGAGGAACAGGTACAGCGGTTCGTGCGTTTTTGCCATCCGCGCTGGCAGCGAGGGGTTCCAGATATAGAACCACAGCGCGCCAATCAGGCCGACCAGCATCGCAGCAAACGGCGAGAGCTTGACCCATTTGGGGGCATCGTGCGCATCGTCGAGCACGGTATTGTCCGGCGCGATATACAAAGCACCCTCTCCCGGCTGCCCGGTGAAGACATAATGCGGCGCGCCCTCTTTGGCACCTTTGCTGCCTTTGGCCACGGCATCGTCTGAATGGCTCAGATCCGCCTGGTCGGCGCTGTCAGCAGCGGCCTCGGCATAGGGAATGCCATAGAATTTGCCGACCGTGTCAGTGTAGCCAAAGAAGCTCTTGTACCAGATCGCACCGGAGAACACCGCACCAAGCGCCAGCACACCGAGCGGGATCAGCATGACCAAGGGGCTTTCATGCGCGTGCTCGTGGGTGTGTTTGTCACCACGCGGCGAGCCATAGAAGGTGAGGAAGATCAGACGCCAGGAATAGAAGGATGTCATCGCAGCCGCGATCACCAACATCCAGAAGCCATACATCGACCCACCGGCATAAGCGCTTTCGATGACCGCATCTTTGGACACAAAGCCTGCAAAGCCGATCCAACCTGTCAACGGAATACCAACACCGGTGATGGCGAGGGTCCCGATCATCATCGCCCAGAAGGTATAAGGGATCTTTTTACGCAGACCGCCATAGTTGGTCATGTCCTGCTCGTGATGCATCGCGTGGATCACGGAGCCCGCACCCAAGAACAACATCGCCTTGAAGAACGCATGCGTGAACAGGTGGAACATCGCCGCGGAATACATGCCAACACCGGCCGCCACGAACATATACCCCAGCTGCGAACAGGTGGAGTACGCGATCACGCGCTTGATGTCAGTCTGCACCAGACCAACAGTGGCCGCGAAGAATGCGGTCGTTGCACCCAGAACCGTGACAAAGGCCATCGCTTCGTCTGCAAATTCCATCAGCGGCGACATGCGGCACACCAGGAATACACCGGCGGTCACCATGGTCGCGGCGTGGATCAGCGCGGACACAGGTGTCGGCCCTTCCATCGCGTCCGGCAGCCAGGTGTGCAGGATCAACTGCGCCGATTTGCCCATCGCGCCCACGAACAGCAACACGGCAATCAGATTGGCAGCGTTCCATTCCGTCCACAGGAACGAAATCTGGGTCTCGGCAATTTCAGGGGTGGCTGCGAAAATGTCGCTGAAGTTGATGCTATCCGTCAGCAGGAACAGGCCAAAGATCCCCAGCGCAAAGCCAAAGTCGCCCACGCGGTTGACGATAAACGCCTTCATCGCGGCGGCATTGGCCGTCGGCTTGCGATAGTAAAATCCAATCAGCAGGTAGGAGGCAACGCCCACACCTTCCCAGCCAAAGAACATTTGCACCAGGTTGTCGGAGGTCACCAGCATCAACATCGCGAAGGTGAAGAACGACAGATAGGCAAAGAAGCGAGGCTTGTAGCTTTCGCCGTCTTTCCACTGCGGATCATGCGCCATGTAGCCAAACGAGTAGAGGTGAACCAGCGCCGACACCGTGGTGATCACGATCAGCATGATCGCGGTCAGACGGTCCAGACGGATCCCCCAATAGGTCGACAACGAGCCGCTTTCGATCCAGCGCAGGATGTTGATGGTCTCGGTGGTGCCATCAAATGTCAGGAAGACGATCCAGGACAGGAAGGCTGCGAAAAACAACAACGCTGTGGCGGTCACCGTGGCGGCTGTTTCGCCGATGAACTTCCAGCCAAAGCCGCACAGGATGGCCCCGACCAAGGGGGCAAAGAGAAGGATGGTTTCCATAGTGCTTTAGCCCTTCATCACGTTGACGTCTTCGACGGCAATGGTGCCCCGGTTGCGGAAGAAGCAGACCAAAATCGCCAGGCCAATCGCTGCTTCGGCTGCGGCCACCGTCAGGACAAACAGGGTAAACACCTGACCGACCAGATCGCCGAGGAAGGAGGAGAAGGCCACCAGATTGATATTCACCGCCAAGAGCATCAATTCGATGCTCATCAGCAGGATGATGATGTTCTTACGGTTCAGGAAGAGACCGAAGATGCCGATCACGAACAAGGTCGCCGCGACGGTCAGATAATGTTCAATGGTGATCATCGCGTCAAAGCCCCTGCCCCGGTTTCACATCCTTCAGCTCCATCGCAGCTGCTGGATCGCGCATCATCTGCGCGACCACGTCCTGGCGCTTGACGTCCTGACGATGGCGCAGTGTCAGCACGATCGCGCCGATCATCGCAACCAGCAGGATCAGACCAGACAGTTGGAACAGAAGGAAATATTGATCATAAATGATGAGGCCAAGCGCCTCTGAATTGTGGCGATCATCTGGAATGGGCTGTGCCAGCTGGTCGGCCGCCGCAGGCGCGCTTTCCCAGGCGCCATAGGCCATCACGAACTGCATCAGGATCACCACCCCGATCAGCAGCGCGAGCGGCATATAGCGCGCCATCTCGGCCTTCAGCTCGGCAAAATCCACGTCCAGCATCATCACAACGAAGAGGAACAGGACCGCAACCGCGCCCACATAGACAATCACCAACAGCATGGCGACAAATTCAGCGCCGAGCAGAACGAACAACCCTGCCGAAGAAATGAAGGCCAAAATCAGCCACAGCACCGAATGCACGGGCTGACGGCTGATCACGGTCAGCAACCCGCCGGCAATCGCGCTCAGCGCAAAAAGGTAAAAGGCAAAAACAGTCATGTGACATCGTCCCCTTTGGCGTCCAGGACCTCGCGGGCCAATTCCAGCCCCCGGGTCATGGCCGGGATGCCGGCAAAGACCGACATCTGCCCGATTGTTTCAACAATCTCTTGTTTCTTGGCACCCGCTTCTAAGGCGTGGCGCACGGTTTGACGGATCGCAGTGTCCGCTTGCGCACCCTGCATGGTCAGCCCCGCCAGCGTCAGCAACAGCCGCGTTTTGGCATCCAGCCCGTCCGCGTTCACCGCGTTGCCGAACATGATTTCCATCACGTCTTTCGGCATTTTGGGCCACAGCGTCTCAAACTCCTTGAAGGCACCGGAGGGCACGAAGCTCTCCAACGCAGGGTTGAGCGCTTTGGCCATCTCCTGGGCCTGCGCCATCATGGTTTCAAATGGGGTCTTCGCGTCTGTCATCGGTAAGGTGCATCCAATTCCAGATTGCGCGCGATTTCCGCCTCCCAGCGCTCCCCGTTCGAAAGCAGTTTGTCCTTGTCGTAAAACAGCTCTTCGCGGGTCTCGGTGGCGAATTCGAAATTCGGACCTTCGACGATGGCATCCACCGGGCAGGCTTCCTGGCAGAAGCCGCAGTAGATGCATTTGGTCATGTCGATGTCATACCGCGTGGTGCGGCGGCTGCCATCCTCGCGCGGTTCCGCGTCGATGGTGATCGCCTGCGCCGGACAAACCGCTTCGCACAGTTTGCAGGCAATGCAGCGCTCTTCGCCGTTCGGGTAGCGGCGCAGCGCATGCTCACCACGGAAACGCGGCGACAGAGGGCCTTTCTCGTGCGGGTAGTTCACCGTGGCTTTCGGGGCGAAGAAGTATTTCAGCCCCAGTTTGAAACCAACCCAGAAATCCTGCAGCAGGAAGTATTTGGCGGCGCGTGTGTAGTCGATATTGGCCATCGGTCAGCCTCCTACTCGCATTTGGTTTGCGGCGCGCATGTTCTGGGCCTGCAAACCGTGTTGTTTGTTCGTGGTCACGGAGTTCTGCGTGACCGAATTTGCCATCGTTGTGTCAAACACCGCTCACCCTCCCATGGCCCAGCGGGCATAGATGCCCCAGAACCAGTCGAACTTGGCCGCAAAGGCAACGAAAACGACCCAGACCAAGGAGAATGGCAGGAAGACTTTCCACCCCAGGCGCATCAGCTGGTCGTAGCGGTAGCGCGGCGTGATCGCCTTCACCATCGCAAACAGGAAGAAGAAGAACGCCATCTTGCCGATCATCCACAGCACGCCATCAGGCAAGCCCGGGATCGGGGACAGCCAGCCGCCGAAGAACAAGAGCGACATCAGCGCACACATCAAGAAGATCGCGATATATTCACCGGCCATGAACAACAGAAACGGAGTCGCCGAGTATTCCACCTGATAGCCCGCAACCAGTTCGGATTCCGCTTCGGGCAGATCGAACGGCGGGCGGTTGGTTTCCGCAAGGGCCGAGATGAAGAACAAGAACACCATCGGGAAATGCGGCAGCCAGTACCAGTTCAACAGGCCCAGATCCCCGTCCTGCGCACGCACGATGTCACCGAAGTTCATGGAGCCCGTGGACAGGATGACGCCAATGATGATCAGACCGATAGAAACCTCATAAGAGATCATCTGCGCCGCGGACCGCAGCGAGCCAAGGAACGGGTATTTGGAGTTCGACGCCCAACCGCCCATGATGACGCCGTAGACCTCGAGGGAGGAGACCGCAAACACGTAGAGGATGGCGACGTTCAGGTCAGACAGGACCCAGCCGTCATTCAGCGGGATCACCGCCCAGGCAATCATCGCCAACACGAAAGAGGTGAGCGGCGCCAGAATGAACACGGCGCGATCCGCCCCAGCGGGGATCACCACCTCTTTCACCACATATTTCAGCGCGTCAGCGACAGTCTGCAACAGACCAAACGCCCCCACCACATTGGGGCCGCGTCGCATTTGCACCGCCGCCCAGATTTTCCGGTCCCCGTAAACGAGGAACAGAAGCGAAACCATGACAAAGGCCACGACCGCAAGGACCTGTGCCAATATCAAAACGGCGATGCCGCCTGGGGTGTTAAAGAAGTCAGCCATAGGTCCTCACACCGTGGGTATTCCGTTTTCCGCGCAGTCCGCCACCACGACTTCGGCGTCGATGGTGCGCAATCCGCTCGGGAGCGCTGGGGAGATTGTGTAAACGGCATCTGCCATTTGCTCTCCACCTGTTTGTTTCATTGTTGTGCGCACATGACGCGCAAACCCGTAACCACGGATCAGCGCGTATTGTGCTGCGGCACAGGCCGCGTATTTGTCCAGATCCTCACTCGACCGTGCGCCGACCATGGTGACATGGAATTGTACCAGATCCCCCTCCAGAAGATCGGTCTTCACGCCGCGATACTCGGGCGCAAAGGCCGCTTCCGCGCGGGAGGGCGCTTCGGCACAGGCTGCAACCAGCCAGGGCAATATGAGGGCGGCGCGGATCACTCGGCCGCAATCTGCTCTGCATTGCGCGCCTTCGCACCGGCGGAGAGTTCCGCCATCAGCTGGGACGCCCGCGCAATCGGGTTGGTCAGATAGAAGTCTTTCACCGCCAGCAAGAAGTCAGCCTTGCCAAGGGGTTCGGCGGGCAATGCCTCATCGGTGTTGTCGGCTACCTCATCGATGCGGGCCAGATGCGGCACCTCTGCGACCAGCGCGCTGCGCAGCTGCGCCAGCGAGTCATAGGGCAGTTTGGCGTCCAGCTCTGCGGACAAGGCCCGCAGGATTGCCCAGTTCTCTTTCGCCTCACCCGGTGCAAAGCTCGCGCGCATTGCAAGCTGTGGCCGTCCTTCGGTGTTGACGAACAGCCCGTGCTCTTCGGTATAGGCAGCACCCGGCAGGATGATGTCCGCGCGGTGCGCGCCGCGATCACCGTGAGAGCCCTGATAGATCACAAACACGCCCGGATCGATGTCGACTTCATCCGCACCAAGGTTGTAAATCACATCCGCACCATCAATGGCCGCAGGCAGGCCACCCTCGGTCACAGCGCCAATGTCCATCGCGCCAACACGGGAGGCTGCGGTGTGCAGAACCAACAGCGCGCCCAGCGATTGTGCCTTGGCCAGCACCGCAAGCCCATCGGCCTCGCGCAGCGCGCCCTGACCCACGATCACCAGCGTGCCCTCGGCGGCGCTAAGACCAGACAGCGCCGCACGATCAGTGCCGAGATGTTCGTAGTCAAAAGTGAGATCAACAGGCTGCCCCACCAGCTTGACGTTGGCGCCCCGCAGCCAGGCCTTGCGGATGCGTGCATTCAGCACCGGTGCCTCATCGCGCGGGTTTGTGCCAACCAGAATGATTTCACGTGCCGTATCAATATCTTCGATGGCGGCGGTACCAACGTAACCGGCGCGATTGCCGATCGGCAGGCGGGCATTGTCAGTGCGGGCTTCGACCTCGCCACCCAAACCCTGAACCAACTGTTTCAGCGCATAAGCCGCTTCGACCGGGGCCAGATCACCGATCAGGCCAGCGATCTTCTTGCCGCGCATGGCCGTGGCCGCCGCTTCCAGGGCTTCGGGCCAGGTTGCCGGACGCAGCCGTCCGTCGACACGCACATAGGGGCGGTCCAGACGCTGGCGGCGCAGTCCGTCCCAGACAAAGCGGGTCTTGTCAGAGATCCATTCCTCATTCACCCCGTCGTGGTTGCGAGGCAGCATCCGCATCACTTCACGCCCTTTGGTGTCCACCCGGATGTTGGAACCAAGCGCATCCATCACATCAATGGTTTCCGTCTTCGCCAGCTCCCAAGGGCGCGCGGTAAACGCGTAGGGTTTCGACGTCAGAGCACCCACCGGGCACAGGTCAATTATGTTGCCCTGCAGGTTCGAATCCAGCGTCTCGTTCAGATAAGAGGTGATTTCGGAATCTTCACCTCGACCGGTCTGGCCCATCTGGGTGATGCCCGCCACCTCGGTGGTGAAGCGCACGCAACGTGTGCAGGAAATACAGCGGGTCATGGCGGTGCCGACCAAAGGACCAAGGTCCAGATCATCGACGGCGCGTTTGGCTTCGCGGAAGCGGGAGAAATCCACGCCATATGCCATCGCCTGATCCTGAAGATCGCATTCGCCGCCTTGGTCGCAGATCGGACAATCCAGCGGGTGGTTGATGAGCAGGAACTCCATCACCCCTTCGCGGGCTTTCTTGACCATGGGTGAATTGGTTTTCACCTGTGGTGCCTGCCCCTCGGGTCCCGGCCGCAGATCGCGCACCTGCATCGCGCAGGAGGCTGCCGGTTTCGGCGGGCCCCCCACCACTTCAACAAGACACATGCGACAGTTGCCCGCGATGGACAGGCGCTCGTGGTAGCAGAAACGCGGGATTTCCACCCCAGCCTCTTCACAAGCCTGGATCAGGGTCATCGCCCCATCCACCTCGATCTCGGTTCCGTCAATATTGATCTTGCGGAGGTCAGACATGGTCTATTTCGCCCTCAATAAAACGCCGATCGCGCTGTTTTTCTCGATTTCTGCGCGACCAAACGTGCAGAATGTTTCTGTTTTCTCGTAGGACACGCCATTTTGCGCCAGAAAGCGCTCGCCTTTGGCCCGCATCCGTTTCTTTTCCGCGTCCGAGCTGATGTAGGCCCGGATTTCGGTATCACTGTAGCCAAGGTCATTGGCCCGCGCCCGCAGACGGCGCAATTCACCCAACCCTTTGAACAATCGCGCAGACAAGCGATCACAGTGGTCTGCGACCTCTTTTGCCACGGCGACAGCAAACAAAGGGTTTTCAATTTCAGGCACATCGCGCAGCGAAGGTTTCGCAGCCGCAGCACCGGGTTGAAACAGCACCGCAGCCGCAATCGCGGCGACCAGGGGTTTGATAGCAGCCAGCACCATAGCGCATCCTTTTGTTGCTTGTGGTCCTGCAAAGCACAGCGATGGAACGATGTTAGTCAATAACATCGCCCGGGCTGAGCAGGCCGTTGCAACAGGATATGCCAGTGTTTGGCTCACGGAGTGCAAACCCCTTCATATAGCGCATCAGCACCGACCAGCGGCACCGCTGCATCTGCATCAAGCGGATTTACAGCCCAGGTGATCTGCGAGGATCCATAGGCCTGCACGCAATACCGGGTGCCTTCGTGATGCGCTGCAAGGCGTGCGCCCTCCAGCGATCGTGTGGCGTCATTCACCGTGACGGTAAACGGCGCAAGACTGTCTTTCTTGTCGACAGCTTTGGCCTTCGCCTTGAACGGCACACCAGCATAAATCGGTCGGTTGCTGGTCAGGTCGCCGCATCCGGCCAGAGCCAGGATGCCAACGCTGAGCGCTGCCAAGGTTTTGTTTATCCGTACGGTCATAACTGTCTTACACTCTCACTGTCATTCAGCCGCCATCGCACCCATACGCCCTGTTTTCTGCGCTTTGATGCGATCTTCGATCTCTTCTCTGAAGTTGCGGATCAGACCCTGGATCGGCCAGGCAGCCGCATCGCCCAGGGCACAAATGGTGTGGCCTTCGACCTGTTTGGTCACATCCCACAACATATCGATCTCTTCCAGCTCGGCCTCGCCACGCACCAAGCGCTCCATCACCCGCATCATCCAACCGGTGCCTTCGCGGCAGGGCGTACATTGGCCACAGCTTTCGTGTTTGTAGAACTTCGACAGCCGCCAGATCGCTTTGATGATATCGGTCTGCTTGTCCATCACGATGACCGCCGCGGTGCCAAGGCCGGAGCCCAGCTCACCCCGCAGGTAGTCGAAGTCCATGATGGCGTCTTTCATGTTCTCACCGCGCACACATGGCACGGACGATCCACCGGGGATAACAGCCAGCAGATTGTCCCAGCCCCCGCGGATGCCGCCGCAGTGCTTTTCGATCAGCTCTTCGAAACTGATGGACATCGCCTCTTCGACGACACAAGGCGCATTCACATGGCCGGAGATCGCAAACAGCTTGGTGCCTGCGTTGTTCTGACGGCCAAAGGAGGCAAACCAATCCGCGCCCCGGCGCAGGATGGTCGGCACAACCGCAATGGATTCCACGTTGTTCACAGTGGTCGGGCAGCCATAAAGACCGGCCCCCGCCGGGAACGGTGGCTTCATCCGCGGCATGCCTTTTTTGCCCTCAAGGCTCTCGATCAGGGCGGTTTCCTCGCCACAGATATAGGCACCCGCACCGTGGTGCAGGAACACATCAAAATCCCAGCCAGAGCCTGCAGCGTTGCGACCCAACAGGCCTGAATCATAGGCTTCGTCGATGGCCGCCTGCAGCGCTTCGCGCTCGCGGATGTATTCGCCACGCAGATAGATATAGCAGGTGTGCGCCTGCATCGCGAAAGACGCAATCAACGCCCCTTCGATCAGCGTATGCGGATCGTGGCGCATGATTTCGCGGTCTTTGCAGGTGCCGGGCTCGGATTCGTCGGCGTTGATCACCAGATAAGATGGGCGCCCGTCGCTTTCCTTGGGCATAAACGACCATTTCAGCCCGGTGGGAAAACCCGCACCACCACGGCCCCGAAGCCCGGAATCCTTCATGGTCTGGATGATCCAGTCGCGACCGTTTTGAATAAGACCCGCGGTGCCATCCCAATGGCCCCTTTTCTTGGCACCTGCCAGGGTACGCTCATGCATCCCGTAAAGGTTGGTAAAGATCCGGTCCTGGTCCTTCAGCATTTGTGCCTACCTTTGACTGTCCTGGCGCATGCGCCAGAGTTGAAAAATATTGACCACGGCGTAGACAAAACCGCCAAGCGCGGCAAAGTCGAACAAAAGCGCATAGCGTCCCGCCAGGCCAAGCGCGGGCCCGACGAACAGGGACATCGCCAACCACCCGATGGTGGTTGCGGCAATCACCACGGCGATATGCCGTCCCTTTTGCGCCAGTGCTCTATTGTGGTCGTCGCTCATATGTTCCTATCCACAACCGATCCCCTGCGGGATCAGCCGTTCAGTCGTCGTTATACCGGCCGTCGGCCTTTGCCGTCTTGGCAAACTCGGTGACCTCACCCGCCGCCAGCTTTCCGGCCTGCTCGATCCAGCCATCGCGCTGAATGCGGCCTTTGAACTTCAAACGGTTGTCAACCCAGGCGATCTCTGCCTCGCTCCAGGCAGCGATCTGGTCAAAGTGGAAGAAGCCCAGCTCATTGAGCATGCTTTCCAATTTGGGACCAACGCCTTTCAACAGTTTCAGATCATCGGCACCGCCCTCGCGCGAGGCAGTGAGCACTTCGGGGGCTTTTTCTTCGCCCGCATCGGCCACATCCGCCTTGGCGGCTGGTGCTTTGGCGGCCGGTGCTTTCGGTGCTGCGGCCTTGGCAGCAGCGGCTTGTTTGGCGGCTGTCACAGGTTCTTTGGGCGCGGCAGGCGGCTGCTCGGAGGCGGAACGACCCGCGACGCTGCCATCAGCGGCAACCCAAGGCGTCAGGATCGGCACTTCGCCACCATCAATCCGCTTGACCGTATCGCCGATATCCGCCGCCAGTTGCACTGAGGCATTATACTGCGTCTTGCCGCTTTCATAGTCGGTGAGCGATGTCAGACCAGTACGGGGCTCTGCCGCGTAACGACCGTTTTGTGGGCCCGGCAGGGGCACCTGCCCGGCGGCCAGATCATCAAGCAGTTTGGCGAAACCTTCCGCTGTCAGATCCTCGTAGTAGTCTTTGCCGATCTGCGCCATCGGCGCATTGGTGCACGCGCCCAGACACTCCACCTCTTCCCAGGTGAACTTGCCATCTGCAGACAGGGTGAAGGGCTTGTTGGCGATCTTTTCCTGACAGACAGCAACCAGATCTTCGGCACCGCAGATCATGCAAGACGTGGTGCCGCAGATCTGAACATGTGCAACAGACCCGGTCGGCTGCAGCTGGAACATGAAATAAAAGGACGCCACTTCCAGCGCGCGGATATAGGCCATCCCCAGCATGTCCGCGACATATTCAATCGCAGGCTTGCTCAGCCAGCCTTCTTGTTCCTGGGCGCGCCACAACAGCGGAATGATCGCACTGGCCTGACGGCCATCAGGGAACTTTGTCAGCTGCGCCTCGGCCCAGGTCTGGTTGTCCGCCGTGAAGGCAAAACTGTCAGGTTGTTCGGAATGCAGACGACGAAGCATTAGCGGTCGATCTCCCCAAATACGACATCCATGGTGCCGATAATGGCCGCCACATCAGCCAGTTGGTGACCCTTGGCCACGTAATCCATTGCCTGCAGATGCAGATACCCCGGCGCGCGCAATTTGGCGCGATACGGTTTGTTGGTGCCATCCGCCACAAGGTAGACGCCGAACTCGCCCTTCGGGGCTTCGACCGCGGCGTAAACCTCGCCTGCGGGCACATGGAACCCTTCGGTGTAGAGTTTGAAGTGGTGGATCAGGCTTTCCATCGACCGTTTCATGTCGCCACGCTTGGGCGGTGTCAGCTTGCCACGTGCAAGAATGTCGCCGGGCGTTTCGCGCAGTTTGCTGATCGCCTGACGGATGATCGACAGCGACTGGCGCATCTCTTCCATGCGGACCAGATAGCGGTCGTAGCAATCACCGTTCTTGCCCACTGGGATCTGGAACTCGAACTCGTCGTAGCATTCATACGGCTGCGAACGACGCAGATCCCAGGCCAGGCCGGAACCGCGCACCATCACACCGGAGAAGCCGTATTTCAGGATGTCCTCTTCGGTGACGACGCCAATATCGGCGTTGCGCTGTTTGAAGATGCGGTTTTCCGTCAGCAGACCGTCGATGTCATCCATCACGGCCGGAAACGTGTGGCTCCAGGCTTCGATGTCATCGATCAGCGCATCTGGCAGATCCTGGTGCACCCCACCGGGGCGGAAATAGGCTGCGTGCAAGCGCGCACCACAGGCACGCTCGTAGAAGATCATCAGCTTTTCGCGCTCTTCGAACCCCCAGAGCGGCGGCGTCAGCGCGCCAACGTCCATCGCCTGCGTGGTGATGTTCAGCAGGTGGTTCAGAATGCGGCCGATTTCAGAATACAGCACCCGGATCAGCGAGGCACGGCGCGGCACCTCTGTGCCTGTCAGCTTTTCGATGGCCAGACACCAGGCGTGTTCCTGGTTCATCGGCGCCACATAATCCAGCCGGTCAAAATACGGCAGGTTCTGCAGATAGGTCCGGCTTTCCATCAGCTTTTCGGTGCCGCGGTGCAGCAGGCCGATATGCGGGTCACAGCGCTCGACGATCTCGCCGTCGAGCTCCAGCACCAGACGCAAAACGCCGTGCGCCGCAGGGTGCTGCGGGCCAAAGTTGATGTTGAAGTTCCGGATCTTCTGTTCGCCCGTCAGGGCATCATCCATTTTGGAGCCGTCCATCACTTCGCCCCCTCCTTCTCATCACCGGGGAGGATGTACTCTGCGCCCTCCCAGGGAGACATAAAGTCAAACTGACGATATTCCTGAACCAGATTCACCGGCTCATAGACCACGCGCTTCTGCGCTTCGTCATACCGCACCTCGGTGTATCCGGTGGTGGGGAAATCCTTGCGCAGCGGATATCCGCGGAAGCCATAATCGGTGAGGATCCGGCGCAAATCCGGGTGACCTGTGAACAGGATGCCGAACATGTCGAAGACTTCGCGCTCAAACCAGTTGGCAGAGGGATGCACATCCACAATAGAAGGCAGCATCTCATCTTCGCGGATCGACACCCGCAGGCGGATCCGGTGGTTCTGGTACATCGACAGGAAGTGATAGACGACATCGAACCGCTTGGCGCGCTCGGGGTAGTCCACCGCCGTCACGTCCACCAGCGAAGAAAACTTGCACCGTGGTTCGGCACGCAGGAATTCAACCAGACCGGCGATATTGGCCGGGGCGACATCCACGTTCAACTCACCAAAGCTGACATCCCAGCCAAGCACGCAGTCCGGGCGCTTCAGCTCAATCAGGGCACCGAGTTCTTTCAGGGCTTCAGTCATTCGCTTTTTCTCCAACCAAAGCGGATCAACGCACCAGGGTGCCGGTGCGGCGAATCTTGCGTTGCAGCTGCATCAGGCCATAGAGCAGCGCCTCTGCGGTGGGTGGGCAGCCCGGCACATATACGTCCACAGGCACCACGCGGTCACAGCCACGCACAACCGAATAGCTGTAGTGGTAGTAGCCACCGCCATTCGCGCAGGACCCCATCGAGATCACATAGCGAGGTTCGGGCATCTGGTCGTAAACCTTGCGCAGGGCGGGTGCCATTTTATTGGTCAGCGTGCCCGCAACGATCATCACGTCTGACTGACGCGGGGAGGCACGCGGCGCGATGCCAAAACGCTCCGCATCATAGCGGGGCATAGAGGTGTGCATCATTTCAACGGCGCAGCAGGCCAGACCAAAGGTCATCCAGTGCAACGATCCAGTGCGCGCCCAGTTGATGATGTCTTCTGCCGAGGTCAGCAAGAACCCTTTGTCCTGCAGCTCGTTGTTCAGCGCCTGGGTGACCATTTCCTTGTCGACACCGGCGGTGTTTGCTCCCGTCATCACTCCCATTCCAGGGCCCCCTTCTTCCACTCATAGGCGAAACCGATCGTCAGGACCGCCAAGAAGACCATCATCGACCAGAACCCCGCATCGCTGATGTCTTTGAAGGCGACAGCCCAGGGAAACAGGAAGGCGATTTCGAGATCGAAAATGATGAACAGAATCGACACCAGATAGAATCGCACGTCAAACTTCATGCGGGCGTCATCGAAGGCGTTGAACCCGCATTCATAGGCGCTGACCTTTTCGGGGTCCGGGTTGCGAACCGCAAGCACCACAGCTGCCAGAATCAGGACCAGCCCCAATCCGACCGCCACGGCCAGAAACACCAGAATAGGGAGGTATTCCCTCAACATCTCTTCCACGAGTAGCTCCTTTCCGCGCGCACAAGCTATCATGCACCGTCAATTGGCGTGTTGACTGGGCTTGTGTCTACCCCCCTGCCCCCCACCCGTCAACCAACCCATGGTTAATGGATCACGCGACGATAACATGTGTGGAGGGTCAGTATGGCGCTACAGAATCCCAAGCTTTTTCATAGGATAAGGCACCATTGGTAAAAGACACGTATCTGACAGGAAAAAGCGGCAATAAAGTCCGCATTAACGCTGCCAGGATGGTTTTTCCTTGGCAAAAAATGCAGCGATCCCTTCCTGGGCCTCTGGACCTTCCCAACGCTCCACCAGGGCGGCGATGGTGCGATCAATTACCGCATCATCAATTCTCGGCCCCAAATCACGCAGAAGTGCCTTTGCGGAGGCCACAGCACCGGGCGCACAGCTGAGATAAGGCGCAACCTCCGCCTCCACCGCCGCGGCGAGATCCTGCGCGGGCACGGCTTTGGCCAAAAGCCCCAAATCGATTGCTTCTGCCGCATCAAACAGCCGGGCCGCCATGAACACACGGCGGGCACGCGCCTCGCCCATCCGCGCGGCCACATAGGGGCCGATGGTGGCCGGTATCAGCCCCAAGCGGGTTTCCGTCAGCCCCATTTTGATATGATCCGCCCCGATGGCCACATCACAAACCGAAGCCATGCCGACCCCGCCCCCGAAGGCGTTGCCCTGGAGGGCGCCAATCACCGGTTGCCGCAGCGTGTTGATCGCCATCAGCATTTCTGCCAGCACCCGCGCCTCGCGTCCGCGCGTCACCGGATCCGCAGACATCTGCGCCTGCATCCACCCCAGATCGCCCCCGGCACAGAAACTCTTACCCGCGCCGGTCAGGACAACCACGCGAATGCTCTGGTCGGCGGCAATCGCAGCGGCCGCTGCTTTCAACTCCTGCAGCATCTGGCCCGACATCGCGTTGTGTTTCTCCGGACGGTTCAATGTCAGCGTGGCGACGCCGCGTGCGTCCGTGGACAGGAGGAGAGTTTCATACATGGCCTTGCCTTTCAGGTGGTCTGGATGTGGCGGAAAATTTCAGCCGCCACATGTTCGGGGGACTGTGCCGCCGTATCGATGATCAGATCTGCGCCATCAAACGGCTCGAAGTGACGCTGCTGCACGCTGGCCCAGTCAGCGGGCTGCCATCCTTCGATGGTGGATCTGCGGTGATCGACGCGATGTTTGTGCTGCGCCAGATCAGAACAGGTCAGCCAGACGTCAATATGTCTGGCCCCCAAGCTCTGCGCAGGTTTGCGCCAGGCTGTGCGTGTCAGGGCGATGGGATTGACACAATCCGAGATCACCCAATGCCCCTGTCGCAGCGCGGCCTGCGCCATCACCTGCGCTGCGGCATAGCCCGCATCCGCCAGGTCGTCTGTCTTCATATGCGAGTGCCGCATCGCGGTTTCGATCTCGTCCAGACACAGCCAGATCGCGCCAGACATATCAGACAGCGCGCACGCCACACTGGATTTCCCGACGCCCGGCAGGCCGGACAGGCAGACGAGACCCGCCATGTTATCCCCGCATCGCCCGCGCCATATCGGCCGCATCGGCAAGGACAGCACCATCCAGCCCGGTATCATATCCCAGACGCGTCAGATGATCATGAACCGCTTCGGTGGCGACATTGCCCGCCGCACCCGGCGCATAGGGGCATCCACCCAAACCGCCAACCGCCGCATCAAAGACCCGCACCCCCAACGACAGCGAGGCGTCGATATTGTCCATCGCCCGGCCAGAGGTGTCGTGATAGTGTCCCGCCAAACGGCTAACCGGCACCCGGTCACGCACCGCAAGCAACATGCGCGCAATGGAATCGGGCGTGGCCTGTCCGATGGTGTCGCCCAATGAGATTTCATAGCACCCCATGGCAAACAGACGATCCGCAAGATCAGCCACTTTGCCCGGATCGGTGGGGCCATCAAAAGGGCAGTCCGCAACACAGGAGATATAGCCGCGCACCGGCAGGTCGATGTGGCGCGCGGCCTCAATGATCGGGGTGAACCGCTCGATGGATTCTGCCACGCTGGCGTTGATGTTGGCCTTGGAGAAACCCTCAGAGGCGGAGGCAAAGATTGCAATCTCATCCGCCTTCGCGACCAGCGCATCCTCATACCCCCGCATATTCGGGGTCAGCGCCGCATAGCGAATGCCGCTGGTGCGAGAAATCGCTGCAAGCACGTCACCCGAGCCCGCCATCTGCGGCACCCATTTGGGGGAGACGAAACTGGCCACCTCGATACGGCGGAACCCAGCCTGGCTGAGCCGGTCAATCAGCGCGACCTTTTCGGCCACGGGAATATCGCGTTTCTCGTTTTGCAGCCCGTCGCGTGGCCCAACTTCAAAAATCTCGACAGTGTCACCCATGAAAACTCCTCCGCCTAAACCTGTTCTTTAAAACGCTGGCCCATGCGCGCCACATCCTCAGGCATCCCTGATCAGTCGTCCGCCTCGGTCAACCGCACCAGCGCGGCACCGGCCTCCACCTGATCCCCCGCTGCTGCCAGCACCTCGGCGACGGTCCCATCGCGCGCTGCCAAGAGTGAGTGTTCCATTTTCATCGCTTCAAGGATAGCCAGTCTGTCGCCTTCTTTCACCTCAGCGCCCGTTTCGGCAAACACAGCCTTCACAAGGCCCGGCATCGGCGCCTCGATCACCGCGCTGTCGCCGCCGCTGTCGCTGGCACGATCCAGCGGATCAAGAAGGTCAAAAGCGAGGCTGTGGCGGCCAAAGACGGTGATCTGCCCATCCGCAACGGCGACCTGTGGCAGGGTAACGCCGTTCAGACGCCAGGTCTGGCCATCGTGATGGATCTCCTGGGTGGTGTCCTCCCAGATCCAGCGCTGCGCTTTTGGCCCCAGAACCTCCACGGCCAGATCCAGCAGGTCTTCCCCCAGCCGCAATTGCACTGCACGGCGCAACGGTGCCCAGAGCGTGAAACCAGCCTCGGCCTCTGCCCCTGTCAGATCAAGCGCAGCCTGTCCCGCAGCCACCCATTGCGCGGCCGCGAGGGGCGGGATCGCCGTCAGATCGCTCAGGTCCCGTGCAATCAGCCCGGTGTCCACCGCCCCACGGCCAAAGCCGTCGTGGGCAGCAAGAGCGGCGAGGAACGACAGGTTGGTCACGGTGCCCGCGACTTCGGTCTGCGCCAAGGCCTGACGCAGTTGGGACAGCGCCAGATCGCGGGTGGTGCCATGCACGATGACCTTGGCAATCATCGGGTCATACCAGGGACTGATCGTGTCACCGGTGCGCACACCGCTGTCGGCGCGGCAGCTGTCAGGAAACGCCAGATGCGACAGCGTGCCGGTGGCAGGCAAAAACCCTTTGGGCACATCCTCTGCATAGAGCCGCGCTTCAAACGCATGGCCGGTGATGGACAGCTCCGCCTGCTGAACAGGCAGGCTCTCGCCCGCGGCAACGCGCAGCTGCCATTCCACCAGATCGACACCGGTGATCAGCTCCGTGACCGGGTGTTCCACCTGCAGTCGGGTGTTCATCTCCATGAACCAGAACCCGTCGGTGCGCAGCCCGTCCGAGCCGTCCACGATGAATTCAACGGTGCCCGCGCCCTTATAGCCAATGGCCTCTGCTGCGCGTACACCGGCCTGCCCCATCGCTGCGCGCATTTCCGCGGTCATGCCCGGTGCGGGGGCTTCCTCGATCACCTTTTGATGGCGGCGCTGCAGCGAGCAGTCGCGTTCAAACAAATGCACCGCCTGGGTGCCATCGCCAAAGACCTGCACTTCGATGTGGCGCGGTTGTTGGATATACTTCTCGATCAAAACATCCGGGTTGCCGAAGGCGGTGGTCGCCTCACCCTGCGCGCTCTTCAAGGCTTCGGCAAAATCACCGGCAGCCTCGACAAGGCGCATGCCCTTGCCACCGCCCCCCGCGACGGCTTTGATCAGGACCGGATAGCCGATTTTTTCCGCCTCAGCCGCCAGAAAGTCCGGATCCTGATTGGCGCCGTGATAGCCAGGAACCACCGGAACGCCTGCCTCTTCCATCAGAACTTTGGCGGCGTCTTTCAAACCCATTTTGCGGATTGCATCGGCTGAAGGGCCAATGAACGTCAGGCCAGCCGCCTCGACGGCATCCACAAATTCGGGGTTTTCCGACAGGAATCCATAGCCCGGGTGGATCGCCTGCGCGCCGGTTGATTTGGCGATTGCAATGATATCATCGCCCAAGAGATAGCTGTCGGCAGGGGCCGGTCCGGTGCCGATGTGGCAGGCTTCATCTGCCAGAGCGACATGTTTTGCGCCGCGATCTGCGTCGGAATAGATCGCGACGGTTTTCACGCCCAGCGCACGTGCGGTTTCCATAACACGGCAGGCAATCTCGCCGCGGTTGGCAATCAGGATTTTGTCAAACATCGGAGATCCTCACATCCGGAACACGCCAAAGCGCGTATCTTCGATCGGGGCATTCAGGGCCGCACTCAGCGAAAGCGCCAGCACGTCACGGGATTTGCGCGGGTCAATGATGCCATCATCCCACAGCCGCGCTGAGGCATAGAGCGGATGGCTCTGCTCCTCGAACATATCGATCGTGGGTTGCTTGAAAGCGGCTTCTTCCGCCGCGCTCCAACTGCCGCCCTGCCGTTCGATGGCGTCGCGTTTGACCGTGGCCAGAACCCCAGCCGCCTGCTCACCGCCCATCACCGAGATGCGCGAATTCGGCCAGCTCCACAGGAACCGCGGCTGATAGGCACGGCCCGACATGCCGTAGTTGCCCGCACCAAAGGAGCCGCCGACCAGCATTGTGACCTTTGGCACATTGGTGGTCGCCACCGCCGTCACCATCTTGGCGCCATGGCGGGCGATGCCTTCGTTTTCGTATTTGCGCCCCACCATGAAACCGGTGATGTTTTGCAAGAACACCAGCGGGATCTTGCGCTGGCTGCACAGTTCGACGAAATGCGCGCCCTTCTGCGCGGCTTCGGAGAACAGCACGCCGTTGTTGGCGATGATGCCCACGGGACAGCCTTTGACATGGGCAAAACCGGTCACCAGGGTTTCGCCAAAGCGCGGTTTGAATTCATCAAAACGGGAGCCGTCAACCAGCCGTGCGATCACCTCGCGGATGTCATAGGGCGTGCGCAGATCGCCCGGCACCACGCCCAGGATCTCTTCGGGATCATAGGCCGGATCTTCGGGAGAGGCCCAATTCACATTCAGCGGCTTCGTGAGGTTGAGCGACTGGACCGCACGGCGCGCCAGGGCCAGCGCATGGGCGTCATCCTCGGCCAGATAATCCGCCACGCCAGAAAGCCGGGTGTGCACATCGCCACCGCCCAGATCCTCGGCAGAGACAACTTCGCCGGTGGCGGCCTTCACCAGCGGCGGACCTGCCAGGAAAATCGTGCCCTGTTCCTTCACGATGATGGTGACATCGGACATGGCGGGCACATAGGCGCCACCTGCGGTGCAGGACCCCATCACGACCGCAATCTGCGGAATGCCCTTCGCCGACATCCGCGCCTGATTGTAGAAGATGCGCCCGAAATGGTCGCGATCCGGGAAGACCTCGTCCTGATTGGGCAGGTTGGCGCCGCCGCTGTCGACCAGATAGATACAGGGGAGATGGTTTTCCTCTGCAATTTCCTGCGCGCGCAGGTGTTTTTTGACCGTCATGGGATAATAGGTGCCACCCTTCACGGTGGCATCATTGCAAACCACCATGACGTCCTGACCGTGGATCCGCCCAATGCCCGCAATCACGCCCGCACAGGGTGCTGCGCCATCATACATCGCATGCGCAGCGGTGGCGCCGATTTCCAGAAACGGAGCACCCGGATCAAGCAGGTTTGCCACACGCCTGCGCGGCAACATCTTGCCCCGGCTTTCGTGGCGGGCACGAGATTTTTCGCCGCCGCCCATGCGCGCGGCCTCTGCCACCTCACTGACCTGTGCAAGGGCCTCAAGATGGGCGAAGCGGTTCTGTTTGAAGCCGTCTGACGAGGGCATCGCCTTGGATGTGAGTTTCATGTGCTCTCTCCTAGAATCAGGCTCAGTCTAAGGGGTGAAAATGTACGGCACGTGCTGGGTGCGCACGGTCGGGTGGCAACAGGCGAGATCATTGACCGGCCTCCGCGATCGCGCGGGCCTTCAGCTCCTTGCGGATCACCTTGCCTGTCACGGTCATTGGCAGCGCGTCGAGGAATTCCACTTCGCGGGGGTAGGAGTATTGTGCGAGGCGTTGCTTGACGTAATCCTGCAGCTCTTTTTCGGCGGGGGCGTAGCCCGGTTTCACCACCACATAGGCTTTGACGATTTCGGTGCGCAATTCATCGGGTTTGCCAACCACCCCAACCGTTGCAACAGCCGGGTGGGTCATCAGGCAATCTTCGATCTCTGCCGGACCGATGCGATAACCTGCAGAGGTGATCACATCATCTTCGCGGCCCACAAAGCGCAGGTAATCGCTCTCCCAGATGCCGCGATCTCCGGTGATCAGCCAATCACCGCGAAACTTCTCGGCGGTGGCCTCCGGCCGGTTCCAATATTCCAAGAGCATAGAAGCAGAGCCTCGACGGATCGCGACATCGCCTTCCTCATTCGTTGGGTGGCCGTCGGCATCAATCACCGCCAGCCCATGGCCGGGCACCGCTTTGCCGATGCAGCCAGGGCGCGGGGCAAAATCTACAGCGCAGGACGAGGCGACCATATTGCACTCGGTCTGGCCGTAGAATTCGTTGATCGTGACGCCCAGATTCTGCTGGCCCCAGGCGAGCATCTCTGCGCCCAGGGGCTCCCCGCCGCTGGCAACGGAACGCAGACCGTCGAGCCCCTGCTCCGCAGATTTCAACACGCGCAAGGCTGTGGGCGGGAAGAACACGTTGCGCACCGCGCCGCGGGCAATGATGTCGGCGCAGGCCTCTGGCGAAAATTTATCAAGGCGCGCGGCCACCACAGGGACGCCAAGCGCAAGACCCGGCATCAGCACATCAAACAAGCCCCCGATCCAGGCCCAATCTGCAGGGGTCCACAGGCAATCCCCGGCCTGCCCGAGGTGATCATGGCTAATCGCCACCCCCGGCAAATGACCGCAGAGCACACGATGGCCATGCAGCGCGCCCTTTGCGGTTCCGGTGGTGCCGGATGTGTAGATCAGCACGGCCGGGGTGTCCGGGCCCGTTTGCGCAAAGGCCAGGCGCGCAGGGGCGGCGTCCCCAGATCCGACGGCTCCATCAGACGCGACAGCCGCATCAGGCTGCAACAGCGGCTCCACCCGCAGCGGCTGTGCCAAATCACCCAGTTGCTGCTGGCCTGCCGCATCAGTCAGAACGTAACGCAGCCCCGCATCGTTGATGCGTGTGGCCAGCGCGTCATGCTGAAACAGCTTGAACAATGGCACCGAAATGGCACCGGTTTTCCAGATCGCCAGATGCGCCGCGGCGCAGCCCACCGACTGGCTCAGCAAGACGCCAACCCGGTCGCCCTTTTGAACCATGGTCATCAGATGGCGGGCGATGCGATCAACGTGGGCGTGCAGCGCGCCAAAGGTCACATCCCGGCGCTCCGCCCCTGTCAGATCAATCAGCGCCAGATGCGCATCGGGATGATCCAACGCCTGCGCCGCCATATTCAGCGTCTCGGGAAACTGCCAGGAGCCATCGGGCTGCAAACCCGGATAGGTGGTCGCTGTCATGAGTGGAAGCCCTCCGGTTTCTGCATAGCAGCCATGCAGATTTGTCTTACTTGTCTTGGGGATAGGATGCCCTGTTCTTGATCCAGATCAGGGCACGGGCGGGCATCGTGGTGCATGGTCCTGTCACGACAGACAGAAGAGAGATAACCCAAATGACCCGTATGATCTCCGCCCTGACCCTGGGCACCGCACTGAGCGCCATCGTCGCTATGGCTGGACCGGCTGTGGCACAATCCCAGGGCGATTGGACCGTCGGCATCGGCATTGCCAACGTCAATCCGAAGTCCGACAACGGCACCGTCGGCGGCGCTGCTGCAACCATTGATGATGACACCGCGCTGACCTTCACCGCCGAGTATTTCATCCGCGACAACATCGGCATCGAACTGCTGGCCGCCAGCCCGTTCAAACATGATATCCGGCTGAATGGCGCCGATGCGGCCACCACCAAACATCTGCCGCCCACCCTGTCGGTCAACTATCACTTCCCCACCGAAGGGCGCTTCAAACCCTTTGTGGGCCTTGGTGTGAACTACACCACCTTCTTTGAGGAAACCACACCGGCTGGCGTGATCTCGCTGGATGACAGCATTGGTCTGGCGCTGAACCTTGGCGCCGACTGGCAGGTGTCCGACCGCGGGGCGTTGCGCTTCAATGTCCGTTACATGGATATCGAAACCGACGTCACCCTGAACGGTGCCGCAGTGGGAACCGCAGAGATTGACCCGGTTGTTGTCGGCTTCGGCTACGTGCACCGGTTCTGATCCCAATTCCTGTTGTTCGTTGCAGAGGCCTGATGGCCGCAACGATTGCGATACTGATGAGACGCCGCACTTGCGGCGTCTTTTTTTGTTTTGTTACGCCCGTCTGGTCTGGGTGAGGCACCCAGCCCGCGGCATTTGTGCGACCGGTCAGGTCTGCGGTGCCAATGGCGTGGCTGTGTCTGGCCCGCTCTCGCAGACGAGCCCACCAAGCCAGTTGATCTCATATCGAAACAGCCGGTCCGGCGTGCTCGCCGTGGGCTGACAGGTCAGCACCAGCCAGACCCAGACACCGCGTCCTGGCGTGGCGAAGCAATCGGTCGGCGCCGCAGTGCCTGGCATTTGCGCCTCGGCATGCTGCTGCAGATAGCGCTGCGCATAGAAGTTGATGGCATCCGTCTCTGTCAGACCCTGGCGCAGCCCGCCATAGCGATACCCCAAAACCGCCAACAACACCGTCAGCAGAACAAATGGGGCCCAGAACATCAGACGCATGACACTCCTCACGTGCAGTGGCAGCCAGCAGAGCGCGGCCAGTTACATCTGCCCCATCAATTCGCGGCCGATCAGCATCCGGCGGATTTCACTGGTGCCAGCGCCAATTTCCATCAGCTTGGCATCGCGGAAGATACGCCCCACCGGATTGTCGTTCAGATAGCCCGCACCGCCAAAGGCCTGCACTGCCTGATGTGCCTGGGTCATCGCCACCTCAGAAGCATAAAGACAGCAGGCCGCTGCATCCTGGCGGGTCACCGTGCCGTTGTCACAGGCTTTCGCCACCTCATAGACATAGGCACGCGCCGTGTTCATTGCGGTATACATATCGGCAATCTTACCCTGCATCAGCTGGAAATTCCCGATCGGCTGGCCGAACTGTTTGCGCTCTTTCATGTAGGGCATCATCTCGTCCATACAGGCGGCAATGATCCCAGTGCCAATACCCGCCAGCACCACGCGCTCATAATCGAGGCCGGACATCAGCACCTGAACGCCCTTGCCCTCTTCGCCGAGCACGTTTTCAAATGGCACTTCCACATCTTCAAACACCAGCTCTGCGGTGTTGGAGCCGCGCATGCCCAGCTTGTCGAAATGCTTGGAGGTGGAGAAACCGGTCATCTCTTTTTCGATCAGAAACGCGGTGATCCCCTTGGACCCTGCGTCGGGGTCGGTTTTGGCGTAAACCACTAGCGTGTCGGCGTCCGGGCCGTTGGTGATCCAGTATTTGTTGCCGTTCAGACGATAGTGATCGTTGCGCTTTTCCGCGCGCAGCGACATGGACACAACATCTGATCCGGCCCCCGCCTCGGACATGGCCAGCGCCCCGACGTGTTCGCCAGAGATCAGGCGCGGCAGATATTTTTCCCGCTGCGCGTCATTGGCATTCAGTTTGATCTGGTTGACGCAGAGGTTGGAGTGGGCGCCATAGGACAGAGAGACCGACGCGCTGGCGCGGGCAATCTCTTCGATGGCGACGGTATGCGCCAGATAGGACATGCCAGCCCCGCCGTATTCTTCGGGCACCGTGATACCCAACAGGCCCAGATCGCCCATTTCCTTCCACAGTTCGGAAGGGAACTCGTTCTTCTGGTCGATCTCTTGCGCCATTGGCTTGACGCGCTCTTGCGCCCAGCGATGCACCATATCGCGCAGTGCGTTGACCTCATCGCCGAGATCGAAAGTCATACTGGCCGTGAACATGTGATCCTCCCATGACGCCCTTTATTGAACACTTGTTCATTAATAGCCTCAACCCGCCCCGACAGTCAACAAGCCGCCGCAAATGTCGTGCTGAAATGACGCAACGGACGGAATTCACCCATTCTTGACTGTACCCTGCCATATTACCGCCCTACTCAACGGCGAATTGAGTAAACGATACATTTGTGAAGATGTTAAAGAATGCAGAATCTTATCCTCAACGGCACGTTCAACAGCGGCTCGGCTTTTTGGACCGGAACCGATATTGAGGCGAGCTATCGCGAAGGCGCCTATCTCGGGAACGGCTCGTCCAATCGCGTGTCGGAAATTGATGGCAATGGCAGCGCCACGACAGTGATGCAGCAGACCTTCACCGTGACCGATCCGGTGTCCACCGAAGTCACGCTGGATGTGGCCTTGCGCAACGCGGCGCTGGGACAGGCGGGCATCGATGGATTTGTGATGGAGGTCCTGGATTCATCCGGCAATGTGATCTCCGGCATGACGGTTCTACCGACCACCAACAGCTTCACCCAGGTGACACTGGCGGTGGATTTCACCGATGCGGGCGACTACACGCTTCGGTTCACGGAAATCGGCAACAATGACAGCCTTGGGGCGATCATCGACAATGTGGCCATCATGGTCTGCTATTGTGGTGGCACCGAGATCGACACGCCCTCCGGCCCCCGCAAAATCGAAACGCTGCGTGCAGGCGATCTGGTTTCGACCGAAAACGGGCCTCGCCCAGTGCGATGGATCGGCCGCAGTAATCTGACAGCGCAGGATCTGGAGCAGCACGACAAACTGCGCCCGGTCTGCATTTCGGCGGGCGCACTGGGCCACGGCGTGCCCAACGCGCCATTGCGGGTGTCGCGGCAGCATCGCATGGTCGTGCGGTCTCAGGTGGCGCAACGCATGTTTGGCGCGGCCGAGGTAATGGTGCCTGCAATCCGGCTGGTGTCACTGCCCGGTATCGCTTTGGCAGAAACGGCGCAGGCGGTGTCCTACTTCCATCTGGTGTTTGACGATCATGAAATCATCCGGGCCAATGGCGCGCCGAGCGAGAGCCTACTGCTGACGGCCCAATCCCTGCGCGCCCTGTCGCCTGCGGCGCAAGACGAGCTGCGCACGCTGTTTCCGGATCTGACTGATCGGTTCGCGGGGGACTGTGATAGCGCGCGCCTGATCCCGGCTCGGAACCGGCAAAAGCGGCTGATTGAGCGGTTGCAGAAAAACCATCAACCCGTCGTCGACACCCGCTGAGCGGAGGCCCTTGGTTATTGCTGCGGCTTCGCCAGGGTTGGCGCGACCGCGCAGCACCGGCGGCGAGACCAGCACCTGAAACGGAGTCGCCGACGTCAGTCGCGCAAGGGCAACTGCCCCTGGCTCTGATAGGCGGCTGCGACCTCTGCGCGGATGATGCGGGCGATCTGATCGCAATCTTCCAATGAAAACGTCAGCGGCACCCGCATATCGATGACACCTGCCAGGATGCGATCTGTCGCTGGCATTTGGGGGGCGTCTGCATAGCGCCAGCTGTCATAGCGTGACGTGAAAGCCACCGGCTCAGCGCCGCCAAACCATTTCAGCTCCACGCCCCGTTGCGCGCAGCGTTCCAGCACCTGTTCCACTCCCGCCGCGGACCAATCCAGCAGCAGGAACTGGAACGAGGAGCCGACATAGACTTCCTGTTCGGGACGCTCCACCACGGTCAATCCTGGCGTTTCACGCAGCCCCTGCTCGAGGCGGCGATAGCGATCATTCCAACGGCTGACCTGCCGGTCCAGATCGGCCAGCTGCGGCCGCAGGATCGCCGCGCGCAGATTGTCCATCCGCCCGGAGATATTTGGCATGTGATATTTGATGCCCTCAAACACATCAGGCGGTGGCGCCGCACGGTGGCGGGCATAGAGCATATAGGAGCCTGACATCATGATCGCGCGGGCCGCAATCTGCGGATCAGAGGTGACAAGCAGGCCACCCTCGCCGGAATTGACGTGTTTGTAGGTCTGGCAGGAGTAACAGCCCACGGCCCCATGCAGGCCAGATGGCGTCCCGTTCCAGGATGCCCCCATGGTATGAGCGCAGTCCTCGATCACCGTGACACCGGCGGCGGTGCAGATCTCCATCAAACGGTCCATATCACACAGATGCCCGCGCATATGGGACAGCATCAGCACTTTGGCAGCATCAGGCGCGCGCAGCTTTTGCGCCAGATCATCCAGATCCAACGTCAGTTGCTCGGTCACCTCGACATAAACAGGACGCGCCCCAACCGCTGCAATCGCGCCGGGCACGGGCGCGAGGGTGAAGGCATTGGTTAGGACAGAATCTCCCGGCGTCACACCCACCGCACGCAGGGCTGTCGCCAAGGCATAGCCACCGGACGACACCGCCAAACAATAAGGAACGCCCATCTGCGCGGCGAATTCCTCTTCGAGGAGTGTGGTCTCGCCAACCTCCCCTTCCGCAACGTTGTAGCGATGGAGACGACCATGGCGCATGACGGCCACAGCCGCATCGATCGCGGCTTCGGGGATGGGTTCTTGCTGGGTGAAACTGCCAGTGAAAATCTCGCTCATGGGATGTTTGTGAAACCGCGACGGCAGGAGGTCAAGCCCGCATGTATCCGCGCCGTCGGTTTTGGCATGACGGCACGGCCCAGACTGGTCCCGGCGGATCGCTTAGACCGCTGCGCCTGTGCAGATCACCCCGATCATAAATGGCCTCACAGCGGCAGGAGTTGTGCAGCCAGCGCCGGGAGATCCTCGAAGCGGGCCAACAGCGCCTCGGGGTCCAGCCCATAAACATCCTCTGCGCCCGGCCCAAAGGTCACCAGCACGGAGGCCACGCCCGCCGCCGCCGAGGTGTTCCGGTCTGTGGCTGTGTCACCGATCAAGATGGTGCGTTCCGGGTCACCGCCCGCGCGGCGCGCCGCCTCCCGCAGGGGTTCGGGATCTGGCTTGCGCACTGGCAGCGTGTCCGCACCGACCAAGGAATGAAATGCATCGCGCACGCCAAGGCTCTGCATCAGTTGCTCTGCCAGGGCTTCGGGTTTGTTGGTGCAGATGCCCACACGAAACCCATCGGTCTTCAACTGTTCGACCGCAGCCATCGCACCAGGATAAAGAACCGTGTGCAGATCAATGGCCTCGCGGTAGTGTTCGAGCAGCACGGGATAATAGCGATCCACCAGAGCCTCTTCAAATTGGCCCGCCCGCTGCAGCCCGGCTGTCAACATCGCGCGCCCGCCGCGCAGCGCGATACCGGAATCCGCAGGGGGATGCAGCAGATCGCCAAGCCCCATCTGACGGAAACAGGCGTTTGCTGCGGCTAAGAGATCACCGGATGTATCCGCAAGCGTCCCGTCCAGATCGAATATCACCGTCCGCATTTCGCCCCCTTTCGGCACATTTCCGCCACCGCATATTGCAGGGCGCAACGTTGTTTGATGGCGCTTTACCTTGCACGCCTGCTGTTAGCGGATAAAACGGAGACGCTGAAAAGACAAAGAGAAAAGAAAACATGAGCACAGCCCTCGTCATTTTGGCCGCAGGCAAAGGCACGCGGATGAACTCGGATCTGCCGAAGGTCCTGCATCCGATTGCCCATGCGCCGATGCTGCAACACGCGCTGGTCGCGGGGCAAACGCTCCAGCCGGAGCGCACCATCGTCATCGCAGGCCATGGCGCAGAAACCGTGCGCACCGCGCTGGCCGAGATTGACGAAGATGTCGAGGTTATCGTTCAAGAAGAACAGCTTGGCACCGCTCATGCGGTTGCACAGGCGCGCGATGCTCTCGCCGGATTTGCGGGTAACATCGTGGTCCTTTATGGCGATACGCCCTTTGTCAGCGCAGATACGCTGGAGCGCATGATTGAGGCGCACAGCGACGCGGATCTGGTCGTGCTGGGCTTTACCGCGGCCGATCCCGGACGCTATGGCCGACTGGTGATGGACGGCAACAGCCTGGAGCGGATCGTCGAATACAAGGACGCAACCGACGCCGAACGGCAGATCGATTTTTGCAACTCGGGCCTCATGGCAGGCCAGGCCACGCAAATTTTTGATCTGATCGACAAGGTCGATTGCGCCAACGCGTCGGGTGAATACTACCTGACGGATCTGGTTGGACTGGCGCGCGCCGAGGGCCTGCGCGTGACAGCGATTTCCTGTGATGAGGCTGAGACCCTGGGCGTGAACTCCCGCGTTGATCTGGCCCAGGCCGACCAGGTGTTTCAGGCCCGCACCCGGATGGCGATGATGGAGGACGGTGTGACGCTGATGGCACCAGAGACCGTCTATTTCGCCTTTGACACCGTGATTGGCCGCGACAGCGTGATCGAACCCAATGTGGTCTTTGGCCCCGGCGTCACCGTTGAGAGCGGCGCGCAGATCCGCGCGTTTTCCCATCTGGAGGGCTGCCACGTGTCGCGCGGTTCAAAAGTGGGCCCCTACGCCCGGTTGCGCCCCGGCGCGGAATTGGCCGAAGACACGCATATCGGCAACTTCGTCGAAATCAAAAATGCCGAGATCGCCGCAGGCGCCAAGGTCAACCACCTAAGCTATATCGGCGATGCCTCTGTTGGGGAAAAAACCAACATTGGGGCCGGCACCATCACCTGCAACTATGACGGCGTGATGAAGCATCGGACCGAAATTGGCGCCCGCAGCTTTATCGGCTCGAACACCATGCTGATTGCACCGGTCAGCGTCGGCAATGAAGCGATGACAGCGACTGGCACAATCGTGACCAAAAACATCGAAGACGGCGCGCTGGCCCTCGGTCGTGCAGAACAAGAAAACAAACCCGGTCGTGCGCGCAAGCTGATGGATATTTTGCGCGCCAAGAAAGCCCGTTTGAAAAAAGGAGCCGAATAATGTGTGGCATCGTCGGAGTCCTGGGCAATCACGAGGTCGCCCCCATCCTGGTGGAAGCCCTGAAACGGCTCGAATATCGCGGCTATGACAGCGCAGGCATCGCCACCGTCAACAAAGGCACCCTGTCGCGGCGGCGTGCGGTTGGCAAATTGGTCAACCTGTCGGATCTTCTGGTCCATGAACCGCTGGCGGGCAAATCCGGCATCGGCCACACCCGCTGGGCCACTCATGGTGCACCCACCGTTGGCAATGCCCACCCCCATCGCGCGGGCTCGGTCGCGGTTGTTCACAACGGGATCATCGAGAATTTCAAGGATCTGCGCGCGGATCTCGGCAAACGCGGCATTTCCTTTGAAACCGATACGGACACGGAAACCGTTGCGCTGCTCTGTGAAAGCCTGATCCGCGATGGTCACGCGCCGGTGGATGCCGCCCGCGCCACGGTGGCGCAGCTGGATGGAGCCTTTGCTCTGGCGTTTTTGATCGAGGGCGAAGAAGATCTGATCATCGCCGCGCGCAAGGGATCGCCGCTGGCGGTTGGTCACGGTGCCGGTGAGATGTTTGTGGGCTCTGACGCCATTGCGCTGGCGCCGTTTACCGATCAGATCACCTATCTCGAAGAGGGGGATTTCGCCGTTCTGACGCGCACCAGCCTAGATGTCTGGGACAGTCGCGGCGACAAGGCCAATCGCGAGAAGCGCCAGATCCAGCTGGACAACGCCCGCGTCGACAAGGATGGCCACAAACACTTCATGGCGAAGGAAATCGCCGAACAACCCGTGGCCATCGACCGCGCGCTCAAGGCCTATTGTGGGGCAGATGGCGACATCACCCTGCCAGACGATCTGGATTTCACCAAGATCGACCGCCTGACCATGGTGGCCTGCGGCACAGCGTTTTACGCCTGCATGGTCGCCAAATACTGGTTTGAACAGATCGCGCGGATGCCCGTCGAAGTCGATGTCGCCTCTGAGTTCCGCTACCGCGAGCCACCGGTTGCCGACAACACGCTGGCGCTGTTTGTGTCCCAATCCGGTGAGACCGCCGACACCCTGGCTGCACTGCGTTACATGGAGGGCAAAGCCAAGCAGATCGTGGGGCTTGTGAATGTTCCCGAAAGCTCGATCGCGCGCGAAAGCAATGTGGTGCTGCCGCTGCACGCCGGGCCGGAGATCTCCGTCGCCTCGACCAAAGCGTTCACCTGCCAGCTGTCGATCCTTCTGATGCTGGCACTGAAGGCGGCCCAACAGCGGGGCATTGCCCTGCCCGACGGCATGCCGGGTGATCTGCGCGCCCTGCCCGGACTGGTCCATCAGTCGCTGGCTGGTGAAAAGCAGATCGCAAGCTCTGCGCGCAGCCTGGCGAAGGCGCAGGACATTATCTTTCTCGGCCGTGGCCAGCTGTATCCCCTGGCGTTAGAGGGCGCGCTGAAACTGAAGGAGCTGAGCTATATCCACGCCGAAGGCTATGCCAGCGGCGAGCTGAAACACGGCCCCATCGCGCTGATCGACGAAAAGGTGCCGGTTGTTGTGCTCGCCCCGCGTGATGCGCTGTTTGAAAAAACCGTCTCCAACATGCAGGAAGTCATGGCCCGTGGTGGCAAGGTGATCCTTGTCACGGATGCAGAAGGCGCCAAACTGGCCGGAGATGGCACCCATGAGGTCATCATCATGCCGCAGGTGCCCGATGCGCTTGCGCCCATCCTTTATGCGGTGCCGGCCCAGCAGATCGCCTATTTCACCGCAATCGCCAAAGGCACCGATGTGGACCAGCCGCGCAACTTGGCCAAATCCGTGACGGTGGAATAACCCAGATGACCTTTGACGACGCTCTGGAAACCCTGCGCCACCACGCCGATCCGGCGCAGGTGGGGGCGAAAACCGCCTATCACAAACAAACCCGCGTGGTTCTGGGCGTCACCAATGATGTGCTGAACGAGCTGTCAAAAGACTGGCGGCGGGAACTGGATGTGGCCGGGCGCGTTACCCTGGCGCGCGATCTCTGGCAGAGCGATATTTTTGAAGCCCGTATTCTGGCCGCCAAGCTGCTGACGCAGGCCCGCATCAAAGACGACGCAGAGGTCTGGGATCTGCTGGTATCCTGGGTGCCGGAGTTTGACAGCTGGGCCATTGCCGATCATGTGTGCTCTGCGCTCAGCAAACGTCTGATGGCCGCCCCCGAGCGGCTGGATACGGTTGAGAGCTGGACCACCTCCGAGCATATGTGGACCCGGCGCGCCGCGATGGTGGCCACCCTGCCCTGGGCCAAGCTGCCCAATCCGAAGCCCGCCGAAAACGCCGCCCGCGATCGGATCTTGGGCTGGGCGGAAACCTATGTGCCTGACCGGGACTGGTTCATCCAGAAATGCATCGCCTGGTGGCTGCGTGATCTGTCTAAACACGATGCTGCGCGCTGCCAGAATTTTCTGGATCTGCACGGTCCCCAGATGAAGGCGTTTGCCCGCAAGGAAGCCGGAAAATACCTGCGCAAGGCTGCTGAACCAACCGGGGAAACTGGGGCAGCTGAAAAAACCGGCAGCTGACCCCGGCGACTAAACCTGGGCATAGCCCAGGTTGTGCGGATCACGCAGGTTGGATTGAGCGGGTCAGATCAAGCGGCTCAGCCTGCGGGCAGCACCTGCAGCTCCGCCAATTCCGTCAACGGCAACCCCAAAGCGCGCATCGCATCAATCGACAGTCGGCTACCAGCGCCCGCGGTTCCGGCGCTTGGCCGCAGGGTCACGATAGCCTCGGTGCCGCGCGCGCTGACAAGTCGGGCGCGTTGCGGGGTGCTGACCAGCGAGGTTTCCATCCACAGCCCCGGCTGCGAAGGATCCCCCAGACTGGCGATGGTGGATGAGCGTCCGGTGTAGCTGCGCGCAGGCGCAGCGCTGGATGGCCGGGCCGTTGTGGCAAAGGGATCAACTGTTTGACCAGTCCCAGATCCGATGGTCCCTGTGGTGCCAGGAGCAGGCGCGATTGGCGTTGTGTCCACTGGCGGGGCCGCAGGCACGCTGCCTGCGTTTCCGAGTGCCGATGATGTCCCGGCCCCACTCTCGCTGGCTTTGGGGCCCAGGATGGACGAGCTCCACTGCAGTTGGCCGCAACCACCGAGCACCAGGATCGAAGAAAATAACAAAACAGAATACCGCATGAGCCGACCCTAGCGGCGTGCCATCGGAATGGCCAGCGCCAATACCAGGCAACAGATCCCCGTGCCAATCATCTGCGACACTCACCTGTAGAACCCGCCAGTGACACGCTCATGACAATAAATCGTCTGTTGCGATGCAGATGCCGCTCTCTCCCCCTTGTCCCAGCGCCTCGCCAGCTTTACCTATGGGCTATGACAGCTCCATTGATCGATCCCTTTGCACGCGCCATCACCTATCTGCGCGTATCAGTGACAGACCGCTGCGATTTTCGCTGCGTCTATTGCATGTCCGAGAACATGACCTTCTTGCCCAAGAAGGAGCTCCTGACGCTGGAAGAGCTGGATCGCCTGTGCTCGACCTTTGTGGGGCTCGGGGTGGAGAAGTTGCGGATCACCGGTGGCGAGCCTTTGGTGCGCCGCGAGATCATGACGTTTTTCCGCGCCATGACCCGCCATCTCGACAGCGGCGCTCTGAAAGAGCTGACACTGACGACCAATGGCTCGCAGCTGGAAAAATACGCACAGGCCCTGTTCGATGCGGGCGTGCGCCGGGTCAACGTGTCCCTTGATACCATCGACGAAGGCAAATTTGCCGATATCACCCGCTGGGGGCGTCTGCCGCAGGTGATGCGTGGGATCGACGCGGCGCAGAAGGCCGGGCTGCGGATCAAGATCAACGCTGTTGCTCTAAAAGGTTTCAACGAAGATGAGTTGCCGCTGATCACGCGCTGGTGTGCAGAACGGGACATGGATCTGACCTGGATCGAAGTGATGCCCATGGGCGACATCGGCAACGAAAACCGCCTGGGCCAATATTGGTCCCTCAAAGACGTCCGCCGCGCCTATGAGGATCATTACACGGTGACCGATCTGGTGGAGCGCACGGGCGGGCCTGCGCGCTATGTGCGGCTGGAAGAAACCGGGCAGAAAATCGGTTTCATCACACCGCTGTCCCATAACTTCTGTGAAAGCTGCAACCGCGTGCGGCTGACTTGTACGGGTGAATTGTACATGTGCCTCGGCCAAGAGGACATGGCGGATCTGCGGGCGCCCTTGCGGGCGCATCCAGATGATGAAACCGCGCTGCAAGAGGCCATTCGTACGGCGATCACGCTGAAACCCAAAGGCCATGATTTCGACTACTCCCGCCAGCGGCTGGATGGTCAGATGCCCCGCCATATGAGCCACACCGGCGGCTGAAATGACCCCCGCCTCCCATGACCCGACGGCGCTGTTTCACATCTACCGTGCGGCGACCTCTCTGATTGCGCCTTTGGCCTATCGCAAAGTGGCCGCCAAACTGGCGGATCAGGGGGTGCCAGATCAGCGCCAGCGCGAACGGCTGGGGTTTGCCACATTGCCGCGCCCGCAGACATCGCCCCAGAGCGCGTCAGCAGCTGATACAGCATCAACCGACAAAGCAGCCCCGCTGATCTGGATCCACGGGGCCTCGGTCGGCGAAAGCATGGCAGGTCTGAACCTGGTCGAAAAACTGACACTACGGCTGCCCGCGGCAGAGTTTCTGCTGACATCTGGCACGGCGACATCAGCCCAGATGCTGGAGCGCCGCATGCCGTCGCACTGCCGTCACCAGTTTGCGCCGCTTGATAGCAGCGCAGCGGTGCGCCGTTTTCTGAGCCATTGGCGCCCGGATGCCGCACTGTTTGTCGAAAGCGAACTCTGGCCCGTTACCTTGCAAGCGGCGCGACATGCTGGTGTCAAATTGGCCTTGGTCAACGCCCGCCTGTCGCAAAGCTCCATCAAACGGTGGGCATCAAAGCCTGCCACCGCGTCCTTCATGATGCAGCAGTTTGATCTGCTGCTGAGCCAAAATGCCCAGATGCGAGATGCGTTGATCGATCTGGGCGCTGATGCAGCTGCGGTTCATCCCAGCGGCAATCTGAAGGCCGGGTCCGCGCCACTGCCCGTGGATGAGAGCCTGCTGACAGATCTGCGCGATGATCTTGCGGGACGGCCCGTATGGGTGGCCAGTTCGACCCATCGGGGCGAAGAAGAGACCGTTTTGGCCGCCCATAAGGCCCTGCTGGCAGAGAACCCGCAGCTCTGCCTTGTGCTGGCGCCACGGCACCCAGAGCGGGCCGATGAGATATCCGACCTGATCCGTGCGGCGGAGCTGACCGTTGCGCAGCGCAGCCGCGCCGAGCCGCTGACATCACGAACACAGATCTATCTGGCTGACACGCTGGGCGAATTGGGCAGTTGGTATGCGCTTTCGCCCATTGTGTTTCTGGGTGGATCCCTGGCCCCGATTGGCGGCCACAATCCGTTCGAGGTTGCGCAGGCGGGTGCTGCGGTGATCACGGGGCCGGGCTATACCAACTTCATGGAGACTTTTCCGCCGCTGATCGATGCAGGCGGCGCGGTCGAAGTCACCGACAGCGCCACCCTCGGCGCGGCAGTACGTCATTGGCTGGGTGATCCCCACGCTCTCGACCAGGCCCGTGCCGCGGCTGCGGATGTGGTGACCCGGCAGGCCGCTGCTTTGGACGGCGTGGTGGATTTGCTGATCGACCGGCTGTCTCTTGGCGCGGCTGATGTCGCCCGACCAGAAAACTAACCTGCGAAATTATGCCAGACCTCTTTGTTACCAACTTCAATCGCAACTTCACCGGGGTCTCGGCCACCGCGGCCAATGTGGTGCGCCAGCAGATGGGCCAACACGATATGGCGCTGGTGGGGCGTGGCCTGCCCGGCTGTCTGGAGCCGATCACTGTAGCGATGGCGCGGACCCAATCCCGCGTGCACTCATCCGACCGTCCCTTTGCGATCTGGCATGTGCGACGCAACACCGAAATGCGCGCCGCCCTCTGGGCACGGGATGTGTTACGCCTGCCAATCAAAATCGTGTTCACATCCGCAGCGCAGCGTCGCCACTCGGCCTTTCCGCGTTGGTTGATCTCCCGCATGGATGCGGTGATCGCCACCACAGAGGCCGCCGCGACCTATGTCCCCCATGTGCGCGCAGTGGTGCCACATGGCGTCGACACTGATCTGTTCAAACCCGCGGACAACCGCGAAACCGCCTGGGCTGCTCTGGGGTATGGTGGCACATTTGGCATTGCCACCGTCGGCCGCATCCGCCCGGAAAAAGGCACCGATCAATTTGTCGAGGCCATGGTGCGCCTGCTGCCCAGTCACCCCGGCGCAATCGCTCTGGTTCTGGGCAAAGCGGCGCGTGAACATCAGGGGTTTCTGAAAGGTCTGCGGGCGACGATCGCCGCCGCAGGGCTGACAGAGCGCATCCTGTTTCCTGGTGAAATTCCGGCCACCAATCTGCCACGCATCATGCGGTCCCTGTCACTGGTGATGCAGCTGCCACGGTACGAAGGCTATGGCATGGCCCCGCTCGAAGGGCTGGCCAGTGGCGTGCCTTTTGTGGGCACTGATGCAGGGTATTACACGTCGTTCTCGGCACAAGGCACGGTGGGCCAGGTGGTGCCCCTTGGGGCGGTTGCGCCCGCGGTCGAGGCCGCAGAGGCCATCCTTCAGTCACCCGAGCGCTACGCCGAGATGGCCGCGCGGGCCCGCGACGTGGCGATCCACAGCTTTAGTGCACGCACGGAGGCCGATGGCATCAATGCAGTCTATGAGGCGCTTTGGTCCGCGGGGTAATGCCTGGCATTGCCGGATCACAAATCGCCACCGGCAGATAACAAAGCGCCCTGGGATCAAGCCCGCCCCGACCATGCGGGGCGGACATCACGTGTCAATCAACAGGTAAACCTACCCTGATCAGGCTGCTGGCATCCGCTGTTCGACGATTTCCGCCCACCAGCTGCATCCCGCAGGAATGGCATCATCGGTGAAGTTATACTCCGGATGATGCACCGCAGCGGTGTCGCCATTGCCCACCAGGATATACGCGCCGGGCCGTTCCTCCAGCATGAAGGCGAAATCCTCGCCGCCCATGACCAAAGGGGCTTCCTCGCAGGATCCAGCGATGTCTGCGGCCACTTTGGCGGCAAATTCGGTCTGCTCGTCGTGGTTCACCATCACCGGATAGCCGCGGTGGTAGCGCACGTTGACTGTCCCGCCAAAGGTTGCGGCGATACCGCTACAGATCTCCTTGATCCGCCGCTCCGCCAGATCGCGCACCGCAGGGTCCATGGTGCGGACAGTCCCCTTCAGGTCAACGCTTTGTGGGATGACATTGAACGCGTTGGAGGAGGTGGCGAAGGAGGTCACCGAGACCACGATCTGATCGATGGGGTCCGCGTTGCGCGCCGCAATGGATTGCAGTGCCAGCACGGCCTGCGCCGACATCACGGTGGTGTCGATGGTTTCATGCGGTTTGGCCGCATGGCCGCCGCGCCCCTCGAATGTGATGTCGAACTGATCGGTGGCAGCAAAGAAAGCACCGGTGCGAATAGCAAAGGATCCGACTGGACGCCCAGGCCAGTTGTGCATGCCATAGACCTCCTGGATGTTCCAGCGCGCCATCATACCGTCTTCGCACATCTCGCGACCGCCGCCACCGCCCTCTTCGGCGGGCTGAAAGATCACGACAACAGTGCCATCGAAATTGCGGGTCTCAGCCAGGTATTTCGCCGCACCAAGCAGCATCGCAGTGTGCCCGTCATGGCCACAGGCATGCATCGCGCCATCGGTTTTGGACGCATACTCCAACCCCGTCTGTTCATGGATCGGCAGCGCATCCATGTCAGCGCGCAGGCCAATGACCTTACCCGATGTGTCAGACTTGCCCTTGATCACGCCAACAACACCGGTGCGGCCAATCCCGGTTGCGATCTCGTCACAACCGAACGCCTCGAGCTTTTCCGCAACCAGCGCAGAGGTGCGATGGGTGTCAAACAGGATTTCAGGATGCTGGTGGATATCACGACGCCAAGCGGTGATTTCGTCCTGCATTTCTGCAAATCGGTTTTTTACGGGCATAATCTGGTCCTTTCTGCACAGGCAGTGTTGGCATTGGTCTTTATTGCGCAGGCCGCTTTTGCTGGCCGTTTTGTGTGGTCACCGTTTGTCTGGCGACCGTTTTTGTGATGGCCGCGTCTTTTGTGATGGCCGTATCGGCACCAGCAAATCCTGGCACGGACGGTCGGCTGCGCGGTTCAAATGTCTTACACAGGCCCATCAGGATGGGCCTGCGTCTGTTGTGTTCATTCCAACGGCAGCAGCTGCTCCACCATCGTGACGAACCAGCTGCACCCGGCCGGGATGGCCTCATCGTTGAAGTCGTATTTTGGGTGGTGCAGCCCGTGGCTGTCGCCATTGCCAAGCCGGATCATCGCGCCGGGGCGTTCATCCAACATGAAGGAAAAGTCCTCCCCGCCCATCGACAATGGCATCTCTGTGCAGCCGCCCGACACAACATCCGCTGCCGCGCGCGCGTGTTCGGTCGCAGTGGCATCATTGATGGTAACGGGCACACCGTTCACAAACTCCACCTCAGCGGTGCAGTCAAACGTCGCCGCGATCCCGGCGGTGATGGCACGCAGCCGCTCGGGGATCAGCGCGCGCACCTCGCGGGAATGGGTGCGGATGGTGCCACGCAGCTCAGCTGCGTCCGCAATCACGTTACAAGCGTGCGACGCGGTTTCAGCTGATGTGACGGTCAGCACGCCTTGCATCACAGGGTCGACATTGCGCGCCACGACAGTCTGCAAGGCACAGATCAGCTGGCACATCATCACCGTGGTGTCTGCGGTCTCATTGGGTTTGGCCGCATGCCCGCCCCGCCCCTGAAGGCGAATGACAAATTCATCCACCGACGCCAGCAAAGCGCCCGAGCGGATGGCAAAAGCACCTGTGGGCAGGCCGGGCGTGTTGTGGATCGCGTAGACTTCGTCGATGGCGAAACGGTCCATCAGCCCGTCTTTCACCATGGCTTCGGCGCCATTGCCGCCCTCTTCGGCCGGTTGAAAGATCACCACAGCGGTGCCGTCAAAATTCCGCGTTTCAGCGAGGTATTTGGCTGCCCCCAACAGCATCGCGGTATGCCCGTCATGGCCGCAGCCGTGCATGGCACCCGGTATTTTCGAGGCATGGGCCAGCCCGGTCTGTTCCTGCATCGGCAGCGCATCCATATCTGCGCGCAGCCCGATGCAGCGCCCCTGCGTATCCGCCCGGCCCCGGATCACACCCACAACACCCGTGCGGCCCAGGCCTGTCACGATTTCATCGCAGCCGAATTCAGCCAGCTTGTCCTTCACCAGCGCAGAGGTGCGGTGGGTCTCATACAGGATTTCCGGGTTCTCATGAATGTCGTGTCGCCAGGCGGTGATTTCTGCGTGCATATCTGCAAAGCGGTTTTTGACGGGCATCGGGGTCCTCAGCTTGGGGGCATACGTCGTTCGACCAATTCAGCAAACCAGCTACAGCCGAGCGGGATGGCATCATCGTCAAACACATACGCGGGATGATGACACATCGCAGTATCTCCATTTCCCAGAAAGATATAGGCGCCGGGGCGTTCTTCCAGCATGTAGGCGAAATCTTCGGATGGCATGATGGGATCGGTGGCATCATCTACATTGGCGGACACCGCGCGCGCGGCCTCCGCCGCATAGGCCGTCTGCGCCTCGGAATTCACCGTCACGGGATAGCCCGGTGTCCAGACCACCTCTGCCTGCGCGCCATAGGCTGTTGCGATATCCTGCGCGATGCGGCGCACGCGCTCTTCGGCCTTGCTGCGCCATTCGGAGGCCAGCGTGCGCACGGTGCCCTGCAGCCGGGCGGTATGGGCAATGACGTTGGAGGCCGTGCTGTCGGTTTCAAACGTTCCAACGGTCAGCACCACGGATTTCAATGGATCCACGTTGCGCGCCACCACCGATTGCAGCGAGACGACGATTTGTGCCGCCACCAAAGTGGTATCAACCGCCTCATGCGGCGTGGCAGCGTGACCGCCAACGCCCGTCACGGTGATTTCAAACTCATCCGAGGACGCCAGCAAAGGTCCCGGACGGATGGCAAAGCTGCCAACCGGAATGCCCGGCGCATTGTGCAGCCCGTAAACCTCCTGAATGTTCCAACGATCCATCAGACCATCCTGACACATCGCAAGACCACCGGCGCCGCCTTCTTCGGCGGGCTGAAAAATCAGCACAACGCGGCCGTCAAAATTGCGCGTCTCGGCCAGATATTTGGCGGTGCCCATCAGGATTGAGGTATGCCCGTCATGGCCACAGGCATGCATCAGTCCCGGTTTGGTAGAGGCATATTCAAGCCCCGTGGCTTCGGTGATCGGCAGCGCATCCATATCAGCGCGCAGGCCAATCACCCGACCAGATGTATTGGTTTTTCCGTCAATCACCGCCACCACACCTGTGCGCCCGATGCCCGTTGTAATGTCGGTGATCCCAAACCCGCGCAGTTTTTCCACGACGAAAGCGGCGGTTTCATGCACATCATACATCAGTTCAGGGTGCTGATGCAGATGATGGCGCCAAGCGGTGATTTCGCCATGCATGTCGGCGAGACGGTTTTTGATCGGCATAGTCTCTCTTTCCTCGTCTAACCCTATCCGGCCGTGAGTGAACCCATTTGAACCAACTCACCCCTGGACATCAAAAACGGGGCCATTGGCGCTGCCAGCCAAACACGGCTCCATCCGGGTGGCTGATCGACCTTAGTGGCAGCGCTAACGTAAACATGCGCCACCGTCCGTCAATTCATGTGTTTTATCAAGCGACGGCAAAAATGCCGTCGCGTCGAAATACTATGCGGTAGGGCGGAACCGCTCAGGCCAGCCGGTCCAATAGATCCTGCAAGAACCGCTGTCCCGCATTGAACTGTGCGACCTCGATAAACTCGTTCGGCTGATGGGCCTGCGCGATATCGCCGGGGCCACAGATCACGGCGGAATACCCGGCCTCCTGAAATTGCCCGGCTTCGGTGCCGTAGCTTACCGTGTGATTGGCGTTGTCGCCGGTGATCGAGCGTACCAGACTTTCCGCCTCGCCATCGGTTTCAGGGACCAGCGGCGGCACATAGAAATCCCTGTGCACATCGATGCGTGTCTCGGGGCGGATTTTTTTCATCTCTGCCTCGACTTCGCGGACACGGGCGAAATAGGCCTGTTGCCACTGATCCGCGGTTTCGCCGGGCACCAGACGGAAATCCATCATGAATTTGCAGTCTTTTGCAGTGATGTTGTGGGCGGTTCCACCTTCGATCATCCCCACGTGGCAGGTGGTGAATGGCGGCTCAAAGCGCGCTGCAACCTCGTTGGGGGTCTGTGCGGCGTTCTCGCTGTTGCGCTGATTGGCCCAATCGACCAGACGCGCCCCTTCCATGATCGCGCTGACACCGGTTGGCTGGAGCGAACTGTGGACCTCGAACCCAACAACATGTGTATCAAAGCCAACACTGCCTTTGTGCCCGGTGACGGCCTCCATGGTTGAGGGTTCCCCAACAATGACGCAGGAGCCCTTGGGCAGGATTTTCTGCATTGCCTCAATCATCGGCGGGGCGCCAGTGCAGCCGACTTCCTCGTCGAAGCTGAGCGCGAGCTGCAACGGACGGCGCAGCCCGCGATAATGCCCGGCGACCAGTGCCCAAACCGCGAGCGCGTCAAAGCCCTTCATATCGCAGGTGCCGCGGCCAAAGTATTTTCCATCCCGCTCTACGACCGTGAAGGGATCGCTATCCCAGGGCTGGCCATCCACTGGCACCACATCGGTGTGGCCGGACAGGACAACAGCCCCCTCCACCTCAGGGCCGACATGGGCAAACAACGCCGCTTTGTGCGGCTGCTCGGGGTCCACCGAGCGGTGGGCGGTGATCCCATGGCTGCCCAGATAATCCTGAACCCAATCAATCAACGGCAGATTGGTGTCCCGGCTGACCGTGGGAAACGACACCAGCGCCGTCATGATTTCTAAGGGAGTGAGTTGCTTGGCCATGTTCAATATCCGTTGTTTCAATACCCGCTGTCCGTCATCAAAACCAAATGGCCCGGCGCGACCTCCATATATTGGGAGGGTTCGGGGTTGTAATTCAGATCATGAATGGGCGACGGGATGGGTTTAAAATTAAGATCTTTTTCTGACTTTCGCTGATTGGGATCAGCGATTGGCACCGCTTTCATCAAGGCCTGCGTATAGGCGTGCTGCGGGTTTTCAAACACGCGCGCTCTGGGTCCGATTTCGACAATCCGGCCCAGATACATCACCCCCACCTGATGGGACACGCGCTCCACCACCGCCATGTCGTGGCTGATGAACAGGAACGACAGTCCCAGTTCGGATTGCAACTCCATCATCAGGTTCAGCACCTGCGCCTGCACCGACACATCCAGCGCCGACACCGCCTCATCCGCGACGATCAGCTTCGGGTTCAGTGCAAGCGCACGGGCGATGGCAATACGCTGACGCTGGCCACCGGACATTTCATGCGGGAAACGCCGCATGAAGCTGCGTGGCAATTGGACCCTATCAAATAGGCTCGCCACCCGGTCTTGCAGCTCCGAGCCTGAGGCCAGACCATAGTTCAGCATGGGTTCTGCGACCTGATCCATCAGCTGCATCTGCGGATTGAGCGAGGCAAAAGGATCCTGGAAGATCATCTGCATATCTTGCCGGGCCTTGTGCAGCGCGCTCTGGTTCAGCGACAGGATGTCCTGCCCCTGAAAGGTGATCGTGCCACTTTGCGGCTCCACCAGCCGCAAGATGGAGCGCCCGGCAGAGGATTTACCGCATCCAGATTCCCCGACAAGCGACAGTGTCTGCCCCTTGAAGACCTGAAAGGACACATCCTCCACCGCGTGCACGTTGGCAACCGTGCGCCGCAGCAGCCCCCCTTTGACCGGGAAACGGGTCGTGAGGTTCTTCACATCAAGGATAACCTCATCCGAGCCTTTGATCGGGTCGAGCTTTTGATCCTCGACCCCCATCAGCTTCATCGGCTCTGGGTAGGCTTTCCCCTGCATTTCCCCCAATTTCGGCACCGCCGCCAACAGGGATTTGGTGTAATCATGTTGCGGGTCGTCAAAGATCTCCTGAACGGTGCCCTCTTCGACCTTGTTGCCGCGGTACATCACCACAACCCGGTCCGCCATCTGCGCGACCACGGCCATGTCATGGGTGATGAACATCACTGCGGTTCCGGTTTCGCGTTTCAGGCGATCCATCAGCGCCAGAATTTCCGCCTGGATCGTCACATCCAGCGCGGTGGTGGGTTCATCTGCGATCAACAAGCGCGGCTCACAGGCCAGAGCCATGGCAATCACGACGCGCTGGCGCATCCCGCCGGACAATTCATGCGGATATTGTTTCAAACGGCGCTCTGGCTCGGGGATGCGCACCTGACGCAGCAGTTCCAGCGCGCGCGTCTCCGCCTCAGCCGCCGTCATGTTTTTGTGGATCCGCAGGCCTTCGGTCAGTTGGCGGCCAACAGTGAACACCGGGTTCAGCGCCGTCATCGGCTCCTGAAAGATCATGCCGATCTCATTGCCGCGGATCTGTTTCATCAGGCTCTGATCGGTATCCCCAAGATCAACAGAGGACCCATCGCGGCGATCGAACAAAAGTTGACCTGACGTTATGTCGCCGCCGCCGAATTCGACCAAACGCATCAAAGACAGGGAGGAGACCGACTTGCCCGAACCAGATTCGCCAACAATGCAGACGGTTTCGCCCGGTTTCACATCAAATGAAACATCCTGCACCCCCACAACTGGCCCATCTTTTGTTTGGAACTCCACGCGGAGTCCTTTGATTTGTGCGATTGGCTGGTCCAGCACAGTGATCCCCCCTTTTTTGTCGATCCTGCCACGATGGCGGTAACATTTTTTGCCATCTTTACGCCAAAGCTGCCGGAAGCCCAGCCGATTTTTTTCTCACCCGCAAGACTTGCAATTTTTTTGAACTCTGTATTCGATGCTTGCAGTGCAGCAGAGCAAAACGTTTTTTGGCCATCTCACGTGGGTTTGAATTTCGAACTCCGATGGGCCGCCAGACAAGTCGCCTGCAATCAGCACAGTCCGCAAATCTGCGGTCAACCAGCGGATCAAAATAGATTCGTTAAAGATAAGACACTGATGTGTCCGACAAGGAGTGTACTATGAACATTAAGACCCTTTTGATGGGTGCGATTGCGACAACAGCGCTTGCGCCTGCCGCTTTTGCCGAACGAGGATCTGACGGCCAGGTCAACATCATTTATTGGCAAGCCCCCTCCATTTTGAACCCGTTCCTGTCCGGCGGTACGAAAGACGTCGAATCCGCGTCTTTGGTGGTTGAGCCTCTGGCCCGCTACAACAGCTCTGGCGAATTGGTCGCCTGGCTGGTTGACGAAGTTCCCACCACCGCAAACGGCGGCGCCTCCGAAGACCTGACCTCGATCACCTGGAAGCTCAAGAAGGGCATCAAGTGGTCTGATGGCTCTGACTTCACTTCTGCCGACGTGAAATTCACCTATGAATACTGCACCCACCCCGAAGGTGGCTGTGCCCAGGTGACCAAATTCGAAGGTGTCACCTCCGTCGATACGCCCGACGATCACACCGTCGTCGTCAACTTTGGCGCCCCAACCCCCTTCCCCTACGGCCCGTTTGTGGGTGGCGAAAGCCCGATCCTGCAGAAGGCACAGTTTTCCGAATGCATGGGCGCCAAAGCGCCGGAATGCACCGAAGCAAACTTCAACCCGATTGGCACCGGCCCGTTTGCTGTCGAAGAATTCAAACCAAATGACGTGATCACCTTTGTGGCGAACGATCAGTATCGTGACGCCTCCAAGCCTGCGTTCTCCCGCGTGCTGTTCAAAGGCGGCGGTGATGCAACCGCTGCGGGCCGTGCGGTGCTTGAGACCGGCGAATTCGACTACGCCTGGAACCTGCAGCTGGCACCCGATGTGATTGCGCAGATGGAATCCGCTGGCAAAGGCAAAGCTGTCGCGGGCTTTGGTCCGCTGGTTGAGCGCCTGATGCTGAACAACACCAACCCATCGCCGGATCTGGGCCCAGACGACCGTTCTGTCGTGCGGCCGCACCCGTTCCTGTCCGACCCCGCCGTATACAAGGCGATGTCCATGGCCATCGACCGCGAACTGCTGGTTGAAATCGGCTACGGCAAAGCCGGTAAAGTGACCTGCTCCTGGGTGCCTGCCCCTGAAGCCTATGCCATCAGCCCAGAGGGCTGCAACGTGCAGGACATCGCTGGCGCCAATGCGATGCTGGATGCTGCAGGCATCACCGACACCGATGGTGATGGCGTGCGCGAAAAAGACGGTGTGCCGCTGAAGATTCTGTACCAGACTTCCACAAACGCCGTACGTCAGGACTTCCAGGCGCTGATCAAACAGTGGTGGAGCGAAATCGGTATCGAAACCGAACTGCGTAACATCAACGCATCCGTGTTCTTCGGTGGTGACCCAGGTTCCCCGGACACCTTCCAGAAGTTCTACGCCGATGTGGAAATGTACGCCAACACCTTCAACGGCACCGATCCGCAGTCCTATTTCGGCAACGGCCTGTGCGACAAGGCGCCATCCCCTGCAACCCAGTGGCAGGGCGAGAACATCTCCCGCTTCTGTGATGAAGAGTTCGACGCACTGCATGCAGAGCTGTCCGGCACAGCCGACATGGCGAAGCGGGTTGAAATCGGTCAGAAGCTGAACACCCTCGTGTTTGAAAAAGGCGGCATGATCCCGCTGGTGCACCGCGGCCGTCTGTCCGCACACGCCAACACCCTTGGCGGCATCGATCTGAACGTGTGGGACAGCGAACTGTGGAACATCGCTGACTGGCATCGCGCAGAATAATCGGACCCATCGTCCACGGGGCCCCGGACCATGTGCCGGGGCCCGCTGGTTTTCGCGACTTCCAGCCAGAACAGACCTCCTCCCTTCTGCTGCACCCCGGTGCCGTCGAATAAGGCGAGTGGTTTCGTTCTCCCCGAACATGTGGGATAGGCTGGCGTGAGACTTTAAGACCTCTATTTTGCAAAGGCGCCCGGCTGATGCTCACTTTTACCATCCGACGGTTGATCCTCGCAGTGCCAACGCTGCTGTTCATCAGCCTCGTGATCTTTCTGCTGTTGGAGCTCGCCCCCGGCGACCCAATGGCCCAAGTCCCGCTCACCGTTCCCCCAGAAGTCAAAGAAAAGATGCGCCTGGCCCTTGGCCTTGGCGAACCGGTTCACATCCGCTTCTGGAAATGGCTGGTCCAGTTCTTCTGGATTGAACCACAGGTGTTGCTTGACCATTATTTTGGTACCACGTTCTCCGAGGGCGACCTGCGGGTGATTTCCTGGCAGACCCGTTCGCCTGTCATGGACATCGTGGTGCAGCGCCTGCCTCAGACCCTGTGGGTGGTTGGCACCGCTTATGTCGTGGCCATTCTCATCGCGCTGCCCATCGGCATCTATTCGGCCTATCGGCAATACAGCTGGTTTGACCAAATGGGCACGTTTGTGTCGATGGTCGGGTTTTCCGTGCCGCCATTTTTCTCCGGTGTCTTGGTCATTGTGATCTTTTCGGTCCAGCTCGGTTGGTTCCCATCGATCTATGACACCACACTGGTGGTGGACAGTTGGGACAGCTTTGTGAAGCAGCTGCAGCAGATGATCATGCCGGTCATGGTACTGGCCCTGCAGATCACCGCCCAGCTGAGCCGCTTTATGCGCGCCTCCATGCTCGACAACCTGAACCAGGACTATGTGCGCACCGCACGCGCCAAAGGGCTGAGCGAATACATCGTAGTCATGGTGCATGTGCTGCGCAATTCGATGATCCCAGTGGTGACCGTGATCGCGCTTGGCATCCCCTCCATCTTTGGCGGGGCGATCATCACCGAACAGGTGTTCAAGGTGAATGGGATCGGCCAGTTGCTGATCGGCGCCATCCAGGCCAACGATTTGCCGATGGTGCAAACCCTGACCTTTATCTTTGCGGTACTGATCGTGCTGTTCAACCTGATTGCCGATGTGCTCTACGGCATTCTTGACCCGAGGATCCGCTATGACTGACGCAGCAAAGCAAGAACCGCTGCAGCATTCCAACGCGCAGCAAGAAGCGGATCGCCCCACCCGCAGCCAATGGCGGGATGTCTGGGACCAGTTCAAATCGCACCGCGGCGCATTGGCGGGCGGGATGTTGTTCCTGCTCATCTGCGTCGGAGTGATCTTTGGTCCGCTGGTCTATTGGAACGATGCCCAATATCTGCCCACCGGTCGCGATTTCATTAAGTTGCGTGACATGCGCCCGGTTTATCACGGGCTTTGGGATCCTTCGGCAAAGATGAACTGGGCCTACCCGCTGGGCACTGACAACCTCGGGCGGGACACTCTGGCGCGGCTGATGTTTGGCGGGCGCGTGTCGCTTGCAGTTGGCATCGCGGCCATGGTTCTGGCCCTGCTTCTGGGCAGTCTGGTCGGCGTTCTGTCGGGCTATTTCAAAAAGCTGGACGGCCTGTTGATGCGTTTGACAGACCTGTTCCTAGCCCTGCCCCTGCTGCCGATGATCCTGGTTGCGGCCGTTTTGTTCCGCGAAAGCCTGTCCAAATCGATTGGACCAGAAGGCGGGGTCTTCGTGCTGATTGTCTGTCTGATCGGGATCACCTCGTGGATGCCGACCGCGCGCATTGTACGCGGTGATGTTCTGGCTATCAAAGAACGCGAATTTGTCCTGGCAGCCCGATCCATCGGCACCAAACCCGGCAAGATCATCAGCCGTCACATCCTGCCCAATGTGTTGTCCCCCATCATGGTGTCAGCCACGCTGGGCATTGCAACGGCAATCATCACGGAATCGGCCCTATCGTTCCTTGGCTTCGGCTTTCCGCCGGACTTCCCGACCTGGGGCCGCCTGTTGAATGACGCGGTGGACCGGATGACGCTGTTCCCGGAACGTGTGCTCTGGCCCGGTATCCTGATCTCGCTGACGGTGTTGTCAGTGAACTACCTGGGCGACGGTCTGCGCGATGCCTTGGATCCCCGCATTCGCGGCCGCTGACGCCCTGCTGCGCGGATGCCGCAAAGCGAACTAGGAAAAAGCCAAAGCCGACCTCTCTGGGGTCGGCTTTTTGCTGCGGTTGCCCGCCCTTGACTGCGCGTGGGAGCAACCTCAGTACAAATCGTGTTCGGCGTCAGTGCAGCCGTTTGCGCACCTGTCGCACCGCGAACCACACCAGCAGAACGACGGGTACGGTCAGCGCTGCGGTCAGCACGCCTTTGCTCAGCGACAAAAGCTCGGTCAACGGGTAAAGCGCATAAGACGCGAGCGAAACTGCGTAGTAGCTGATGGCCACAACAGACAAGCCTTCGACCGTGTGCTGCAGCCGCAGAGCGAGATCTGCCCGCCGGTCCATGCTCTCCAACAGCGCCTGGTTCTGCGCACTGCGTTCCACATCCACCCGCGTTCGCAGCAATTCGCCCGCCCGCCGTGCCCGATCCGCCAAGGTGACGATCCTAGCTTCGGTGGATTTGACAGTCCTCATCGCGGGCTCGAACCGGCGCAGCATGAATTCAGCAAAGGTCTGGAACCCCTCATGGCGGTCTTCGCGCAACAATGCGATACGCTGGTTGACCAATGCGTCATAGGCCCCCGTTGCCCCAAACCGGAAAGAGGCCCTGGCCGCCATCGCCTCCAACTCTGCCGAAACCGTCAGCAATTGCGACAACGTCTGTTCTGCTGGCACAGTTGCGCCAGTCATCTGCACCATCATCTCGCTCAGATGTGCATCCAACGCGCCGATTGACGGGGCCAGACCACGGGCGCGCGAAAACCCCAGCATCGACATCGCACGGTAGGTTTCAATCTCGCCGATCCGCTGCACAATGCGGCCCGTGCGCTGGCTGCCTGTGCCATCCGCGACAAAAACAGCAAACCGCATGTGGCCTGCAGAATCGATGCGGAAATCCCCGGCAATCATGGCGCTGTCATCCAACACCTTCGACACCGCAAGGCTTTCAGGCACAAACCATTCCTTCAGCGAGCTCTGCAGCACCTCCTGATCCGGCATCGGCACGACCCGCACCATCACCGAGGTGACCCTCTGCCCCGGCGCAGTATCCAACCAATCCGATGGGAAGACATCGAAATCCGTCGGATCAAACGCCCGGCTGCTGACCCCATCGGTATAGAGCGTGTAGGTCACAAATTCGGTGTGCTGTTCCCATTTCAGCGTATGCCGCCCCAACGGTGTGGTGTGATGGGTGGCACCGGGTTTGGGGTGCGCCGCCCCATGCCGGTCCAACAGCGCGATCAGATGACGGATGTCCTGGGTGCGATCGCGATGCACGGCTTCGCTGGGCTGTTTGATCGCCAGATAGACAACTGTGCAGGGGCTTTGCATCGTGGGAAACGGCCGCGCGTGCAGCTCGTTCACCAGTTGATAGCGCAGTGGGTGATCTTCGATCGGGGGCATTGCGGCGTCTCCAGAATTTGGCGCAGACTAAGAAGCGCAATCGCTCGTGTAAAGAAATCTTTTATTTCAATGGGTTACCGGGATACAACCGTATACAGAGGCAGTTTTTCTCTATTTTTCAACAGATAGCAGCCTTTCGGCACATCTGCGCCTCACGCACGCAGCTTGGGCAGTCTTGCGCTTTTTGCAGAAAAATATTGGCGCCCGTGCACAAGATCTAAGCCACCTGCCCCAATTTCACGCGGTTTTGCGCATTTTCCCGCGCCCGCAAAACAGCAAACCAAGACACGAAAGCAGCCCCCCCAAAAAAAGGGCGCCAGTTGATCTGGCGCCCCCCTCTGACTGACCGGCGCATAACGCGTCAGTTGTCAGTTGATCAATGTCAGTTGATCAATGTCAGCAGCGTATCAAGGCTCGCCTTGGCATCACCATAGAACATCCGGGTATTGTCCTTGAAGAACAGCGGATTTTCGATCCCGGAATAGCCCGTGCCCTGCCCGCGTTTGGAGACAAACACCTGCTTGGCTTTCCAACACTCCAGAACCGGCATACCAGCGATAGGCGAATTCGGATCCTCTTGGGCCGCAGGATTGACGATATCGTTGGAGCCGATGACAATCGCCACATCGGTTTCCGGGAAATCGTCGTTGATCTCATCCATTTCCATGACGATGTCATAGGGCACTTTGGCCTCGGCCAAGAGCACGTTCATGTGCCCCGGCAGACGCCCCGCAACCGGGTGGATCGCAAAGCGCACGGTCTTGCCCTTGGCCCGCAGACGGCGGGTCAACTCGGCGACGTTCTGCTGCGCCTGCGCCACCGCCATACCATAGCCCGGGATGATGATCACACTGTCGGCATCGTCCAAAGCCGCGGCCACACCATCGGCATCGATGGCGATCTGTTCACCCTCGACCTCCATGGCCGGGCCGGATGTGCCGCCAAAACCACCAAGGATGACGCTGACAAACGAACGGTTCATCGCCTTACACATGATGTAGGACAGGATCGCCCCGGACGAACCCACCAGCGCACCAACCACAATCAGCAGGTCATTGCCCAAGGAGAAGCCGATGGCCGCAGCCGCCCAGCCGGAATAGCTGTTCAGCATTGAAACAACGACCGGCATATCCGCGCCGCCAATGCCCATGATCAAGTGATAGCCGATAAACAGCGCCGCGAGCGTCAGGATCATTAGTGGCAGCACCGATGCGGAACCGAGGTACCAAATCAGGCAGACGACCGACAGGGCCGCCGCACCCGCATTCAGCAGATGGCCACCGGGCAATTTGGTCGCCGCAGAGGTCACCCGACCGGACAGCTTGCCATAGGCGATCACCGAACCCGTGAAGGTCACCGCACCGATCCAGATCCCCAGTGCGGCCTCAACCCGCAGGATGTTGATTTCAACGCTATCCTTCTTCGCAAGCAAAGCAGCGAAGCCTTCGAGCGTTTTCTTGGCAGCCTCATCCATTGCCAGCACATTGGCCAATTCTGCGTGAGCGTTAAAACCCACGAAGACCGCCGCCAGACCGACCAGCGCATGCATGCCCGCAACCAGTTCCGGCATCTGGGTCATCTCGACCTTGCTGGCCAGCTGATAGCCGATAGCACCGCCCAGGGCGATCAGCACCAGTGACGCGAGCCACAAACCCGATCCCGGCCCGATCAGGGTCGCCAGAATAGCGATCCCCATGCCAACAATGCCGTACCAGACCGCGCGTTTCGCGCTTTCCTGGCCCGAAAGTCCCCCCAGCGAAAGGATGAAGAGAACCGCAGCCACAACATAGGCCGCCGTGGTAAATCCAAAGTCCATCGTTCTCTAACTCCTTAGGATTTCTGGAACATGGCGAGCATGCGCCGGGTCACGAGGAAACCCCCGAAAATGTTGATCCCCGCCATAAAGACCGACAGTGCCGCCAGGAAGATCACCAGGAACGATCCCGATCCGATCTGCATCAGAGCCCCGAGGATGATGATCGACGAAATCGCATTGGTCACGGCCATCAACGGTGTATGCAGACTATGCGAGACGTTCCAGATCACCTGGAAGCCAACAAAGACCGACAGCACGAACACGATGAAATGCTGCATGAAACTGGCCGGCGCGATCAGCCCAACCAACAACACCAGCGCACCACCGATGCCCAGCAGTGTGACCTGCTGGCGGGTCTGCGCCTTGAACTCCGCAACCTCCTGCGCGCGCCGTTCCTCTGGCGTCAGTTCGCGTGGTGCCTCCGCCTGTGGTTTGGCCGCAATCGCCTGCACCTTGGGTGGTGGTGGCGGGAAGGTGATCTCTTTGTCGAAGGTGACCGTCGCCCCCCGGATCACGTCATCTTCCATGTCGTGGTTGATCTGCCCGTCTTTTTCCGGCGTCAGATCGGCCATCATGTGGCGGATGTTGGTGGCATAAAGCGACGAGGCCTGGGCCGCCATCCGGCTTGGGAAATCGGTATAGCCGATGATGGTGACGCCGTTGTCGGTGACGATCTTTTCGTCCGCAACGGTCAGTTTGCAGTTGCCGCCCTTCTCCGCCGCAAGATCAACGATCACCGAACCGGGTTTCATCGCGGCGACCATATCTTCGGTCCACAGCTCTGGCGCCTCACGGTTGGGGATCAAGGCCGTGGTGATGACGATATCCACCTCCGGCGCCAGTTCGCGGAATTTGGCCAGCTGCGCTTCACGGAACTCGGGGCTGGACACCGCAGCATATCCGCCGGTGGCGGCGCCATCCTGCTGTTCTTCTTCGAAATCGAGGTAGACGAACTCCGCCCCCATGCTCTCGACCTGCTCCGCCACCTCGGGGCGCACGTCGAATGCGTAGGTGACCGCGCCGAGGCTGGTGGAGGTCCCGATCGCCGCAAGCCCCGCAACGCCCGCGCCGACAACCAGCACCTTTGCCGGGGGCACCTTTCCGGCTGCGGTGATCTGCCCGGTGAAAAAGCGACCAAAGTTGTTGCCCGCCTCGATCACGGCGCGATAGCCGGCGATGTTGGCCATGGAGGACAGCGCATCCATCTTCTGTGCCCGGGAGATACGCGGAACCATCTCCATCGCGATGACATTGGCACCTTTGCTGCGCGCCAGTTCAAGCCCCGCCTCATTGCCGCCAGGATTGAAGAAGGAGATCAGCGTCTTGCCCTTGGTCATCCGCTTCAGCTCTGTTTCGCTGGGCGGGCGCACCTTGGCCACGATATCGGCTGTTTTCCACAATGCGGCAGCCGTCTTTACGATTTCCACCCCGGCCGCTTCATAAGCAGCATCGGAAAACCCAGCAGCCTGCCCGGCTCCGGCCTCAATCGCACAGTCATAACCCAGCTTTTGCAGCTGTAGCGCCGACTCGGGTGTCATAGCGACACGCGCTTCACCCTCAAATATCTCCTTTGGTGTCCCTAGTTTCACCGTCACGATCCCCTTATGCCAGTCAGATCTGCACTCAAAGAGTACATATTGGAAATAATTCAACCAGTTTGCGCAATATTTTTGCGCGACATTGTGACTGCCTGGCCCGCTCTGTGGCAACGCAGTCGCATTTCATTCCTGCCACTCACACCCAGCGGCGGGTCTTTTTCTCATAGCGCGCCCAATCGGCGCGAAACTGACGCCTCAGCCTGTTTTCCTCCGGCAGGATGAACCGCCGCTCAAGCACCCAGACAAAGATTGGCACCAACACAAGCGAGAGCACCGCATCCAGCCGCAAAATGACCCCAAGGAGCAGCAGGCAGTCTCCCAGGTAAATCGGATTGCGACTGCGTGAGAATATCCCGCTCTGCACCAAGGCGATCGGATGGCCATGGGGATGAACCGTTGTGCGATGGCGCTGCAGTTCGATCACCGCGAGCAGCATCAACAAGATACCACCGCCGATCAGGACTCCGCTCAGAAAACGCACCATTTGCGCACCCTCCGTGGCGGTCAGGCTCAACCCCAAAGAGGCCTGTGCCCCTTGCACCCACGCAAGAAACAAAAATCCTACCAACCAGACTGGCGGTGTATCCACCCATGTTTTCAGCAGCGCCATTCCCGCTGAACCCTCTCATTTCTACAGGACCGGACTATCCCACCCAGGCTGTCCAACCCGGGCTATCCATCTCAGGCCGCCTCATCCAGACTCCCCAAAGCCCCCTCGCCTCCGGTCTGGATGTCCCAGTGTCACACCGAACATCCGTTGTCTCAGAAGCGGCGAATCCGAGCCCCTTTGCGGCATGATCCTGCATGATTTGGCAGAAATGACTACGTATACTTTGGGATTCCATCCACAAACCCGCTTGTTTTGCGGGCAACTGCCCAATTTTTAATCATAGTATATCCCAACGGCAGCCCAGTTGCGCAGATCGTGTTGGCGCGACGGATATCTTGCAGCCCCCCATCAGACCGCTAGGCTGACCCGGGCGCGAGAGACAGAACAGGGAGACCCAAATGACATTGCAGGGCAAACACGCATTGATCACCGGTGGCGGCACCGGCATCGGATTGGCCATGGCGCAGGCGCTGGCACAGGCCGGTGCCGAGGTCACCATCACGGGCCGCAGACAAGATGTGCTGGACGCCATCGCAACAGATCGGATCTCTGCACTGGCAATGGATGTGCGCGACGAACAGGATGTGATCCAGAAAATCGACACCGCAGTTGCCTCCCGCGGCCCGATCCAGATCTGCGTGGCCAACGCAGGCGTAGCAGAGGGCAAAGCGCTGCACAAAACAACGATGGATTTCTGGCGCAACATGATGGCCACCAACCTTGATGGGGCGTTTTTGACCATCCGGGAGGCGCTGAAATCCATGCATCAGACCGATTGGGGCCGTGTGGTCACCGTGTCCTCCATTGCCGGTCTGCGTGGGTTGAAAGGCGGGGCCTGCTATACCGCGACCAAACATGGCATGGTCGGCCTGACCCGCGCATTGAGCGAGGATTACATGGGCACGCCTTTTACATTCAATGCCTTGTGTCCGGGATATGTGGATACGCCGATCGTGGACCGCAACATCACATCGATTGCCGAGCGCGCCGGGGTGAGCGCGGAAAAAGCGCTCGATATCATGGTCTCTGCCAACCCGCACAAACGCCTGATCGAGCCTGAGGAAGTCGCAGCTGCGCTGCTATGGCTGTGTGGTCCGGGGTCCCAGTCGATCAACGGGCAGACCATCGAAATCGCCGGTGGCCAGACCAGAGCCACTGGGCTGACCACCCGGCCTGCCATCCCGCCAACACTCCGATCCCCTTGTGCAGGCTGGACAGGGTCAGCGTGCTTCGATAGCACGTTATGGATGTCATGAAATCCGCGATGCAGGCACCGCTTGCGCCAATCACAAGAGGCACAGATGACCGATTTCGCCGCAACCAAAGCTTTGTTTTCCTTGCCAGAAGGGATGATCTACCTTGATGGCAACTCTCTGGGGCCAATGCCGCGCAGCGCCGCAGAGCGGGTGCGCAAAACCGTTGAGGACGAATGGGGCGAGATGCTGATCACCGGCTGGAACAAGGCCGGTTGGATGCAGCAGCCCACCGCCATCGGTGACCGCATTGCCCGCCTGATCGGCGCGGAACCGGGCCATGTGGTGATGGGCGACACCCTGTCGATCAAGGTCTATCAGGCCGTGGCCGCCGCGCTGGAGCTGAACCCCACTCGCAAGGTGGTTTTGTCCGACAGCGGCAACTTTCCCTCCGATCTTTATATGGTCGAGGGTCTGATCAAATCACTGGGCCCGGATTACGCACTGCGTGTGGTCGCCCCCGAAGAGGTCAGCGCCCATATCACCGAGGATGTCGCGGTGTTGATGCTGACGGAGGTGGATTACCGCACCGGGCGCAAACACGACATGCGCGCGCTGACGGAACAAGCCCACGCCGCAGGCGTCCTGACGGTCTGGGATCTGGCCCATTCCGCGGGCGCCCTGCCAGTGGACCTGGCGGGTTGCAAGGCGGATTTCGCCGTTGGCTGCACCTACAAATACCTCAACAGCGGCCCTGGCGGCCCGGCCTTCATCTATGTGGCACCGCGCCATGCCGATACCTCCCGCCCCGCGCTGAGCGGCTGGCTGGGACATGCCGCACCGTTTGACTTTGACCTCAGCTACAAGCCCGGCAGCGGCATTGAGCGCATGCGCGTTGGCACCCCGCCAATTCTGCAGCTCGCCGCACTCGAGGCGTCGATGGATATCTGGGACATGGCGGATATGGCCGATGTACGGGCCAAATCGATTGCGCTTTGCGATCTGTTCATCACCGAGGTCGAAGCCCGCTGCCCCGATCTCACCCTTGCCTCGCCCCGCGACGGGCGCCAGCGGGGCAGCCAGGTCTCGTTCCATTTTGCCCAGGGCTACGCTGCCATGCAGGCCCTCATTGCCCGTGGTGTGGTTGGCGACTTCCGCGCGCCTGATATCATGCGGTTCGGCTTTACCCCGCTCTACATCGACGAAGCCGATGTGCGCGCTGCCGTCGACATTCTGGAAGATGTCATGACCAATGCGCTGTGGGACCGGCCGGAATACCACATGCGAAACGCGGTCACCTGATGCGATCCACGCCCGCATACCTTGGCCAATCTGCGCAATTGCCACTCTGCCGCCCGGCAGGGTGGGTCGCTCTGTGGCGTCGGCTGGCACAATGTGGCACGCTCAACCGGAGAAAGGCCCCTGTTCCCGTGATCTGATACACTACCGGAGCAGTAAGGAGCCACTCCATGTCCACCCCCTATGATCCCGCCAAAGAAGGCGCGCAAATGTCCTTTGACGGGCGTATGTCCTATGGTGACTACCTGTCGCTGGATACGCTGTTGAACGCCCAGAAAACCTGGACCAATACCCACGATGAGATGCTGTTCATCATCCAGCATCAGACATCTGAACTGTGGATGCGTCTTGCCATCCATGAGCTGACCGCGGCGCGACAGCGGCTGCTGACGGACAAACCCCACGAAGCCTTCAAGATGCTGGCCCGTGTTGCCCGCATTTTCGAGCAGCTGAACTCCGCCTGGGATGTGCTGCGCACCATGACGCCTTCGGATTACACGGCGTTTCGCGATGAACTCGGGCAGAGTTCGGGGTTCCAGTCCCATCAATATCGCCAGATCGAATTCATGCTCGGCAACCGCAACAAGGCGATGTTGCGCCCTCATGCCCATCGCCCGGACATTTTGGCCCTGCTGGAGGAAGAGCTGAGCCAGCCATCGCTTTATGATGTGGCGCTGCGCACCCTGGGCAAGCGGTTTGAGCTGCCCCAGGAGGTGTTGAACCGTGACCTGTCAGAGGCCTACGCGCCCCATCCAGCGGTCGAAGCCGCCTGGAGCGAGGTTTACCGCAACACCGAGGCTCATTGGGATCTCTATGAACTGGCAGAAAAGTTGGTGGATTTTGAGGACTATTTCCGGCGTTGGCGGTTCAATCACGTCACCACGGTGGAACGAGTGATTGGCTTCAAGCGCGGCACCGGCGGTACAGGGGGTGTCAGTTATCTGAAACGGATGCTGGAGGTCGAACTCTTCCCCGAACTCTGGCATCTGCGCACGACGCTGTAGTCGGGACGAACTGACAGATCAGACCCCGCGAGAAGCGAGGAACACACCCGCTGTCAGGGGCAGTCGCGAAGGGCAACAACAGGCCCTAAGCGTCTGTCAACGCGGTGAAAGTCCTGCTGCAAACACCTGTGCCAGCAGCAAAACGCCCGTGCGGTAGGCGGCATAATCCGACGCCGTGTGTTTTACCCCTTTCATGGCACTGCAGAACGTGCGCGCCACGTCCTCTGCGGTGCCAGGCAGGGTCACACATCCCGCCTTCGCCATGCGCGCCAACCATTCAGCATAAACATCGCGCATCAACCCCTCACCCGCCTGGATGTTTTCACTGGCGGTGCTCATGCTGGCTTCGAGGGTTTCCATGCCATGGGGCGTGTTGAGCATGGCCTCCATCGCCGCACCGCCCTGCGCTTCAAAAGCGGCGCGGATGCGCGTCTCCAGCCCCCCTTCTGTGTCCAGAGCCGCTCGAACAGCCTGTGACGTATCGCTGTAATAGGCATCGATCAGTGCCTTCAAAATCGCTTCTTTGTTCTTGAAATGCAGATACACCGCCGGGCGCGACATGCCTGCACCTTTGGCGATGTCATCCATAGAGGTCTTGCGGAATCCATAGGTTGAAAAGGCCGTCCAGGCCGCTTTTCTGATCGCGCAATGGCGCGGGTCTGTCTCATCAAATGCCATAGTGGGCTTCTGACATTTCAACGGAAATTTGTCAATTGACACCATGACATTTTGAGATCATTTTGTCAGAAGGTAACGACGCGCCAGCGCAAACCAATACCGGCCAGCATAGAAAGGGCCCGCCATGTCCACCACACTTCGCATCAATGGCAAGTCACATCAGGTTGACCTCCCCGAAGACGTGCCCCTTCTGTGGGTGCTCAGGGATGAAATCGGGCTGACCGGCACCAAATTCGGCTGTGGCGTCGCCGCCTGCGGCGCCTGCACGGTGCACATCGGTGGCGAAGCCGTGCGCTCCTGTCAGGTGGCTCTGTCTGATGTCTGGGACGACATCACCACGATCGAAGGGATCGGCACGCCAGACACGCTGGCGGCGGTGCAAAAGGCCTGGATCGCCAATCAGGTTGCGCAATGCGGATATTGCCAGTCCGGCCAGATCATGCAGGCCGCAAGCCTGTTGGCCGAAAACCCCTCGCCCTCGGATGCCGATATCAACGACGCGATGCAGGGCAATCTGTGCCGCTGTGGCACCTACCCGCGCATCCGCGCCGCCATCCACGACGCCGCCCAGATGATAAAGGAAGCCTAAGACATGGCCAGCCTCAAGAAAATCGCCCGCCGCAGCTTTCTCATCGGATCGGCAGCCATCGTGGGTGGTGTCGCCTTCGGCACGTATAAATACCACCAGCCCGCCCCCAACCCTCTGCAGGCCAAAGATGGCCGCGCTGTCCTGAACCCGTTTGTCTTTGTCGATCAATCCGGGGTGACATTGATCGCCCCGCGGGCCGAAATGGGCCAGGGCGTCAAATCCACATGGGCCAGCCTGATTGCCGAAGAACTGGATGTCGATCCATCCAAGGTCACGGTGCTGCACGGCCCGGCAGCCAAAGCCTATTACAACAGTGCCATGATGTCCGAGGCGCTGCCCGGTCGCGGCTATGATCGCAGCAATTTCCAGCATTCCCTGGGCGAAGTGGTTGGACATATGTCCAAATTCCTCGATCTGCAGGTCACAGGCGGATCCTCCTCTATGCGCGATGGGTTTGAACGCATGCGCGTGGCCGGGGCCACAGCGCGCGAGACCCTGAAACAGGCCGCAGCCAATGAACTGGGTGTTGATCGCAACCAGCTCGACACCAAGGACGGCCAGGTGATCAGCCCGGACGGCCGTACGCTGTCTTACGCCGATCTTGCCCAGGCCGCCGCAGCGCTAGAGCCGGTTGATGCCGACCTGCGCCCCGCGTCCCAGTGGCGGCTGATCGGCAAAGACGTCCCCCGCATCGATATGATCGCCAAGGCCACAGGCACCGCAGAATTTGGTGTCGATGTGCGCCTTCCGGGGATGAAATTTGCCGCCATCAAACAAAGCCCGCACTTCGGAGTTGGCAAAACGCGGTTTGATGCCACTGTCGCAAACACCATGCCAGGTGTAGAGCGCGTGCTAGATCTGGGCGACGCTGTTGCCGTGGTGGCCACAAACACCTGGCTGGCGCAGCAAGCGGTCGATGCCATCGAGGTCGATTGGGAGCCTGCCCCCTACCCCGAAACGACCGATGCGATTTTTGACGAAATCGCCCGCAGTTTTGAGGCTGCGCCAAATTCGACCATGCGTGACGACGGGGATGTGGACAGTCTGCCCGCAGACGCCACCGTGATCGAGGCAGAGTACCGCCTGCCCCATCTGGCCCATGCCACGATGGAGCCGATGAATGCGACCGCGTTGTTCACGGGCGACGCCCTGCGCATCTGGGCGCCCAACCAGGGCCCGACCATCGTGCAGAAATCCGCAGCCGCGCTCACCGGGTTGGACACAGATGCCATCGATGTCACAACCACATATCTGGGGGGCGGCTTTGGGCGGCGCATTGAAACCGACTACATCGACCGCGCGGTGCAGGTGGCGATGCAAATGCCCGGCACACCGGTCCAGCTCACCTGGAGCCGGGAAGAAGACATGAGCCATGATTTCTACCGTCCCGGCGCCATCGCCCGGTATCGCGCCGCGGTGAAGGATGGCAAAGCTCTGAGTGTTCACGGCAAGATCGCCGCGCAATCCACCACCGTCGAAGGCGCGGGCCGTATGTTGGGTCTGCCGATGAGCGGCCCGGACAAGGGCCATGTGGACACCGCTTTCAACCAGCCGCTGGCGATCCCAAATTTCCGCGTCGAAGGGTATTTGACCAAACCGATGATCCCTGTCGGGTTCTGGCGCTCGGTCGGGGCATCGTTCAACGGGTTCTTCTCCGACTGCATCCTGGACGAGATGGCCCATGCCGCCGAGCGCGATCCGCTGGAGTTCCGCCTGGAGCTGGCCCGCGCAGAATGGGAACCTGCGGCCAAAGTTCTGGAGACTGTGCGCGACATGTCGGGCTGGACCGGCAGCACACCAGACGGGATCGGCCGTGGTGTCGCCCTGGCCTACAGTTTTGGCACACCGGTTGCGCAGGTGATCGAAGTTGCCGATGAAGACGGCGAAATCCGCATGACCAAAGCCTGGATCGCCGCAGATCTTGGCCGGGTCATCGACCCGAACAACACCCGCGCGCAGATGTTTGGCGGGATGGTCTATGGGTTGTCTGCCGCCTGTTTTGGAGAAATCACCCTTGATGGTGGGGCCGTTGAGCAGGAGAATTTCCCCGACTACGACGCGTTGCGCATGCACACCATGCCACAGGTGGAGGTCGCCCTGCTGGAAAACCAGCCTCATATGGGCGGCGCAGGGGAGCCGGGCACACCGCCTGCAGCGCCAGCTCTGGCCAATGCGATCTTCGATCTCACCGGTCGGCGCGCGCGCAGCCTGCCCTTGATGCATGACTTCGACCTGGTGTTCTGATCAGGGCGATTGATCTCGGTTATCAGATAAAACGCACATAGGCCGCGCGGTTCTGTCCGGCCTATGTACCCGGCCAATTTACCCGGCTCATGGAAGCTTTACGCAGGCGGGTTGGCAGGCCTACCGGCGACCTGCTCAACACGGGCGGGTCAGAGCCGTTTTTCCATCCGATAATTGTGCAGAGTCACCCCGTTGCGCTCCACATTTTGGCGCGCGCAGATCTCAAATCCGCGGCTCTGGAACACCGGCGCGGCCAATTCGCTGGCATCCACTTGCAGCCGGGCCAACCCCAGCGCCTGTGCGAAATGCTCCAGCCCATCATAAAGCCGCCCAGCAATGCGCATTCTGGTGAATTCCGGATCACAAAACAGCATGTCGATGTACCCCAAACCATCGTCTTTCACCTGCAGATCGATGAAAGCAACCGGCGCAGGGCCATCATCCTGCGGCGCCTCCCAAACCCAGGTGCGGCGACCATCAGCGAGACGTTCAACCAATCGTTCGTGCGAGGGCAATGCCGGGCACCAAGCCTCGCGTTGCGCATCACTATAGGCTATTGCAGCACCAAACCGTACGGCCCGAAAAAACACCTATGCCAGGGCGGTAGCATCGTCAGGGCGCGCACTTCGGATATGACCGGGTGGTGGGTGCTCAGGCAATCTGCCGACTGCCATCCTGTTGGCCCGTGCCTTTGTCGACGGCCCAAGCTCTCACCGCATCGCCAAAGGCCTGAAACAGCGGACGCGACACAGGATCATTTGCAGCGTCCCATTCCGGGTGCCATTGAACAGACAGGGTAAAGCCTGGCGCATCCTTGACATAAATCGCCTCCGGCGTGCCGTCGGGCGCATACCCATCAATGACAATCCGGCTGCCCGCGGTCTTGATCCCCTGCCCATGCAGTGAATTCGTCATCACCTCGGGCGCGCCAAAGACGCGGTGGAATACGCCATCCTCGGTCAATGCCACTGTGTGGCGCATGGCGAACTTCTCCTCCAGCGTCCCGTCAGGTGGCATCCGGTGGTTCATACGCCCCGGCAGGTCACGGATTTCAGGATAAAGCGTGCCGCCCATCGCGACGTTCACCTCCTGAAAGCCGCGGCAAATACCCAGAAACGGCTGCCCCCGCTCTACGCAGGCCCGCACCAGGGGCAAGGTGATGGCGTCACGCGCCTGATCAAAGGCCCCATGCGCTTCGGTGGCGGCCTCGCCGTATTCATTGGGGTGCACATTCGGGCGCCCGCCGGTCAGCAGGAACCCATCAAATGTCTCCAACAGCTCCTCGACCGACAAAAACCGAGGATCAGACGGGATAAGCAACGGCATGCAGCCTGACACATCCGCCACGGCCTCCGAATTCATCGTACCACCGGCATGGGCCGGATAGTCATCGTTGATCAGATAGGAATTCCCGATAATGCCAACTTTGGGCCGCGCCATTCTTGACCTCTGCTGTTGGGCGTCTCGGTTTGCTGGACCGATGTGCCGTCTGTGTTGTCACGCTGCCGCCGATACCCATCTGACCTGAGGCCAGAATACGAATGACGAACACCCAGTCCGGACACCGGATAAGTGAACTTGGTCATGCCATCAGCGCTGCTCTGATCAGTTTACATGGCGCCAGCCGAGTTGCAAATGCCAAGACAGGCGCAATGTCGCTAACAAGCGATATGTCCGGTGTAGGTAACATGCGATCTGTCCGGTTTTATCATGTCTCCGAAAGGAGGCGTTATGAAGCGGACAGAAGTGTTACAGGAAGTTCGACTTATGAAGTTCGAAGACGTGTATT
>NZ_JAJDWC010000134.1 GCF_022825805.1 Phaeobacter sp.
TACCGAAGAAAAAAACGTCGCCGAGGGTGGCGAAAAAAGGGGATTCGAAAAGCCCGCCGTTCCCTGTGCTCACTCTTCAAAACAGGCCTTCGCGTTATCAGAAGATCCATCGCTGGCTACGCAAAAATCCCCAAACTCTGGAACGTCTGGATAAATTGAAGGGTGGTAAGCGGGCGAAGCGTGATCCCAACGCCCTGATGCAGGCCCCATATGAAGAACACCCATATGAGGGGCCTCATCAGGGCGTCCAAACTGTCAGAGGGTTTGGACGCTCACGGCATCTGGACCGTCCTCAAATCAAACAGCCGTGACCTCAGCCGCAGTCCGCCAGAAACGCATCCAGTTTTTCGGTCAGGACCAGCACACTCGGCGCATCCGTGACCTCCTGCAGGCGGTTCAGCGGCACCCAGGCCAGGGCTTTTGATTCCGCACTGGCCGCAATCTGCCCGGCCTCAGCCACAAACAGATAGCGCACGTCATAGTGCAGATGCGCAACCTCCCGCGGCGTTTGCGGGATCATGTGGATGTCAACGTCGATCACCCGCTGTGACAGAGGCCGGATCCGGCGCAGGCCGCTTTCTTCGTAGGCTTCTTTCCAGGCGGTGAAATAGGCATCCGCAAGCCCGTCACAATGGCCCCCCAACTGCAGCCAGCGATCCAGTTTGCGGTGATGACACAACAGCACAGAGCGTCGGTCCGCCGACAGGACAAAGGCGGATCCGGTCACATGGCCTGTTGCAGGATCTCGGTCAAAGGCCTTGGGCTCGCTGTTGCAAAAGCCCACAATGCGCTGCCACATGTCATGATCGCGCGGCGTTTTCGGCACAAAACCACCCAGTCCCGCACAATATTCCTGCTGGCCTGACATATTCGGCCCCACTGCTGTCACCATTGCTCACCTTCCCGTGACGTCCCCGGCTATCTGCTTGTGCTGCACCGGCTGTGGGCGCACCTTAGAAGCAACTCCATACAAAGGCTATCGTCATGCCCGTCGAACGCATTTCATTTCAGGGTCACGCTGGTGATCAACTGGCCGCCCGCCTGGACCTGCCGGACGGGCCGGTCCTATCAACCGCGTTGTTTGCTCATTGTTTCACCTGCTCCAAGGACATCCCGGCCGCACGTCGGATCTCGGCCCGTTTGGCCGCGATGGGGATTGCGGTGTTGCGGTTTGATTTTACCGGGCTTGGCCATTCTGCGGGCGAATTCTCCAACACCAACTTCACCTCCAATGTCGCGGATCTGATCGCCGCAGGCCAATATCTGGCGCAGCGTGGTCTGGCCCCAACCTTGCTGATCGGCCATTCGCTCGGCGGTGCTGCGGTTCTGCGCGCGCGGGCCGGTCTGCCCTCTGTGCGCGGCGTTGTCACCCTTGGGGCCCCATCCGATCCGGGCCATGTGGCGCATCAATTTGCTGATGCGCTGAGCACGATTGATCGCGAGGGCGCGGCCGAAGTCAGCCTGGCGGATCGGCCATTTACCATCCGCAAGCAATTTGTCGATGATATCCGCGCAGAATCCCTGACGCCCGCCATTGAGGCGCTTGATGCCGCGCTTTTGGTGATGCATGCACCTTTGGATGCCACCGTCAGCATCGACAACGCGGCAGAGATTTTTGGCGCGGCCAAACACCCCAAGAGCTTTGTCACCCTGGATGATGCCGACCACCTGATCACCCGGGCCAAAGACGCCGAATACGCAGCCGATGTGATTGCCGCTTGGGCCGGGCGCTACATCGACCTGTCCCCCCCGGCACCACCGCCGGGTGCGCCCGAGGGCGTTTTGCGCGTCACCGAAGCCGACCCGAGCGGATTTCTGCAGGATGTCCAATCCGGCCCACGTCACCACACCTATGCCGATGAGCCGCTGGCCTATGGTGGCACCAACAAGGGCATGACGCCTTATGGGTTTGTGGCAGCAGGTCTGGGTGCCTGTACGTCGATGACCCTGCGCATGTATGCCCGCCGTAAAGGCTGGCCGCTAGAGAGCGTCAGCGTTGATGTCTCTCATGACAAGGTACACGCCCAGGACGCCCTGCCCTCTGGTCCAGCAAAAATCGATCAATTCACGCGGGTGATCTATCTCAAGGGTCCGCTGGATGACGAACAGCGCGCACGCCTGCTGGAGATTGCAGATCGCTGTCCGGTGCATCGCACCCTCGAACACGGTGCCAAGGTGATGACCCGGCTGGATGACCGGCCGCAGGACACAGAGCCGACTGCGCAGGCTCAGTAACTAAAAACCAAAAGCCTGCGCGCCTTGTCAGACGCCATACCAGACAAGGCGCGCAGGCGTTATTGATAACGCCCGACGGTGATAGCCCCGTGCTCACCGACGAAACGCAGTGCCGTGCCGTCGGTTTCCAGCCCATAACAGGCCCAGAGGTTCGATGGCGGCCAGGTGGAGCAATATTGCCCATCCCGGATTGCCCAGGAGCCCCAGCTGTCGTGCCCGGCGTTATAAAGCGTGCGCCCAGAGGCATGGAACGTCTGCGAGGCGCCATTGTCATAGACCAGCGCCTTACCCTCCAGCGCTACATGGGCCTGAGGCCCAGTGAGAAGACGCCACTCTTCTGCCGATGCGACGGATCCCAGCGCCGACACTGCGGATGATACCGCAATCATCATGGCAAACTGTCTCATTCTACCCTCACCACCTTGCTGTATGGTCCTGCGTCCTCTAATAGGCCAATCATCCGCTGCCCAATCACATAAAGGTGCATTCGCCCATGATCCCACGCTATTCCCGCCCCGCCATGGTAGCCAACTGGTCCCCTGAGACCAAGTTCAAGATCTGGTATGAAATCGAAGCACATGCCTGCGAAGCGATGGCAAATCTGGGCGTCATCCCGCGGGAGAATGCAGACGCCGTGTGGAAAGCCAAAGACGTGGAATTCGACGTCGCCCGCATCGACGAAATCGAAGCCGTCACCAAACACGATGTGATCGCCTTTCTCACCCATCTGGCAGAACATGTCGGCAGCGAGGAAGCCCGGTTTGTGCATCAGGGCATGACCTCTTCTGATGTCCTGGACACCTGCCTGAACGTCCAGCTGGTGCGTGCTGCAGATATCCTGCTGGAAGGCATGGACACTCTGCTCGCCGCGCTGAAGAAACGCGCGCTGGAGCACAAAGACACCGTTCGCGTTGGCCGCAGCCACGGCATCCACGCCGAGCCCACCACCATGGGCCTGACCTTTGCCCGCTTCTACGCCGAAATGGACCGCAACAAACAGCGTTTGCTGGCCGCGCGCGAAGATGTGGCAACCGGTGCGATTTCCGGCGCTGTTGGCACATTCGCCAATATTGACCCACGCGTCGAAGAACATGTCTGCGAACAGCTCGGCCTGCGGCCAGAGCCGATTTCCACCCAGGTGATCCCCCGCGACCGTCACGCCATGTTCTTTGCCACGCTTGGGGTGATTGCATCCTCGATCGAAAACGTCGCAGTCGAAATCCGCCACATGCAGCGCACCGAAGTGCTGGAGGGCGCGGAATTCTTCTCCATGGGGCAGAAAGGCTCCTCCGCGATGCCGCACAAGAAAAACCCGGTGCTGACCGAAAACCTGACCGGTCTGGCGCGGCTTGTGCGTATGACGGTCATTCCGGCGATGGAAAATGTAGCCCTTTGGCATGAACGCGATATCTCGCACTCCTCCGTCGAGCGCGGCATTGGCCCGGATGCCACCGTCACATTGGATTTTGCGCTGCACCGTCTGGCCGGCGTGATCGACAAGATGCTGGTGTTCCCGGAAAACATGCTCGACAACATGAACAAATTCCCTGGTCTGGTGATGTCGCAACGCGTTCTGCTGGCGCTGACGCAGGCCGGTGTGAGCCGCGAAGACGCCTATTCCATGGTGCAGCGCAACGCGCTGAAGGTCTGGGAAGAGCGCGTTGATTTCCGCGAATTGCTGTTGGCAGATGGGGATGTCGTCGCGGCTCTGGGCGAAGAGGCGATCAACGAAAAGTTCGACATGGGCTATCACACCAAACACGTCGACACCATTTTCCGCCGGGTTTTCGGTGAATAAACAGACCCTTATCAGAACTATCTGACAGGTCCCACGGCTGCTGCATCTGATGTGGCAGCCGTTTTTGTTTGGCATCTTGTGCGGGCTGTTGTTAGGTTTCTGGTCCGCGCCACCGCAGTTCGCTTGCCTGAAATCCGAACTCCGGAATCTATACAGTCACCATCCTTCACTTTGATTTTATACTGACTTTGGCACAATCGCTCTACACTCATCCGGAGCGCCGCATGCTGATTGGCGCACGTATGACAAGGACCGTGACATGCCATTGATCTCCAACTTCCCCGCCCTTGCCCTGCCGACCGCTGTGCGCAGTATGTTGCTGGCGCTGCCTGCTGTGTGCCTGGCCGGTGCGACATTTGCCGCAGGCGGCGGCGACAGCTCCCCTCCGAAACCGACGCAAACCACCAAGGAATGCAAAGTTGGCCGGATCTGGGACGAGGACAAAAAGCGCTGCGTGAAAATCAAAAATTCCTCCCTGGATCAGGACGGGCTCTACCAGACCGTGCGCGAACTGGCCTATGCAGACCGCCTGCATGATGCCCAGGAACTGCTGACCCTGGCTGCGGATCAACATGCGGGTTGGGTGCTCACCTATTGGGGCTTTACCCATCGCAAACTCGGCAACACCGAATTGGCCAATGTCTATTACGAACAGGCGATTGACGCCGACCCGGCCAATCATCTGGCGCGCTCCTATATGGGTCAGGGGTTTGTCAAAGAAGGCCGATTGGGTGACGCGCTGGCGCAATGGAAAGCGATCCGAGCAACCGGTGGCACCGGAACCTGGGCCGAAGCCTCCCTGCGTCTAGCATTGGAAACGCAGCAGACCCAAAGCTATTGATTTTTAGCATTTCTTTACGGGTCTCAGCCTAAGGTGGAACAACAGAAAGAGAATCTTTTTGGCTAGGGCTCAGAAATGCAGAATGACAACGCTTTGGCGCTTCCCATGGCGACATCTTCCAACGATCCCGGCGATTTCGCCGCGCCTGCCCCTCTGGGCGGCATGGGCGGAATGGGAGATATGGACTTTGGCGGTGATTTTGGTGGATCCGATTTTGGCGGCGGCGGGGCGTTGGACATGCCTGCCCTGGCGCCTGCCGCACCGGGGCCCAGCAAATCCCGCCTGTCGGGCAAAGCCAAAGCCGCCATTGTCGTTCGCCTGCTGCTGAACGAAGGCGAAGACATCCCACTGGAATCCCTGCCCGACGATCTGCAGATCGAACTGACCCAGCAAATGGGGCGCATGGGTCTGGTGGATCGCGACACGCTGAACGAAGTGGCCAATGAATTTGCCGAAATGCTGGACAATGTGGGGCTGCATTTCCCCAACGGTCTGGCCGGTGCGCTCAGCGCCATGGAAGGTAAAATCAGCCGCTACACCCACAGCCGCCTGCGCAAGGAGGCAGGCGTGCGCCAATTTGGCGACCCATGGGAACGCCTGCGCGCGCTCGAACCCGAAGAGCTGGCTGAGCTGGCCCAGGCCGAAAGCACCGAGGTGGCCGCCGTTCTCCTGTCCAAACTGGACACTGCCAAGGCCGCGCAGATGCTGATCCACCTGCCCGGCCCCGTTGCCCGGCGCATCACCTATGCTGTCAGCCAAACAGGCGCGGTGACCCCCGACACCGTGGATCGCATTGGTCTGTCCCTGGCCGCGCAGATCGAGGCCCGTCCAGAAGTCGCCTTTGACGAAACGCCGGGTCAGCGCATGGGTGCCATCCTCACCCAGGCCGCTGCAGCCAAACGCGATGAGGTGCTCACCGCGCTGGACGAAGAAGACGAAGAATTTGCAGGCGACGTTCGCAAATCGATCTTCACCTATGCGCTCATCGCGCAGCGTGTCAGCCCGGTCGATGTGCCCAAAATTGCACGTCTGGTGGCCCAGCAGGATCTGGTTACCTCCATCGCCTTTGCCACCGACGAAGAAGACGTGGAGTCGAGCGAATTCATGCTGGCCAATATGTCCAGCCGGATGGCCACCAACATTCGCGAAGAAGTGGCCGAACGCGGCAAGGTCAAGCGCAGCGTTGGCGAAAACGCCATGAGCACGATCGTGAATGTCCTGCGCGAAATGGTCAGCAATGGCGAAATCGAACTGCGGGCGGTGGACGAGGAAGAAGAAGATTGATGTCTGCGACCCTACCGGGCCGCGCGCAATATGGTGAACCGATTGGCCCGACAGTTGACTTGTCTGTTGATCGAGTGATTGGCCTGTCAGGCAACCCGTCGCTTCGAAACGCAGTATGCGCTCGCAGCGCGCACGTCCGGCCCTTTGTATCGTGATCCGTCAGCAGGACCTTAGCCTGCGGATCTGGCCTGCGTATCCGCTGGTTAACCCACGGTCATCTGCCTGGTGGGGGCGTTCAAGCAGGTCAGATCTTACATCAACACTAACAGTCAACCCTCTGGTATTGCGTCTTAATATGTGACCCCCAGATGCGGGCAGTCAATCGCCCCGACCCCGCATGGCCGCAGCAGACATCTCCTTGTGCCTGTTCCCACCAGCAGCTATGGTCACAACGAAATCCAAGCCCGCACCGATCAGGTCCCTCTGCCATGTCTTTCCTCTATGCCTGTTGATCCTTCACAGCTGTCTTTTGGAAGGCGCGCCAGCTACTTTGCCAGCAATCTGGTGCTGCAAGGGATCATCCGGGGCATCGGCCTGATCCCCTATCATTTGCGCGTTCCGACTATGGGCTGGGTGCTGCGGACCGCCGCGCCATGGGTGGGCTTTCACAAACGGATCCGATCGAACCTTGCGCTGACCTGCCCCGATCTGTCGCAGGAAGACGTCACTAAATTGTGCCATCAGGTCAGCGACAATATCGGGCGCGTGGTGGCCGAGCTTTACGCAGCGAAACCGTTCTTGGAACGCGCCTGGCGTGCGCCCGTGACCGGCCCTGGCCTACAAGCGCTGGAAGCCGCCCGCGCCGCCAATCGGCCAGTGATCCTGGTGACCGGGCATTTTGGCAATTACGACGCCGCGCGCGCCAATCTGATCCGACGGGGCTTTACCATGGGGGCGCTCTATCGGCGCATGGCAAACCCCTATTTCAACACCCATTATGTCAACGCCATCGAACAAACCGGAAAGCCGATGTTCGAACAGGGCAAGCGCGGCATGATGGAAATGGTGCGGCATCTGAAAACCGGCGGCATCATTGCCATCGTCGCAGATTTGCATGCCCATGGCGGCACCGAGATCGATTTTTTCGGCAAACCGGCGGTTACATCCATTGTCCCGGCAGAACTGGCCCTGAAATACGATGCCGCCATGATCCCGGTCTACGCGATCCGGCAGGACAACGGGCTCGACTTTGAAATCATCCTGCAGGATGAAATTCCCCAGACCGATGCGGTTACGATGACAACGACGGTAAACCAACAGCTGGAAAGCCTGGTGCGCCAGCATATGGGGCAATGGTTCTGGGTCCACCGGCGTTGGAAACCCTATGTGCCGCTACCCAAAACGGCCAAGTCCCCCAAAACCTAATCGGCCGCCAACCTGCGCGATCACTGCAACCGCGCAGCCGCCAACACCCGCCCGAAGGGCGCGGCCTGAACGATCACCGCAGCAGGCAAATCATCCGTCAGCGCAACGCGCAGGGTCAGATCCTCCGCACCGTCCCAATTGGCAATGCGGTCAATCTGTTCCACCACATTGGCATAGGACAGGCGGTGCCCGGCCAGCTCCCCGCGCGAGATATCAACTGTTTGGAGCGGGGTGTAACGCACCAGCTGCACCGCCACAGGCCCGTCAGGCATTGCAGCCGCGCCACTGGCCGTCAGGGTCAACAGCACTTCGCCATCCGCCTGCGGTGCCAACGACACCTCAACCGGTTCAGCCCGACCACGATGGGCCGCGATCGCATCCGCCAGCTTCATCGCGTCAGCGCCAACCACATCATCCTGACCATGAATGATCATCTGCGGTGTGTAGACCATCTGCCGCCCGCCGATCTGGGCATAGCCTTTCTGACGGCGGGTGTGTTCGGGGCTTGCGAATTGATCTTTCCAGCCGATGTAGTCCCAATAATCCACATGCAGCGCCAGTGGCAGCACATCGTTTCGTTTGGTCAACTGATGCAACAACGCATCCGCTGGCGGACAGGACGAGCAACCTTGCGACGTGAACAGCTCAACCACCACAAGCGGTTTCTGCAATTCAAACGCCACAGAGCCCGCAGCCTGCGGATCGGCCGCCTGGGCATCAACGGCCTGGGCCACAGCCCCGCCAGCAAAGGGCATCGCCAAACTCAGCGCAGCAATGAGAGAGCGGATCGCGTTCATGAAGTCCTACCTTTCGACTAGGATCTGAGGTGTAGTGCCGCAGCAGTGAAATGACCAATCAATCATTCTTGAGAAAGCCGCGAGCAACGCGCCAACAGCCGCTGTCGTTACGTCACATATGAACGGACCACAGCCCCAGCCGACAGGAACAGCAGCGACACAGCATCCGAAAAAGCGACTTTTTTCGCCCGAAACGACGCCACCGTAAGGGTTTCGTAAATCTTGCTGGTCGAAGCTATCTGGCAACGCGGCATATTTCCGCCGCGCCCATGCCAAATCCATTGCGGCCAAGGCCCATAGACTAGACGGATAAGACTATTGAAAGATGCAGTCGTCGTTTCGATCCGGCCCAATCCAGAAGACCGCGATCAACTGATCGCCATGTTGGAACACATGATTATCAAAACCCGCGCGTTTCCGGGGTGCCATACCGCGTATCTGTTGCGATCAACCGATGATGACGAGCTGCAGGTGTTTCACATCTGGGACACGGCAGAGGCGTTGGACAACTATCTGACCTGGCGCGCCGAACGCGGCGATTTCATGGACATCAATGCGTTGATTTCACAGGAACAGATCTATCGCAGCTACCTCGTGGTCTGAACCCGGGGCGCTGGGCGCAGGCGGTTCGCGCAGAGGCGCGGGGTCCGGTCGCTCCGCATTGAGGACCTGTGCGCGCGGGATAGAGCCCCGTTCCCGATGCTCCTTTTGCCCCATCCTGCGTCGTCGCTTTGTTGCGCGCCATCGCGACACGCAGCAGACATGGGATCGGGTCAGTGGCTCGGGTCAGTGGCTCGGGTCAGCGGCGCGGGTCAGTTCTGGGCAGCAGCCTCAATCGCAGGGCGCAGAGTGTTGTCGATCACGCGCTGGGTGATCGGCCCGGCAAAGCGCAGGATGATCGTGCCCTCGCCGTCCACCACATAGGTTTCAGGCACGCCGTAAAGCCCCCAGTCCAGCGCCATACGGCCCTGCGCATCGGTGCCAACGCCGGCATAGGGATTGCCAAGCTCTTCGAGAAAACCGACAGCCGTGGCCTCCTGATCTTTGTAATTGACGCCGTAGATGGCGAGCCCTTCTTTTGACAGGGCATCCAGATTGGGGTGTTCCACACGGCAGGGCGCACACCAACTGGCCCAGAAATTCACCAGCTTCACCTCGCCATCGCGCAAGGTGGCATCATCAAAGCCTGCGATCCCGGGGAACGGCGCCAGCACCACAGGCGGGGCTGGTTGTCCCGCGCGTGCTGATGGCAGGGCTTCGGGATCATCGCGCTGCATGCCGACATAAGCCAGGCCAACAAAGGCACCAAATACCAGGATCGGCAGCGCCATGATGGGAGACACTTTAGCCATTGCGCCCACTCCGCTGTTCCATCTCTTTCATCTCGGCCCGCAAACGACGACCGCGCCACAGGGTGGCACCGACCAGTGCCAGCAACAGTGTGATGGTCGCACCGTAAGAGGCCAGCACATCAAAGGCGTATTTTCCAAGATCGGGCATCATGCCACCATCCTTTCGCGCAGCATCAAGGCCCGCACCCGGCGCGCTCTGATCTCTGTGCCGGTGCGGTACAGAACAAGGGCCAGGAACAAACAGCCAAAACCTGCCATGCAGACATAAAGCGGGGTGGAAAAGACATCTGCGACGTTTTCTTCCTTGTCGAGACTGAGCGACGCGCCCTGATGCAACCCTTGATTCCAGAACAGCACCGCGTAACGGCTGAGCACCGCAAAGACCGAGCCCACCAGACACAGGATGGATGTCAGGTCCGCCGCTGTATCGGGATCTTCGATCGCGGCCCAAAGCGCGACATAGCCAAGATAGAACAGAAACAGGACCAGAAAGGAGGTCAACCGCGGGTCCCAAACCCACCAGGTGCCCCAGATCTGATGGCCCCACAGCGCGCCGGTGATCAAAGCAATCAACGTCATGATCACCCCAACAGGCGCGGCTGCTTTGGCCGCCAAAGCGCTGACATGATGACGCCGGATCACCCAGATGAGCGAGGCCACCAACATCATGAACCAGGCATTGATAGCGATGAAGGCCGAAGGCACATGCACAAACATGATCTTGACCGATGCCCCCTGGCGGAAATCATCAGGGGTGAAAAAGAACCCCCAGATCAAGCCAACGACGCACAGCACCGCCGCCAGCGCCCACACAGCCGGGAGCAGCCGCTCAGTGGTGGTCAAAAACGTCTTGGGGTTTGCAAATTTCCAAATCGACATGGTGGCTACTTAGCTCTTCTTGGCGAAAGTCTCAATTTGTCCGGCAGCGAAAACACACCGAAAGCTCAGCGCAAATTGACGCGCAGAACGGCCGCACTGGCGAACGGCAGCAGGGCAATGGTGGCAGCCGAGATCCCTGCCAGCATCAAAAGGGGCGTTTCAACCGAAAACCCCGCAGCCCCGCGGCGCGCAACCTCGGCGCCGAAAATCAACGTCGGCACATAAAGCGGCAGAACCAGCAACGACAACAACAGCCCGCCGCGTTTCAACCCAACGGTCAGCGCCGCGCCGAACGTGCCGATAACCGACAGGGCCGGTGTGCCCAGAAACAGTGAGACCACCAGCCAGGAAAATCCTTCCGCAGGCAGGTTCAGCATCAACCCCAGCACAGGCGACACCAGAACCAGCGGCACTGCGGTTGTGAGCCAATGCGCAGCCGCCTTGATGGTGACCACCGCCTCCAGGGGTAGTGGCGCCGTCGCCAGCAGATCCAGCGTGCCATCCTCCCAATCCAGTGCCAACACACGGTCCAGTGACAACAGACAGGCGAGCAAGGCGCCAAGCCACAGAACGCCGGGCGCAATCCGCGACAACAGCTCCGATTGTGGCCCGACGGAAAAGGGCACCAGAACCGTCACAATCAGGAAAAACGCGAGGCCAAGCCCAAATCCACCGCCCGCACGCAGCGCCAGTTTGAGATCTCGCAACAACAGGGCCTTCATAAAAACGCCTCGTCAAAGTCCTGCAGGTCCGGCAGTTTGGCGCGATAAGCGCTGAGATCCAGCGTCTCCTCCTCCAGACCCAGATCGATATGGGTGGCGATCAAGGCAGCGCCGCCCTCAGCCAGATGGCGCTGCACCACGGATGCGAAATTTGCCACCGACGCGCGGTCCAGACTGACGGTTGGCTCGTCCAGCACCCAATACCGCCGCCCCGTGACCATCAACCGCGCGAGACCAAGCCGCCGCTTCTGCCCTGCTGACAACGCTCCAGCCGGTCGGTTGAGCAACGCGCGCAGATCAAAGGCCTCGACCGCGCGGTCAATATCGCAGCTGCCAAAGACCTCCGCCCAGAAGGCCAGGTTTTCCGCCACACTCAGCGTCAGTTTGATGCCGTCGGAATGACCGGCGTAGGCGATATCATCTTCGACACCGGTGATGCTGCCCGCGATGGGCGGCTGCAGGCCTGCGATGGTGCGCAGCAACGTGGTTTTGCCGCAGCCGTTTGGTCCCCGCAGGATCAGCGCGCGGCCGGGATCAAGCTGGAAGCTCACCCCCTCCAGCACCGGCACGCCCCCCCGTGCAATGCTCACATCTGCGATCTTCATGCCCACTGTCCGCGTCTGCCTGTTTCTTCCGCCTGCAAAGCGGATCCTGCGTTCGATGTCCTTGCGCCAGATCAACCCGCTGGCCTATGCGCCGATTGTCTGGCCATGATGATGTTGAAGCCCACGCATCTGCTGTCCCAGATACCCCGCCAACGCGCGCTGTTCCGCCCCCAAATTCCTCGCGCCCTCAATCCACTGGGCCACGGGAGCCGAGACAGATCTGCTCAGATGCTCAGCGCTGCCAGCGCAATGCGCCGCCCTTCGGAGAGCAAGACGTTATAGGTGCGACAGGCTGCGGGGGAGTTCATGCTCTCCACCCCGATGCCCGCAGCCTCCAGCTGTTGGCGCAGCGCTGGTGGAACATGGGCCACTTCTGCGCCGGTGCCGATGAACAGCACGTCGATCTCACCCGCAAGCGCCAGCAAAGGCGCGGTATCGTCATACCCACCCCAGACAGAGGTACTGTGGCTGCCGGTCAGCAGATGGCCGTCCTGCACCTCTCCGCCCACACGAAAGAAGCCCGGGCCGTAGCCATCCACCGGGACCGCGTCGGAAAAGGAAACTTCGTTCAACCGCATCTGGTTCTCCTTCTGTCAGGTTGCCGCGCCGCAAACCGGTGCGCTTATGGGCCCTGAATTTTCACTCAGCCCAAGAGCGCTTCGTGGGCCCTATGGCTCTGCGCTCCATACCATGGAGTTCCGATCGACAAAATAGCGCGCCCAACAGAAAAGGCCGCAGCAGTGCCGCGGCCTTCTGATTTGCAAGACACCCCGTAATCAGGCGTCGATATTGGCGAATTGATTGCCCGTGGTGTTGGTCGGTTTGGTCCAGTCGCGCTTCACGCCCAGCCACAACAGAATGGTGGAGGCCACAAAGATCGACGAATAGGTGCCGATGATCACACCCCAGATCATGGCAAACACAAACCCACGGATCACATCCCCGCCGAGAACATAGAGCGAGACCAGCGCCAGCAATGTGGTCACAGAAGTCATCACCGTCCGGCTCAGGGTTTCGTTGATCGAGATGTTCAGCACTTCTGCCAAGGGTTTCTTTTTGTAGCGCCGCAGGTTTTCGCGCACCCGGTCAAACACAACCACAGTGTCGTTCAGCGAATAGCCCACAATGGTCAGCAGCGCGGCAATGATCGCCAGGTCGAATTTGATCTGCAGTTCGGAAAAGACGCCAATGGTCAGCACCACATCGTGGACCAGTGCAGCCACGGCACCCAGGGCAAACTGCCACTCAAAGCGCAGCCAGATGTAGACCAGAACCGCCGCAATCGCCAAAGCGACCGCGATCACCGCCGTTTGCACCAATTCGCCCGATACTTTGGGCCCGACACTTTCGACGGAGACGAATTTGATGCCCGGCGCCACGGTTTGCAGGGCCGCATTGATCTGCTCGATCACCTCGCCAGAGATCGACTCGCCGTCATCCTGCGCCTGAATGCGCACCATGGCCACGTGCTGATCTTCTGCAAAGGTGGGGTCAAACACCTCGCTGATAGACACATCCCCCAACTCCAGCGTCTCCAGCGCCGAGCGATACGCCCCAACGTCGATTTCGGTGGTGCTTTCGGTCCGGATCGTGGTGCCGCCGCGAAAATCGATGCCGAAATTCAGCCCCTGCAGCGCAAAAGATGCAAAGCCGACCAGGATCATCACCGCAGAGATTCCCAACCAGAGCTTCCAGCGCTTGAAGAAGTCGAAGGCGGTTTTTTCGGGAATAAGTTTCAGCCGCATGTCAGACCTCAATTGTTTTCGGACGACGCCGTTCGAACCACATCACAATGATCAGGCGGGTTACAAAAATGGCGGTGAAGACGGATGTCATGATCCCAAGACCCAAGGTGATGGCAAAGCCGCGCACCGGGCCAGAGCCCATGGCGAACAGGATCACAGCGGTGATGAAGGTGGTGATATTGGCATCCAGAATGGCGCTCAGCGCTTTTGAATACCCTTCATCAATGGCGCGTGCTGGTCCGCGACCGGCCTTCAGCTCTTCGCGGATCCGCTCGAAAATCAGCACGTTGGCGTCAACCGCCATACCCACTGTCAGAACGATGCCCGCGATCCCCGGCAGGGTCAGCGTGGCGCCAATCAGGCTCAGCGCGCCAAAGATCAGGCCGATGTTCAGGATCAGAGCGACATTGGCGAACAACCCAAACATACCATAGCTCAGCGCCATGAAAACCAGCACCGCGACAAAGGCCACGATGGTGGCCACCTTGCCCGCATCAATGCTGTCCTGGCCCAACTCAGGACCGATGGTGCGCTCTTCAAGGAATTCCAAGCCCGCAGGCAAGGCCCCTGCCCGCAGCAGGATGGCCATGTTGGTGCTTTCCTCGATGGTGAAATTGCCGGTGATGATGCCGGAGCCACCCGCGATATGGGCCTGAATGACCGGCGCGGAGACCACTTCTTCATCCAGCACAATCGCAAACGGAGATCCGATGTTCTCCCCTGTATAATCACCGAATTTGCGCGCGCCCGTCGTGTTAAAACGGAAGCTAACGGCAGGTCGGCCGTTTTGGTCAAAGGACGGTTGCGCATCCACCAGCTCTTCGCCAGTGACCACGGGGGCCGCCTCGACCGTATAGAAAACGCCGCTCTCATCCAGCGACGGGATCACCTTATTGCCCACGCCAGCAGGGGCATCCGCATCCGCGCCACGCCCCACAACCGGGTTAAAGGTCAGCTGCGCTGTGGTGCCGATGATCTCTTTCAGCTCTGACGCAGAGCCGATGCCCGGCACCTGGATCAGAATGCGATCCGCCCCCTGACGCTGGATCGTTGGCTCCCGTGTGCCGACCTCGTCGATACGGCGGCGCACGATTTCCAGCGCCTGGCGCACGGTACGATCATCAGAGGCCAGTTTTTCCGGCTCGCTCAGCTCGATGGTGACAATGTCACCACTCCCGCTGACGGTGATGTCATTGGCGCCTGTGCCGGTGAGCGTGGTGATGGGCGTGGCCAGGCCGCGGATCACCTCCAGCGCGCGGGCCATGCCCTCGGGGCGGGACAGTTTCAGACGAATCTGCCCATCCGGCGCGGGCTGGCGACGGAATGTACCGACCTCTGCGCGTTCCGGACGCAGCGCGTCGCGGACTTCGGGCCACAGCGCATCCATGCGCGCGGCATAAACGTCTGCGACCTTCACTTCGGCCAGCAGATGCGCGCCACCGCGCAAATCCAGGCCCAGGTTCACCAGCGACGATGGCAACAGCGCAGGCCATTGCCCCGCCACCTCCAACCGCTCCGGGCTTTCACCCTTGAGGGAAATTTCGGTGGCGGCATCATTGGCCTGCTCGACGCGCGTGTAAAACGCATTCGGCAGGGCAAGCAAAAGTCCGGTCACACAGACCAGCCAAATGAGCACCCGCTTCCAGAGATCAATTTGCAGCATTGCCCTGCCTTTTCAATTTGTTAAGCAGGAAAGCTCAGTCTGCTGGCTCGGTTTTATTCAACACCTGAGCGATGGTGGAGCGCACAACGCGGATTTTCACGCCCTCGGCGATTTCCACTTCGATTTCGCCATCGTCCTTGACCTTGGCCACCTTGCCGATGACGCCACCCTGGGTCACGACCTGATCCCCGCGGCGCAGCGCGGCCACCATGTTCTGATGTTCTTTCATCTTTTTCTGCTGCGGACGGATCAGCAGGAAATACATGATACCAAAGATCAGAATGAGCGGGAGAAATTGGGCGATTGCGCCACCTTCCATGGGATATTCCTTCTGTGAGACAGGCGCTTGTCACGCCCAGATTTTTGCCGCTGAACCTATGCGCTGCGCCCCCCACTTGCAAGGCTAAGGCGGCCAGAACCCACCCCGCAAACGCAGTTGACCCGATCAAGGGGCAATGAGAGGGTGCGGGTATTGATTTTCAGAACCAGATTACAGCCATGATCGATTTGACAGACCCGGGCCTTCTGCCTGTCCTCGCCCTCTTGGGCGCCGCCGTATTCATCGTTTTCCCAATTGTTGTTTTGTCGTCAAACGAAGCCAAACCAATCGCAGACTTACAGTCAAAACTGGGGCTGGATTCTGTGTGGCCACCGGTTTTATTCATCGGCGCTGCGCTCTGGGCTGTTGTGTTCGGGCTATTGGTGGTTGGGCTGCTCTCGGTGATTTGGGAGATTATCCAAGGCGTTTACTGGCAGTCCACTGACGGCGACATGAGCAACAGCGGACGTTTCGCGCTTGTTCGTCTCACGGCCATCACCGCAACCACCGGCGCAGTCATTGCCTTCCCGCTGACCCTGATCAAAGTCAAACTCACGCGTGATGCGAATGAGACATCAGATGAAACTCTGTTCAACGAGAAGATCAACACTGCCACCGAAGACCTTCACGCCATGCGCCAGCGCTGGGATGGTGAGCAAAACATCTGGGAAGACGACATTGTGCGCCGGAACGCGGCTATTGATCGTTTGGAGGGTTTGGTCGTCGAGCGCCCAGACACGGCAGCCAGAGTGTCGCGACTGTTGAGCGTTTATGTTCGCGTGCTTTCCCGCGATATGCCTGCCAGAAACCCACCAAAAGATGTGGACATAATCGAACTACACAGATGGGAGCTTACTCTGCGAATGCCGCGGTCGGATATGGAAAACGCAGTCCAGGCTCTAGGTCGAATGAAGCGTATATCCAATGTCAAACCAGGAAGCGTAACCATCGACCTACGGAACGCCAATTTGCAAGCTTTTGATCTTAAGAACTTGGATCTATCGCATGCGCAAATGCAAAGCGCGAAACTGCAGGGGGCTAACCTTGCTGGTTCCGTCCTAACCAACATCAATCTGAGATCTGCAGGACTCCAAGTAACAGGTCTGGAAAATGCTATGATGCAGGGAGCAAACCTACGCCTGGCAATGGCAGACGGGGCCCGGTTGGAAAATGCAAACTTAAAAGACGCCAACCTCAGTAGTATATCTATTCAACACGCATCTCTGGCCAACGCCCAATTGAGGAGAGCGAACCTAAGCGCTGCGGTGGTAAAGAACGCGGAATTTCGAAAGGCTGATCTTTCTGAAGCAAATCTGAGCTTTGTCGATTTTTCAAGCGCTCGCATTGAAGATGAACAGATCGTGTCCGGTTTTGGCGTTTCGCGCACAACGTTGAAGGATGGACGAGGAACCGATAGCCCAGGATGGCCAAGCCACTGGCCAAAGACAGACCCATCGTTCTTTCATACTGATAAGGGATGGAAAAGATGGCTAGCTGACCCTCACAACTACACACCTCCCCCCGCCCCCTAACGTGCCATCCCACAACACCCTGGCGGCAAACGTCCGCGCCCCCTTCCCCTTTGTTCACCCTTCCGGCATATGCTGGCGGCACTGATTCAAAACCGCTTGATAGGAGCAGACCCATGCATGACATTCGTGCAATCCGCGAAAACCCAGCAGCGTTCGACGCCGCCCTGGCGCGCCGTGGAGATTCTGCTCTGTCGTCCGACGTGCTCGCACTGGATGAGGCGCGCCGCGCCAAGATCCAGGCCGCCGAAGAGGCACAGGCCGAGCAGAACAAAGCCGCCAAAGCCATCGGCGCGGCCAAGGCCAAGGGCGACACAGAAGAGTTCGAGCGTCTGCGCGCTGCCGTGGCCGAGAAAAAGGCCGAGGTCGCTGCAATGCAGACCGAGGCCAAGGAGCTGGACGCCAAGCTGACAGACATGCTGGCGCGCATCCCCAACGCCCCTGCCGAGGATGTGCCCGCAGGCAGCGACGAGGACGACAACGTCGAAGTCAGCAAATGGGGCGAGATCCCGGCCTTTGCCTTTGAGCCCAAAGAACACTTTGAGATCAAAGGCGTCGCCGCGGCGATGGATTTTGAAACCGCAGCAAAGATCTCTGGCGCGCGTTTTGTGATGCTGAAAGGTGCGGTGGCCCGTATCCACCGCGCGCTGGCGCAGTTCATGATCGACACCCATGTCGATGAAAACGCGCTGATGGAGGTAAACTCTCCGGTGCTGGTGCGCGACGAGGCGATGTATGGCACAGACAAGCTGCCGAAATTCGGTGATGACAGCTATCAGACCACCAATGGCTGGTGGCTGGTGCCCACATCTGAGGTGCCGCTGACCTATTCGGTTGCTGGTGACACTCTGGACGAAGCCGCCCTGCCGATCCGCATGACCGCCCATACGCTGTGCTTCCGCTCCGAGGCGGGCAGCGCGGGCAAAGACACTTCTGGCATGCTGCGCCAGCACCAGTTCGAAAAAGTGGAGATGGTCTCCATCGTGCATCCAACACAATCCGACGACGAACAAAAGCGTATGCTGCGCTGCGCCGAGGGCCTGCTGGAGAAACTGGGCATTCCCTACCGCACCGTGATCCTGTGTACCGGTGACATGGGCTTTGGCGCGCGCCGCACCTTCGACATCGAGGCCTGGGTGCCAGGACAAAACACCTACCGGGAGATTTCGTCTGTCTCCACCACCGGTGATTTCCAGGCCCGCCGCATGAACGCGCGTTTCAAACCCGCAGATGGTGGCAAGCCGGAGTTCGTGCACACGCTGAATGGCTCTGGCCTGGCGGTTGGTCGTTGCCTGATCGCAGTGCTGGAAAACGGCCAGCAAGAAGACGGCTCTGTCAAACTGCCAGGGGCACTTGCGCCCTATCTCGGCGGCAAACTGACCCTGAGCGCGGAGGGCCAGCTGGTTTAACATCACGCTGCAACCGCTTGTAAAAAATGAAACCGGCCACCTGTATCAGGGGCCGGTTTTTCATTTGCAGGTCTATTTCTTGGCTTTTTTCCTGCCCTGCTTTGCGGCCTGTTTTAAGGCCTGCTTTTCCGCCTGACGTTCAGCCTGGCGTTCAGCCTGTTTGCTGATCTGTTTTCTAATCTGTTTTGCCGCCTGTTTTGCTGTCTTGTCCCCAATGGGCTTGTCAGCCTTCTTACCGCTGGTCTTTTTCTTCGGGGCCTCGCTCGCCTTGGCGTCCAAAATCGCCTTGGCCTTGGCCTTTTCCTTCTCGATCGCGGCTTTGGCCTTGGCTTTCACTTTCTTGGCTTTGGCCTTGGCCTTGACCTTGGCGACCGCAAATTCCGCAGCGAGGAGTTCTGCCCGTTTGGCGGCCTTCTTGGCCTTGGCCTTTGCCTTCGCAGCCTTGGCTTCGGCTGCGATCCGTCCGGCCTCCGCCGCGGCAAGGGCGGAGCTGAGCTGTTCCTTGGTGGCGCGCGCCCCGCTGCCATTGGCGGCCACCGGGGCGTCGGCTGACGCTTGCGTGGTCGCCTTGGCAGGCTTTGGCGTGCCTGCAACCTTGCGGGCTTCTGCAATCAGCTTGGCCGCACGCAGTGGTCCGATCCGCGGGATCTGCACCAAAGCATCTGGCGCTGCGGCGGCCAAGGCCTCAACCGACGGCAATCCATTGGCCTGAAACATCTCCGCCAGCGCGGGCCCGACGCCGTTCAATTTGGAAATGGGGGTCATGAATGCTCCTTGTCTAATCAACTAGGCAGCCGACTCATAAAACTCGATCCACAGTCTGACGGATGCCAGTTTGATCATCGACAGGAAATTGCGTGACGTCTTTTCGTATCGGGTTGCGATGCGACGGAACGAGGCTTTCAGCCTGCCAAAGAACCGCTCGA
>NZ_JAJDWC010000096.1 GCF_022825805.1 Phaeobacter sp.
AATACACGTCTTCGAACTTCATAAGTCGAACTTCCTGTAACACTTCTGTCCGCTTCATAACGCCTCCTTTCGGAGACATGATAAAACCGGACAGATCGCATGTTACCTACACCGGACATATCGCTTGTTAGCGACATTGCGACTGATGGGCGTTGACCCGTTTGAGCGGGCAAATATGCTGGAACTGGTGGTACAGCCCAATCCGGCGCAGCCCTCCGGCGGGCCCGAGGCGCCGCAACAGGTGCAACTGCCACAAACCGTCGCGCCAGGTGCGCAAACGCTTCCGGGCCCCGAACTGTCCCCGGCGGAGCGGCGCAACCGCGAAATCCAGGCGATCCAGAAAGACATCGCCCGTCGCCGTCGCCGCAGGCTGGCCCTGCTCGGTGCGCGGCTCAGCTTCTTTGTGTTCCTGCCGACGGTGCTTGCGGGATATTACTTTTTTGCGATGGCAACGCCGATGTATGCCGCGAAATCAGAATTCCTCGTGCTCAAGGCTGACAACGCCGGTGGTGGCGGATTGGGCGGCCTGCTGAGCGGGACGCAGTTTGCCACCAGTCAGGATTCGATTGCCGTGCAGGGCTATTTGCAATCGAAAGAGGCGATGCTGCGTCTGGACCAGGAATTGGGCTTCAAAGCGCATTTCACCCAGCCCTGGATCGATCCGATCCAGCGTCTCAACCCGGATGCGACCAACGAAGAGGCCTACAAAACCTATTCCCGCAACATCAAGATTGGCTATGACCCAACAGAGGGCGTGGTCCGGATGGAGGTGTCGGCCGCCGATCCCCAGGTGTCGGCCGAGTTCTCGCAGCGGCTGATCAGCTATGCCCAGGAAAAGGTCAATCAGCTGTCCGAACAAAAGCGCACCGATCAGGTCGGAGACGCGGAATCGGCCCTGAATCTTGCGGAACAAAAACGCCGCGCGGCACAGGAGCGACTGGTGCGTTTGCAGCAACGCGGCACCGTGTTGGACCCCGAAGGCGTTATTCTGTCTCTGCGTTCGCAGATCAGTACTTTTGAAATCCAGCGCCAGGAAAAAGAGCTGGAACTGGCGGCCTTGCAGGACAACGCCCGCCCGAACCAAGCCAAGGTTGCAGGCGCGCAGGCCGATATCGCCAGGCTCGACAGCCTGATCCAGCGGCTGAACGATCGGATGATCAACGAATCTGCGGGCGAGGCCTCTTTGGCCAGTCTGACCGTAGAAATTCAGATGGCGCAGGCCGATTTGGCCACCCGCGATGTGATGCTGCAATCTGCGTTGCAACAGGTCGAACAAACCCGGATGGAGGCCAATCGCCAGGTGCGCTATCTGACCACCGCGGTTGAGCCTGTTCCCGCCGATGAACCCACCTACCCGCGCCGGTTCGAAAATACGATTTTGGCATTCCTGATCTTTTCCGGTATTTACCTGATGTGTTCGCTCACAGCGTCGATCCTGCGCGAGCAGGTCTCTTCCTGACACCTCCGAAGATACGATCGGAAACCCATGAAAAACGTCCAAGTCGCTGATCTCAACATCGGCAATGACCGCCCCCTGACCCTGATCGCAGGCCCCTGCCAATTGGAAAGCGCCGACCACGCGCAAATGATTGCCGGTCTGCTGAAAGAGGCCTGTGACAAAGCCGGGGCGCAGTATGTGTTCAAAGGCTCGTTCGACAAGGCCAACAGAACCTCGCTCAACGCCAAACCCTCTCTGGGCCTGGACAAGGGGTTGGAGGTGCTGCAATCGGTCAAAGACACCATTGGTGTGCCGGTCATCACCGATATTCACACCGAAGAGCAATGTGCCCCGGTGGCGGAGGTCTGCGATATCCTGCAGATCCCAGCGTTCCTGTGCCGGCAGACGGCGCTGCTGCTGGCGGCGGGCCGCACTGGCGCGGCAATCAACGTGAAAAAGGGGCAGTTTCTGGCCCCTTGGGACATGCCCAATGTGGTGGCCAAGATCGAAAGCACCGGCAATGAGCGGATCCTGTTGACCGAACGGGGCGCGTCATTTGGCTACAATCGCCTGGTTGTCGACATGCAGTCACTGCCGGAGATGGCCCGCACCGGCTATCCGGTTGTAATGGATGCAACCCACGCTGTGGCCCAGCCCGGCGGGCTTGGTGGCGCCTCTGGTGGGCAGCGCGAATTTGCCCCCGTTCTCGCAAGAGCCGCTGTGGCAACCGGAATTGGCGCGGTGTTCACCGAAACCCATCAGGATCCCGACAACGCCCCCTGCGATGGGCCCAACATGATCTACCTCGATCAGATGCCACAGCTCATCGACACGCTGATGCAGTTTGATGCACTGGCCAAAGCCAATCCGATCCAGATTTGAGCACGAGATTTTTGCGATGACCAAACCTCTGTCAGCCGTCACTCCCAACACCTGGAATTTTCTGCGGGACCCGATGATCACGCCCACTGGGTTTCGCGAATATGACGCCCGCTGGAAATATCCCGAAGAGATCAATCTGCCCGGTGTGACAGCGCTGGGTCTTGGGCTCGGCACTCAGATGCACAAGCGCAGGATCGAACCGGTGATCGCGGTTGCCAACGACTATCGTGACTATTCGCTGTCGATCAAACAGGCGTTGATCCTTGGGCTGATGCAGGCGGGCATTCAGGTCAAAGACATTGGTCCTGCGCTGTCCCCGATGGCCTATTTCGCGCAGTTCCATCTGGATGTGCCCGCCGTCGCCATGGTGACTGCATCGCATAACCCGAATGGTTGGACCGGGGTGAAAATGGGGTTTGAACGACCGCTGACCCATGGCCCAGACGAAATGGGCGAACTGCGCGATATCGTGTTGAACGGTGAGGGCATCGCCCGTCCCGGCGGCGCCTATGAATTTGTCGATGGCGTAAAAGAAGCCTATCTGGACGATCTGGTCGGCGATTTCAAAATGTCGCGTCCGTTGAAGGTGGTCTGCGCCACCGGAAATGGAACCGCCTCGGCCTTCGCACCGGAGCTGTTTGAACGCATGGGCGTTGAGGTGGTGAACAGCCACAATGAACTGGACTACACCTTCCCGCATTACAACCCCAATCCCGAAGCCATGGAGATGCTCCATGACATGTCCGATAGCGTGAAGGCCTCTGGAGCGGATATGGCGCTGGGGTTTGATGGCGACGGCGACCGCTGCGGTGTGGTCGATGATGAGGGCGAAGAGATCTTTGCCGATAAGGTTGGCGTTATCATGGCGCGCGATCTGTCCAAGCTGCACCCCAACGCAACCTTTGTGGCAGATGTGAAATCCACGGGGCTGTTTGCCTCCGATCCGGAACTGAAGGCCAATGGCGTCACCGCCGATTACTGGAAAACCGGTCACAGCCATATGAAGCGGCGCGTCAAAGAGATTGGCGCGCTGGCAGGGTTTGAGAAATCCGGCCACTATTTCCTCGCCGAACCCGTGGGCCGTGGCTACGACTGCGGCATGCGGGTTGCAGTGGAAATCTGTAAGCTGATGGACCGTAACCCAGACAAGAGCATGTCCGATCTGCGCAAGGCGTTGCCCAAAACCTGGTCGACCCCGACCATGTCGCCCTATTGCGCCGACACCGAAAAATACACGGTGCTGGACCGCCTGGTGGCCAAATTGGTCGCCAAAGCAGACGCGGGTGATACCCTGGCCGGGCGGCCGATCAAAGAGGTCGTGACCGTCAATGGTGCGCGCGTTATTCTGGACAACGGCTCTTGGGGTCTGGTGCGCGCGTCGTCCAATACACCCAACCTCGTGGTGGTCTGCGAGAGCAGCCACAGCGAGGCAGAGCTGCGTGAGATCTTTACCGAGATTGACGCGGTGATCCGCACCGAACCCTTGGTTGGGGACTACGACCAGACATTCTGAATGTTCTGAGCCAGCACCACTCAGCGGCTCTGGCGACCTCCCGATAGCAAAACACCCGCCATGGTGGGTGTTTTGGCGGGTGTTTTGGTTTCAAACGATACTGCAGACGCCAAAGCAAATACCCAGGGACACAGGCAGGGCTGCTATGCCTGCGCCGACCATCTGGAGTGTGCCGACAGGTCAGTCACCACCCAGGAGGCGCAAGAGCTGCTCTTTTGCCTCCTGCTCGATCCGGTCGCGGATAGCGTCGTTCAGATCCTGCTCTGGCGCGATTTCGGTATCCAGCTCTTCACTCAGTTTTTCCCGCAGCCGGTCTTTGGCTTCCTCTTCGACCGCATCGATCTGCGGCTGCAGGGCCTGCTGCAGATCCGGACGGATTTTGGGATCAGACCAGGGACCGGTGATTGCCACGGGAATGGACAGGATCTGCTCCCCGCCGCCACCTTGCAGAGTTGGCGTGAACAGATAGTCGAGATCTTGCGCCCCGAGGCCAATGCGCCCTTTGCCCTCCGCCCGCAATCCGCGGAGAGTGACCAACAGGTCCGAATTCATGAGATTGCCATCAGCAATCGTGTAACTGCCCGTCAGTTGATCAAACACCGTGCTCCCGCCATTGCCGCTGCCACTGCGCATCAACTGTTCCAGATCAAAACCGGTGAAGAAGCCTTTGCCGACCTCGATCCAGCCCTTCCCACTGAGCGAGGCCATGATGTCGGCAACCGAATTGCCAACGCCGAGATACTCCAACTCTCCTAGCGCTTCGCCATTCAGACGGTCATAGCCTGCGGTTTGGCCCAACAGCTCTTCGACCCGGACGCCCTGAAAGCTCAGTTTCCCACCGACCGAAAGCCCATTGCGGTTGTTGGCCACGATCTGCCCCTGCACTTGGCCCCCAAACAGAGTGGCAGGCACCAGTTTCAGCACAGCGCGGGCATTGTCGACCGACAGATCCAGTTTGCTGGATCCCAACAGAACCGATCCGGTGTCCACCGCATCCACATCCAGCACGACATTTGCATCAAACGCGGACAGCCAATTCAGATCGATGGGCTCGTTTGACCAACCGGAAGAGGCAGGCGTTGCCGCCGCAGACGCCCCGACCGTATCCGGGGAGCCTTGCAGAAATGGCGCCAGATCCAAGCTGCCAGCACTCAGTTGTGCGGCGATGGTTGGTTTGTCGCCCAAGACGATATCGACGTCTCCGACGATCTGATTGGCGTCCGCTGCAGCAGAGAGATCACGCAGCGCCAGCCGACCATCAGGGGTGTAGGTGACGTCCGCTCCGACCTGCAGCTCCCCCATCACCGGCACCGCTGTGCCAAGATCAAGGCCCAGTGCTGCCAGCGCCCCTGCAAGATCAGTGCTGCGCGAGGTGACACGCCCTGTGGCGGCCCCGCTCAGATCGGCGCGCCCGTCAAACTGCGCGTCCACACCGGGTGCTGAAAGACGCGCAGCGACAGAGGCCACTTGTCCGGCCAGGAATGCCTCGAAGGTGCCGATCTCACCGGTGATGCGGATCGGGCTGCCCGCAGGACGCAGCGTTGCATCAATCTCCACGGTTCCGGATGGGTCCGGCCAGGCCAGCGCAAGATCAACCTGCCGCAGCTCGACCGCCTCCGCCTCATGAGGGGCATAGCGGAGGGTTGCGCCTGTCAGGGTCAGCGCCTCGATACTGATCGGCAGATTGTCCAAAACCCCGTCTGAGGCTCCTGCAGCGGACGAATCGGCCGGTGGCTGGGGACTGTCAGAAGGGCCCAAAACCCAATTGCCAACACCCTCCGCATTTGTCGTCAGAAACAGCTGCGGCAACACCGCAGACAATTCGGTCACACGAACAGTGCCGCGGATCAGGTCGGCCGCATCGATCCCGATGGTCAGGCGCTCTGCGGTCAGCATCGGCGTGTCACCGGCCCAAGGCACATTCGACAACGCAACCCGGTCTGCTTTCACCCCCAATGTTGGCCAGAGAGAATAGCCAACCCGACCACCAAATGTCACGCTGCGCCCGGTTTGAGCTTCGATCTGATCTGCCGCCAGCTGCGCCAGTTTTTCGCCCGGCAACAGCAACAGCCCGCCGATCAGCAAAACAACGGCGACAACCAGCCCCGTCACAATCCGCAAAATAAGCCGCATCAGCCCTATCCTCTTGTCACACCCCCTGTTTTCCGGGGTCTGTGGACAGTTTACCCTGTTGTGGGGCGCAGGCAAAGGTGGATGCGCCGTCCCACTGTTGTGCCACAAAAAAAGGGAGCGACACTGCGCTCCCTTTCCTGTTGTTTGCTAGGCCGTTTGTTTGCCTGGCTCAGTGTTTGTCGCGCCGGTTTTTAGGTGCCCAACGGATCGACAAGCTTTTCCAGCACGCGATCTTTGGTCACCTGCCCGACCAACTGGCCGTGTTCGGTCACCCCGATTGGGGAGTCGCTGTCGGCAAACCCATGGATCACATCACGAATGCTGGCGCCTGCATCAACCGTCGTGGGCCATTCCCCGGTCGCAGCCTCCATCAGATCGCGCGCGCACAACACGCCTAGTGGGTTCATATGCGTCACAAAATCAGCAACATAGTCGTCTTCTGGTTTGGAATAGATTTCCGACGGCTTGCCGCATTGGACGATCCGTCCGCCTTCCATGATGGCGATCCGATTGCCGATCTTGAAGGCCTCATCCAGGTCGTGGGACACAAAGACGATCGTACGCTTCAGCTTTTCCTGCAGACGCAACAATTCATCCTGCAGCTTGGTGCGGATCAGCGGATCCAGTGCCGAAAACGGCTCATCCATCAGCAGAATTGGTGCCTCGGTGGAAAACGCACGCGCCAGTCCGACGCGCTGCTGCATGCCGCCGGACAGCTCTCCCACTTTGCGATCGGCCCAATCCGACAGGCCCACCAGGTCCAGCTGTTCGTCAGCGCGGCGGGTGCGCTCTGCCTTGGACAGGCCCGCCAGTTCAAGACCGAGCCAGACGTTTTCGCGCACCGTCCGCCATGGCAGCAAACCGAATTGCTGAAACACCATCGCGATGTGGTTCTGGCGCATCCGGCGCAGGGTTGGATCATTGGCGTTGGTGATATCCACCATACCGTTGCCGTCCGACACCCGGACAGCACCGCGCACAACAGGGTTGAGCCCGTTGATCGCGCGCAGCAACGTCGATTTTCCCGAGCCCGAAAGCCCCATCAGCACAAGGGTTTCACCCTCTTGCACGGTCAGAGAACAATTGTGAACGCCCAGCACTTGATTGCATTTTTCCTGCACCGTGGCGCGGTCCAACCCTTCGTCCATGAAAGGCAGGGCGCTGTGCGGTTTGTCCCCAAAAACGATGGAGACATTGTCAAATTCAACAGCGGTCATTGATCAGCGCTCCACTCTGAGGACACGGTCGAGAATGATTGCCACAACCACAATCACGAAGCCGGATTCAAAACCTAAAGCCGTGTTCACCTGATTGAGCGCGCGCACAACCGGAACACCCAGGCCATCGGCCCCAACCAGGGCTGCAATCACCACCATCGACAGGGACAACATGATGGTCTGGTTCAACCCCGTCATGATTTGCGGCAGCGCATAAGGCAGCTCCACCTTCCATAGGGTCTGCGATTTCGTGGCCCCAAAAGCCTCGGCCGCCTCCAAAAGTGGTTTGGGGGTAGAGGACACACCCAGATGAGTGAGCCGGATCGGGGCAGGCAATACGAAAATCACGGTCGCGATCAGGCCGGGCACCATACCGATGCCAAAAAACACGATGGCCGGGATCAGGTACACAAATGTGGGCAGGGTCTGCATCAGATCCAGCACAGGCCGCATCCCAACATAAAGACGCGGGCGGTGGGCAGCAGCGATGCCGATAGGCACGCCAATGGCCATACACACCAGGCAGGCCGACAACACCAGCGTCAGGCTTTCGGTGGTCTCTTCCCAATAGCCCTGGTTGAGAATGAATAGGAACCCAAGCGCGACAAACACGCAAATATTCCAGTTGCGCTGCAACAGCCAGGTGATGCCAACAAAGATCCCAACCGTGATCAACGGATGGGGCGTCTGCATCACCCAAAGGATGCCATCAATCAACAGCTCCAGCACCCAGGCCAGCCAGTCAAAGAATGGCTCCCCAATGTCCTGCAACCATTCAAACACCGCTTTTGCGGTTTTCCCGACAGGAATTTTTGTGTCGGTAAGCCAGTCCATATGCCTGCCTTTCAATGAAACACGACCAGCGCCGCGCAAAACGGTGCGTTCTGGTCAAAAAAAACCCTTCACCACGCGCTCGCGGTGAAGGGTCGAATTCCGTCAGATCAGAGACCCAGCGCAGCCTTGACTGCTGCGGTCGCATCGCCACCATCTTTGGTGGTGACACCGTCCAGCCAGCCCATGAAGGCGTCAGGGTTGGCTTTCAGCCATGCGGCAGCCGCATCTGAAGGATCTTCGCCGTCATTCAGGATCGCGCCCATGATCTCGTTTTCCATCGCCAGCGAGAACTCGAGATTTGTCAGCAGCTTGCCAACGTTGGGGCATTCGGAGACGTAGTCCTGGCGGGTGTTGGTGAAGACGGTTGCACCGCCGAAGTTGGCGCCAAAGAACTCATCACCGCCGGTCAGATAACCCATATCGAAGTTTGCGTTCATCGGATGCGGCTCCCAGCCGAGGAACACAACCGGCTCGCCTTTGCGGGAGGCGCGCTCGACCTGGGCCAACATGCCCTGTTCGGAGCTTTCGACCACTTCGAAATCGCTCAGCCCAAAGGAGCCACCATCGATCATCGACTGGATCAGACGGTTGCCGTCATTGCCAGGCTCAATCCCGAAGATTTTGCCGTCAAGCGCGTCGGCATGCGCCGCGATGTCAGCGAAATCCTTGATACCCAGATCTGTTGCCGCGCTGTTGACGGCCAGCGTGTATTTTGCACCTTCCAGGTTGGCGCGGACGGTTTCAACCGTGCCCGCCTCGCGGTAGGGGGCAATGTCGGCCTCCATGGTGGGCATCCAGTTGCCGAGGAAAACGTCGATGTCCCCGTTGGCCATGGAGGTGTAAGTGACGGGCACCGAGAGAATCTTGATGTCGGTTTCATAGCCGAGCGCATCCAGAACGGTGGTCGTCGCCGCGGTGGTGGCGGTAATGTCGGTCCAACCGACGTCAGAAAAGACCACTTCTCCGCAATCAGCAGCGGCCATCCCGGCAGAGGCTACGATCGCGATAGTCGAGAGCGACGAAAGAAATTTCATAGTATTTTCCCTGTTTTATCTGGTGGCGGGTGGTAACAATCCCACCCCGTTAGCACGCAAAACCATAGCGCATCGCTGCACATACAACCACCCTTGCGCCCCCAAAGGCAAACGCGCAGGCGACGGCTTGCATCACAACCCCCGCATAGGCGGGTTTTGGATTGGAACTGGCGCGCCTTTCTGGTCGACCCTGTCCCAGCACGCCGAAACACTGCCAAGAAATGTCGCATTTCGCAAACTAAAATCTTAAATATCTATTCAAAAAATGAGACGAAGGGTCCAGAAATTCCCAAATACCGGTCCTGAGAGCAGAAGACACTGGTCTCTGTGCCACTTTGGCGGGCTTTCCCACCGGGAATTCGGCCATTTTCAAACGCAGTGCCGCTCGCTATATGCTGCGGTATGACAAGCAACCCGCCAAACCTCCGCCCCGACCTAGCCCCAAGCCCAACCTTCGCGGACAAACCCCGCGCAGATCAGCCGACGCTGGGCATGGTGTCACTTGGCTGCCCCAAGGCATTGGTGGACAGCGAGCGGATCCTGACCCGGCTGCGCGCCGAAGGCTACGGGATTTCGCCCGACTATGCAGGTGCGGATGCGGTGATTGTCAACACCTGCGGGTTTCTGGACAGTGCCAAGGCCGAAAGCCTGGAGGCCATTGGCGAAGCCTTGAAAGAAAACGGCAAGGTCATCGTCACCGGCTGTCTGGGTGCCGAGCCAGACTATATCCGCGAACATCACCCGCGCATCCATGCGGTGACCGGCCCGCATCAATATGAGCAGGTGCTGGACGCGGTGCATTCCGCCGTGCCCCCTGCGCCCAACCCTTATGTGGACCTGCTGCCCGCTGCCGGGGTCAAGCTGACGCCCCGGCATTTCAGCTATCTGAAGATCTCGGAAGGCTGCAACCACAAGTGCAAATTCTGCATCATTCCCGACATGCGCGGCAAACTGGCGTCGCGCCCGGTGCATGCGGTGCTGCGCGAGGCGGAAAAGCTGGTGGACGCGGGCGTGCGCGAACTCTTGGTGATCAGCCAGGACACTTCTGCCTATGGCTTGGATCGCAAGTACTCCGCCCATCCGTGGAAGGGCGAAGACGTGCGCAGCCATATCCTCGATCTGTCCCGCGAGCTGGGCAAATTGGCCCCTGCGGATGAGCTGTGGGTGCGGCTACACTATGTCTACCCCTACCCGCATGTGCGCGAGCTGATCCCGCTGATGGCGGACCCGGACAATGCGCTGCTGCCCTATCTCGACATCCCGTTCCAGCACGCCCACCCGGATGTGCTGCGCCGGATGGCCCGCCCGGCCGCCGCCGCCAAGACGCTGGACGAAATCCGTGCCTGGCGCGCCACCTGCCCCGACATCACCCTGCGCTCCACCTTCATCGTTGGCTACCCCGGCGAAACCGAGGCGGAGTTCCAGCACCTCTTGGACTGGATGGACGAGGCGCAGCTAGATCGCGTGGGATGCTTCCAATACGAAAACGTCGACGGCGCGCGATCAAACGACCTGCCGGACCACGTGCCCGAAGAGGTCAAGCAAGAGCGCTGGGACCGGTTCATGGAGAAAGCGCAGGCAATCTCCGAAGCCAAACTCGAAGCGAAAGTCGGCCAGACGATACAGGTCATTGTGGACGACATCGACGCCGACGGCATCGCCACCTGCCGCACCAAATCCGACGCGCCGGAGATCGACGGCAACCTGTTCATTGATGAGGGCACCGAGGGGTTGCGGGCGGGTGATCTGGTGACCGTTGAAGTTGATGAGGCGGGGGAGTATGATCTGTGGGGACGTCTAATGGGCCGATGACACAAATCGATGCAAGAACATAACAGCAAATTTTCGTACTATATCAGTGGTGCAGCACTAATCGTTGCGTTGGCAGCATTTGCTTTTGCGTGTTGGAGTGTTCAAACAGAGTCCCTAAACGATGAACAGCGCAACGAAATTGCGATAGTACTAACAACCATTGAAATCGTCATTGTTGTTGCTGCAATTTTTGGCTTCTGGACCATCAGAGAAAGTGTAGCGCGACAAACACGGGATGTTGCGAAAATCGAAGCAGGAGAGATGGTCACAAAGTTTCTTGAGCAAAATGGAAGTCATCTGATCAAGGAAGCCTTTGAAGACACTGAACTTGTATCTCGCCTGGAAGCTGCCTTCCAAGATACCATGATTGATAGTAGCGCCAATGCTGACTATGTAGATGACGACCCGGATTGGGAGCCCTCATGACCAAGCGTCCGATTGACATAGTAAAAGAGCGTCTCAACACAGTTCCAGTGAACGTAGAAGCAATTCTGCGCGCGCTTGACGTTGAGGTGCGAAAAGACGCAATACTTGGTGAAGACATATCCGGTGAGATTAGGCGTAATGGAGAAAGGTATGTCATTTCAACAAGCGGAGACGAACACGCCTTCAGGCAGAGGTTTACTCTAGCTCATGAACTTGGACACTTCGTCCTACATAAAAGCCTTATCGGAACTGGCTTGGATGACAGCAAAATGTACCGGAGCACCGAGGCTGGAGATTTCTATAACACCGAAATCAAGCTCGCCCATGAAAGACAAGCAAACAGTTTTGCGGCAAAGGTTTTGATGCCCAAACATCTTCTGAAAAAGAAGATAGACGAGTTGTCCCAAAGCGAGTCGAAGCCAGACGTGTCCGAACTCTGCAACCTTTTTCAGGTGTCCTACTCCGCAATGAAGTGGCGCTTGGTTAACTTAGGATGGGCGCAGCAAGTCGAGGGCATCAACTAACGCGTTGCCCGAAGCCCGCGCTTTGCGCGGGCGTTTGGCTCAATACAACCCCGCCAGCACCACAATCCACGCCACGCCAGCCGCAACCGCTGTCACCGCCACGCCTGCGCTGCCTGCGTCCTTCGCGCGGCGGGCGAGGTCGTGAGGGTCTTCAGAAATGTAATCCACCGTCCGCTCGATCGCGGTGTTCATCAGTTCCGCGGCCAGCACCAGGATGCCCAGCGCCAGGATCAACGCGCGTTCGGCAGGCTCCAAGGGCAGCCAGAGCGCCAGCGCGGCGGAGATCACATTGGCCCAGACCCAGGTCCGGAAAGAATGTTCACGCTCCCAGGCATCACAGCAGCCGGCCCAGCTCCAGACAATGCGGGATTTCAGTCGAGTCATAAAATACGTCATCGCGGCATTTTGACCGCATGGTCGGGGCGGTGCAATGGTCCGCTTGACATCATATTGGCCCGCCATAGTTTTTCGCCCGCAGGCGACAGCACCGGCGGCAATTGGATGGCCTTAACAGGTGGTCCACCGCTGGGACTGGTCAGCGCAATGGCCCGGTTGGCGCCATTAGAGCATGCCAGACAGGGCTGCACTAGGACAAAGGTGTCAGGGACAGAAGCAATGAGTGTGAACAAACCCAGCGCTGATGCACGTGAAGTGGATGTGCTGTTTAACGGCGACTGTCCCGTGTGCAGCTTGGAAATCAACCATTACGTCCGCATCTCGCAGCGGCGGGATCTGCCCATGCGGTTTGACGATCTGAACGCCTGCGATCTGCAGCGCTGGGGCGTCGATGCCGATCAGGCCGCCAAACGGCTGCACGTCCGTCAGGGTGACACGGTCTATGCCGGTATTCCTGCGTTCTTGATCCTCTGGGCGCAGATGCCCGGCTATCGTTGGCTGGGCCGTGTGGTGGGCCTGCCCGGGATCCGGCAGCTGTCCTGCGTGGTCTATGACCGCATCCTGGCCCCGGCGCTTTATCGCTGGCACCTCATGCGCCAACGCCGCAACGCCAAACGCAAAGCCTAGACCAACCGCTGGGCCAGCGGGCGCACCCGAGGTGTCGCAGACTTGGGGTTGAGCGCAATGGCTGAGACCGAGACTGTTTGCACGCCAGCCCGTTTCTGCGTCACTCTGTTTGTCCGTCAGTCAGTTGGTCCGTCAGTCTGTTTGAGCGTCAGTCTGCTCGCACAGGAAGCTCAGCAAATCGCGATTGCGGCAAAAGTCCGGGGCCTCACCACCCTCGCTGCTATGGGCTGCCTCGGATGCAAGCCATTTCTTGCAGGCAGGTACGCCCCCGCATTTGCAACAACGCAGAATGGCCTCGCTGATCTCATCAAACTGCAATCGACCAGCAATGGCCTCTTCCTGCAGATCCAACCCGACAGTTTGGGCCATGGTGTCAAACAGCTCCGCATGTGCCTTGAGCTGGGCGGTGCGGTCAAATTTCTGGCAAACGGTCATCGCGCGCTCCTCCTGATCCGGGAGAAGTCTAGACTGGGCAGATCGGCCTGCCTTTGACCTGTATCAAGGCAAAAGCGGTCAGCCCGATGTCGCGTCCAGATAGGCCCTGACAGCGTCCTGCACCCGGCGGAACCGGTCACCGCCCAATTTCTTGCCACCATACCAGCGCGTGACGATGATGATATGATCGCGCAGCTCTGCCCGCTCCAGCATCCGCAGGATGACCATTCCAGCGCCGCTTTCGCCATCATCCGCCTTCAACCCGCCCGTTGGCAACAGCGCGGCCCAGGTGTTGTGGGTGGCTTTGGCGTAGGCGCGGTCGCTCTTCAACTCGCTCAGAACCGCGTCAATCTCTGCGCGACTGCGCACGACTGCGCCCGTCACGGCGTAGCGCGAGCCCCGATCAGTCAACACCACGCCAAGACGGCGCAGGTTTGCAGTGTCTTTCTGTGCGGCACCCATCAGTTCAAATTGTACCGTCTGATGGTGTCATTCACCACGGTGATCCGATCCGGGTTGGCAGGATGCGTGCCGAGGAAACGATCGCCGGGATCCGGCAGGCGTTCGAAAAACCGCACGCCGACGCTTGGACGATATCCCGCCTTGTGGGTGATGATGCTGCCCAATTCGTCCGCCTCCAGTTCGAAGGTCTTGGAATAGGTCCGCGCACCTACAATTGCACCGATGTCTTCGGCTCTGGCAATGTCGGCCGCGCTGGCGCCCGAGGCACTGGCGAGCCCGGCCAGCAGGATGGACCCCGCCACCGCACTTTGACGTTTGCGGGCCAGGTGACCACGGATGTGGTGCGCGGTTTCATGGGACATCACAAACGCCAGTTCGTCCCGATTGGCAATCTGCCCCAACATCCGCCGGGTGAAGGTGATGATCGGCCGACCGCTGCGATCCAGACTCTGATAGGCATTGGGCGGCGCGGCGGGATTGGGATCAATTCGGATCAGGAAATCGCAGTTCAACCCCTCGGACCGGGCGCGACATTCCCGTTCGGACACCGGCTCCACAACCCGGCGCACCTCAGCAAAGGCGATTTGCGCTTCTGCCGGAGAAAAGCCCGCTGGCCGCACAGCCCCCTGCCCCGGCCTGTTTGCCCCAGCGGTGTCAACCGCCACATCGCAGGCCGCGCCAAAGAGCAGCAAAATCCAAAAAAACCGCCGCATGCACTCTCCGTCTCAAGGTCTTTTACCGCGTTCACATCAGCATAGGATGTCTGCAGTGGATGGTCCAATTGCAAGATCAGATCTGCCCCAAGGAACCCGTAATCTTCTACACCGCAGGTGGTAACCACTTGTCAGCCCACCAAAACACATGCCAGACTGAAAACATGTTTACCATCGAACATGAATTTGATGCCTCCGTTATCACATTGGTCGATGATGAGGCGACGCAGTTGATGGAGGATGTTACCATCAACATTTTTGCAGAATGTGTGACGGTCGAGCAGTTTGATCCGCGCACCGACCGTGTGCAGAAGATCACCATGTCCCACAATCAAATCCGCGATCTGGCTGCAGCATTGGACCTGCCCGAAGGGGTCTACCGCTTTAGCCGAGATGACAGCGAGACATAGCCACTGGGAGCGACCGGGAGTGACCTGGAGCGATCCACTGACATAGGGCGACCGCCACAGGATCATCAAGCGACAGGGCCAACAAGCTAGGTGGCCACCAACCGTGCTGCCTTGCCCGAGGCATGGCGCCAGCACCGCAACGAACGTGGGATTTCCGTGGACAGCGATGCGGCCTGCGCGTTATGCGATGGGCAGCCACAATCGGTCACTAGGGAGCTCTCAGCCAGGCTGAGCCTCCGCATCGGCAGCTTCACCGCAGGGGCAGAGTTTTGCATCCCTCTTGAAAAAAGCCCGATTGCCAGCATATTCGCACCATAGATGTAAAAAGGTTTTACATATGCCTGAACGTAACGACGCCGCAATCAGCTTCTTGCAGACCAGACGCTCCCGCCCGGCCAAGACCCTGATTGCGCCTGCCCCAACTCGGGCAGAGTTGATGCCGCTCTTGGAAATGGCGGCGCGAACGCCCGATCACGGAAAACTGGAACCCTGGCGCTTTATCGTGGTGGAAAAAGGCGCAATGATGCGGCTGGCTGATCTCACCAGCGAGGCGGGTGAACGGCTGGGTAAATCCGCGGAAGATATCGCCAAAGCGCGCAGCCAGTTCGAGCTTGGTCAGCTTGCCGTTGTCGTCGTGGAAACACAGAAAGACAGCGCCAAGATCCCGCCCCTGGAGCAAACCTATGCCGCGGGGGCCGTCTGTCTGGCGCTGTTGAACGCAGCACTGGCCTCCGGCTGGGGGGCAAATTGGCTGTCAGGCTGGGCAAGCCATGACCGCGGGTTCTGCCAAGCGGCCTTTGATCTGGCCGACAACGAACGCATCGCCGGGCTGATCCATATCGCCACCGAAAGCAGCGCGCCACCCGACCGGCCCCGCCCAAACCTCGAGGCCATCACAAGCTGGATCGCAGAATGATCTTCAGTGATTTTTTCAAGGCCCTGTCCCAAACCGGGGATCCCCGCTTTCGTCGGGTTTTGTTTCTCGGCTTGGGGTTGACGATTGCGTTGCTGGTCGCGTCCTATGCTGCAGTGCTGGTTTTGGTGCAATGGCTCGTCGGCCCCGACGCGAGCCTGCCGCTGATTGGCCCTGTCACATGGTTGGACGATCTTTTGTCGTTCACATCCGTGCTGTTGATGATGGGGCTATCTGTCTTTTTGATGGTGCCTGTGGCGTCTGCGATCACCTCCCTGTTTCTTGAGGATGTCGCCGATGCGGTCGAGCAGCGCCACTATCCACATCTGCCCGCCGCTCAGAAGACGGCGTTCTGGGACGGGCTGCGGGATACGATCAATTTCCTCGGCGTGCTGTTCCTCGCCAATATTCTGGCATTGGTCCTCTATCTGATTTTTGCACCCTTTGCGGTGTTCATTTTCTGGGGGCTCAATGGTTTTCTTCTGGGGCGCGAGTACTTCACGCTGGTGGCCGCACGCCGCCTTGGCATCGCCGAGGCACGCAAAATGCGGCGCACCCACATCTGGTCGATTTGGGCCGCAGGTGTGTTGATGGCGATGCCCCTGTCCATCCCACTGCTCAATCTGGTGGTTCCCATCCTCGGCGCAGCGACTTTCACGCATCTCTTTCATCGTCTTGCCCAGACAGAGGTCAGAGCGGCCTAGCGCGGCAAACGCAACATTACGGCGACAAAAAAGGCGGGCCACTGACCCGCCTTTTGCATTTCACGTTCTTTGATGAGCATTTGGTCAGTTAAAGACCAAGCCCGTGAAGACCTGGCTCACTCAGGATCAGGGATCCGGTCAAACCAGTCGAAATCATTTACGGTGATCCAGCCATTCAAAATGATGGTCGCCAGGATGGCCCAAATTACCGCTGCAGCGCCGGTGGTGATCCAGGCTTTTTGCTTCAGATAATGGTTTTCAGGCGACCCGGCGTGGGTGCCGGGCACGATCTCGCCTTTGTCCCCTTGGGTTTCCAGACGGATTGGGATCACGATCAGAAAGGTCATGAACCAGATTACCGCGTATAAGACCAAAGCGGATGTCACACCCATTGTCTTGTTCCTCGTGCTTGCAAGAAAAATCCGCGCTTCATGGAGGTGAGGCGCTTTGGCCTAGAGATAGGCTTAAACCTGTTCGAGTTCCACCAGACAGCCGTTGAAATCCTTGGGATGCAGAAACAGGACCGGTTTCCCATGGGCCCCAATCTTCGGCTCACCCGACCCCAGGACCCGCGCACCCTCTGCTTTCAATTTGTCACGCGCGCTCAGGATATCGTCGACCTCATAGCAGATGTGGTGGATGCCCCCGGCCGGGTTTTTCTCCAGGAAGCCAGCAATCGGAGAGTTGTCACCGAGCGGGTACAGCAGTTCGATCTTCGTATTCGGCAACTCAATGAAAACAACGGTTACGCCGTGATCCGGTTCATCCTGCGGTGCGCCGACATTGGCGCCCAAGACTGTCTTATACTGCGCCGATGCGGCATCCAGATCGGGTACGGCAATCGCGACGTGGTTCAAGCGGCCAATCATAGTGTGTCTCCCAAGGTAATTTTCTTTCGCTGCCGCCAGTTTAGCCCCATCGCCCCCCAAAAGTGCAAGTGCGGCATAACGCGCAATCAACCGTCGCGCGCAGCGTTAACCGGCTGTTAGCCTCGTTTTTCTAGCGTGAGTCGTGAACCAGTCAGGAGCACCAGCTATGGACGATTCGGAACTTTTCGCTGCCGCCCACCGCTTGCCAACGACCAAGCGACCACTATTGGGGCTGACTATTCTTGTTGTTGAAGACAGTCGCTACGCCTGTGAGGCCATGCGATTGCTCTGCCTGCGCAGCGGCGCACGCATTCGACGGGCCGACTGCCTGAAATCGGCATACAAACATCTGAAAGTGTATCGCCCCTCTGTGGTGATTGCTGATCTGGGCCTGCCCGATGGATCCGGTGCCGATCTGATCCGCACCATGGCCGAAGCCACCCCGCGGGTGAGCGTGATCCTGGGCACATCTGGCGATATCAACGGCGAAGAGGCGGCGATGGCTGCGGGCGCGGATGGTTTTCTCGCCAAACCCGTGACCTCTCTTGCCAGTTTCCAATCCGCCATCCTGACTCGCCTGCCTGCCGAGCGTCAGCTGTCCGGACCAAAGGCGCTGACCGATGAAACCGTGGAACCGGATCTGCTGGCATTTCAGGATGATATGTCCCACGCCGCTGAGGTTCTGAATGAAGCTGAGGACGGCAAGGCGTTGGATTATCTGGCCCAATTCCTAGGCGGTGTCGCCCGCAGTGTTGGGGACAGCCTGCTGGAGCAAGCGGCCAGCGAATTGGAAACTGCGCGCCGCGACGGCAGCCCCGTGGCCGGTCCATCCGCACGGATTGCCGGTCTGGTGCAGGATCGACTGAAACAGAAAGTTGCCATCTGACATGTTGGAAACCCTCCTGGTCGCCTCTGTGACCCTGGGCATTGCCCTCTATTTGCAAACCTGGGTCACAGCACGGGAAATTCGTCGAAACCGCGACAAAGATGGCCGCGAGGCGATTGTTCTGACACAAGCCTCCCACCGAAAGTGATCCGACCAGGGGCGGTTCCGCTGCTCTCGTGCAGCGGTCGCCCCCGATCAACAGTGGCACATCCATTGTGGCTCATCTTCGGTGATATAGCGCCAATGACACTATGGGGCTTGCACTGGCTTCGCGAACGTTGCAGCTCCGACCTATCGGCAGGGCTATTCGCGGATGATGCCAGGATTACTGTCGAGCTCGACCGCGGGAAACACATGGTCGCGCAGATCAGCCAGGCTGACGCCCATGGTGGCGTGTAACGCCCATCCCATATAGCTGCGCACATCACCTGTCGGCATCAGATCGCGACGATCAAGCAGATCTGCCTCTGCAAGCCCTGGCCACTGGCCAAACACCCGACCTCCCCGAACAGCCCCTCCTGCCAGCATCATCGCACCGCCTGTGCCATGATCTGTGCCGCCCGTGCCATTTTCGCGCACTGTGCGGCCAAACTCGGTCACTGCGATCACAGTGGTCTTGTCCCAGATGCTCGGCCCCAATCCGGCCTGCAGGGCCAGCACACTATCTGCCAACCGCCCCAGACTGCGCGTCAATGTGCGTGCCTGGCGATTGTGGGTATCCCAACCATTGATCGAAAACGCCGCGATACGGCTGTCGCCACGCAGTTGCTGCGCCGCGTAGTCTGCGATCCGCTGATGGGGCGGACGCCGCCCCGCACCACCAGACTGGCCAGTCTGCCCCCCAGAAACACTGCTGGCATCGCGGGTCAGTTCCAGTGCTTCGGCGAGAGCGCCATGAAAAAGGGGATCGCCCTCGGTCATCAAAGCGGCCAGTCGCTCCGCCTGTGGGCTGAGCGCAAGCGCCGCATCGGGTGACCATTGTGACACCGCTGCCGCACCGTGCAGTAGCTTCATATCCTCCTGGCCGATTGCAAACGCAGTGCGCGCCTCGCTGCCCGGCAGGATTTGCAGAAGCCGGTTGAGCCAGCCATCCCGGCTCTGATGAACCCCGGGCGTTCCGGCCTCCAGCACATCCTGCCCATCAAAATGGCTTCGTTTGTTGCGATAGGGCGTCGACACTGCCTGCACAAACGCAAGCTGGTCTGCGTGCCACATCGGCATCAGCCCGGCCAACCCAGGGTGCAATGCGAAATACCCATCCAGATCCAACCCGCCATGATCCGGCCCGCCTGCCAGCCCCGGCCGCAGCGCTGCATAAGCCGGATCGCCATAAGGCTGAATGACATCAAGCGCGTCCATGCCCCCACGCAGGATAATCACCACCAGGCGGGCATCCGACGGCGTGGCAGCGAAACTGACCGGCGTGAGGAGCGGGCTGGCTGCGAGACAACAGCCCAGCGCAGCGCCATCAACCAGGAAGCGGCGACGATTGACACGCGGTGCGGCGGTTGCATTTGGGGTCGCTTTCGGAAAAACCGGCATCTGGCACCTCACCGTCGTTGAAATGTGGGCGACGCCAGCAAAAGGCCCACGCCTTCGCGTCGCGTTTCCGCTGCAGAGACGACAAACCGCAGGCGCCCATCCAATTGCTGGCCCAAAGCCACCTGCGCAGCCTGACCAGGATCGGGAAGCGTGCCCAACAGGTTCTGAGGGGCGTCCATGCACCAGCGAATGCGTGCTGCAAGCGCCTGTGGCGTGATCCAGGCTGCATCCGCCTCTTCCCAGCCATCGGGTCCCGCGGCAAATTCCCACCGTTGCCCCATTGCCTGCATCGGGCGGAGAAACAGGCGGTTGGTGTCCAGTCGGTTCAGTGCAGCAACAGCCCGCCCCTCGGCGTCGAAGGCACGGCAGACCGAGGCCAGATAGGCAAACGGCGGTTTGACATTCGCAAGTTCCGGGTGCCAAGCGGCGGGATGTTCAATCAGGGCAGCATAGACCTGCCGCAAGTCCCCTCCAGTCTTGGCAAAACGCGCCGCAACATGCGCAACCAGTTGCGTGTCCGGCGTGTCAGATACGAAATGCACCGCCAGTTTGCGGGCGATATGCTGGGCGGTTGCCGGGTGACGCGCCAAGTCACGCAGAGCATCCAAGACCGCATCCAGTTCAGGACTGCCTGCGCCGTAGGTTTGCCCCAACACGGTTTCAGGCCCGGGTTCGGCCCAGCCTGGGCGAAAGGTAAAGCCCTCTCGCATCGAATAGCCAAGCCCTGTGAACAGCTCGGCTAGTTGGCGCACATCGGTCTGATCATAAGGCCCATCAACGCCAAGCGTGTGCAGCTCGAGAACTTCGCGCGCCAGGTTTTCATTGAGCCCGATGTCCTGACCACGCCGCTTGGCGACACGGTTGGCGCGCGGACTGTTTGGACCCGTGGACCGATGCTGGTCTAGGTAATGCAACATCAACGGTGCGGTGACTGCCGCAATCAACAAATCCTCAAACCGCCCGCTGATCCGGGGACGCAGTGATGTTTCAACATAAGGGCTGGCGCTGTATCGCAATGCGGGCACTTTGCCCTGCGCGGTGAAATGATCCGCCCAGAACAGCGTCAACCGTTCGCGAAACGGCGTGTCGGTTGTGGCGCATCGCAACAAACGCGCCTGAAACCAACTGGCCCGCAGATCCAGCAGCCGCCCACGCTGCGCCTTGAGGGCACTGTTCTGGGCCTCGAACGCGTCGGTTCCGGCCGCTTTCTGTTGTGCGCGACGCGCTAAGACATACGTACGCGCTTCTTTCAGAGCGACATCAAACCCGGCAATCGGCCAATCCTGTGCTGCCGTATCCGCGGCGGTCAGTCCCGCCAGCATGTCCTCCAGGCCAGAGGGTGGGCGATGGCGCGCAGACAGGCCGCAGCCAAACCGGATTTCTGCCAATTCCCCATCAAACTGCATCACTATTCCCGCCAGCTCCGTCAGGCACAGAGTAAATCAACTAATGACCAGACCACAGGTGATTTTGAACTGATACGCAGAACTTCGCCATGTCCGGCGGAGTTGATCAGGACAGATGATCGGGGCAGATGATCGGGCATAAAAAAACCCGGGCAATTCGCCCGGGCTTCTTTTTGTCGATGTGACAGGGTCACTTATCCTGCGGGATCACCCGAAGGCCCAGCTCCATCAACTGGTCGTTCATCGGCTCAGACGGGGCCGACATCATCAGATCTTCAGCGCGCTGGTTCATCGGGAACATGATGACCTCCCGGATGTTGGCCTCATCTGCCAGCAGCATCACCATGCGGTCGATACCGGCTGCACAACCACCGTGCGGTGGGGCGCCGTATTGGAACGCGTTGACCATGCCGCCAAAGCGCTTTTCGACCTCTTCCTTGCCGTAACCCGCAATTTCGAAGGCTTTGAACATGATTTCCGGGCGGTGGTTCCGGATCGCACCAGAGACCAGCTCGTAGCCGTTGCACGCCAGGTCATACTGGTTGCCGCGCACATCCAGAGAATCGCCATTCAGCGCATCCATACCGCCCTGCGGCATGGAGAACGGGTTGTGCTCAAAATCGATCTTGCCGGATTCTTCGTCTTTTTCGTAGATCGGGAAATCCACGATCCAGGCAAAGGCAAAGCGGTCTTTGTCGATCAGACCCAGCTCTTCGCCGATGACGTTGCGGGCACGGCCTGCAACAGCTTCGAACGATTTCGGCTTACCGCCGAGGAAGAAGGCCGCATCGCCGACGCCCAGACCAAGCTGCTGGCGGATCGCCTCGGTGCGCTCGGGGCCGATGTTCTTGGCCAGGGGCCCTGCTGCTTCCATACCGTCTGCACCGTCGCGCCAGAAGATATAACCCATGCCCGGCAGGCCTTCGCCCTGGGCGAATTTGTTCATCCGGTCGCAGAATTTGCGCGAGCCACCGGTGGGCGCTGGAATGGCGCGGATCTCGGTGCCTTCGTTCTCCAGAAGGTTTGCAAAGATCGCAAAACCCGAACCACGGAAATGATCCGACACGACCTGCATCTTGATCGGGTTGCGCAGGTCAGGCTTGTCGGAGCCATACCACAGCGCTGCATCCTTGTAGGAAATCTGCGGCCAGTCCTGGGCCGCGTCCACCTTGCGGCCTTTGCCGAACTCTTCGAACACGCCTGCAATCACCGGCGCGATGGTGTCAAAGACATCCTGCTGGGTGACAAAGGACATTTCCATGTCGAGCTGGTAGAAATCGGTCGGGGACCGGTCCGCACGGGGGTCTTCGTCGCGGAAGCAAGGCGCGATCTGGAAGTATTTGTCAAAGCCCGACACCATCATCAGCTGTTTGAACTGCTGCGGCGCCTGCGGCAGGGCGTAGAATTTGCCGGGGTGCAGGCGGGACGGCACCAGGAAGTCGCGCGCACCTTCGGGAGACGACGCGGTGATGATCGGGGTCTGGTATTCGTTGAAGCCTTTGTCCCACATGCGTTTGCGGATCGACTGGATCATGTTCGAGCGCAGCAGCATGTTGTTCTGCATCTTCTCGCGACGCAGATCGAGATAGCGATAGCGCAGGCGGGTTTCTTCCGGATACTCCTGCTCACCAAAGACCATCAGCGGCAGTTCTTCGGATTTGCCCAGAACCTCGATGTCGCGGATGAAGACTTCGATCTCGCCGGTTGGGATTTTGGGGTTCACCAGGCTGTCATCGCGCGCCATGACATTGCCGTCGATGCGAATGCACCATTCTGAGCGGACTTTTTCGATCTCCGCAAACACGGGGCTGTCGGGATCCGCCATGACCTGCGTGATGCCATAGTGATCGCGCAGGTCGATAAACAGCAGGCCACCGTGATCGCGCACGCGGTGGACCCAGCCCGACAAACGGACGGTTTCACCAACGTTGGATTTGTTCAGTTCGGCGCAGGTATGGCTGCGATATGCGTGCATGAGGTGACCTTTCATTCTACCGGCACCAAGGCCGGGCGGGCCGTCAATTCGGAGGAGGCGCCAAAACGGCGCGGAATTCATCCGGGGTGGTACACAAGGTTGCAGCCCTCTTGTCAAGCAAACAGGGTGAATTCGCGGCAACGAAGACCGCAAAACAGCTGGGAACCGCCAGATGGCAACAGGTCAGACCAGATGCGCCAGTATCAGACCACGCAGCGAATTGCCCATTTCGATCTTTGCCGCGGCCTCAAGATCTGCAAGACGCAGCACGGCTTCCCGGGCCTGCCCTGCTGCGATGAGCCTGTGCCGCAACACGCCGGGCAGTAGACCCGATGTCAGCGGCGGCGTGAGCACATCCCCGTCGGTGGTGGTGACAAAGATATTCGTGATCGTGCCTTCGCAGATTTCACCCCGTGTGTTGAGGAACAGCTGTTCATCTACGTCCGGCGGCAGGGTCGCACGGGCGTGATCATAGACATGGCGCCGAGTGGTTTTGTGCTGCAGCCAGATGTCATCCGGATCCAGCTGCGTTTCATTGATCCCCAGCCGCCAAAGAGCGGCTGTGTCGCCAAGGGGGGCAGTGTTCAGCGCGCCATTGCCAGCTGCATCCAGCGTCAGGCGACACCGCAGTGGCACAACATCAGACACATCCGCCAACAGCGCATCAATCGCAGCGCTGGAAAACGGAATATCAAATGCTGCCGCGCTGCGGGCCAACCTGGCGACGTGAGTCGAAAGATGGCGAAACCCCTCACCCGGATGCCAGCCCAGGGTTTCGATCAGGCGGAAAGCAGGGTCTTTTGCGATGGCATGACGTCCGCGTAACGGGCTTTCCATAGTGCTTCCTCATACTCGGACTCGGCCGTGCTGTCCCACACGACCCCGCCGCCCACATTCAGGGTTGCGCGCCCCTCTTCCAGCATCAAGGTCCGAATGGAGACGTTGAATTCGCTGGAACCATCTGGCGCGGCCCAACCGATTGTCCCGCAATAGATGTCGCGCGCCCAAGGCTCTAGATCTGACAGGATCTCCATCGCGCGAATTTTGGGCGCACCGGTGATTGAGCCGCAGGGGTAAAGTGCCGCAAAAATATCCGACAACCCCGCATCCTCGCGCAGTTTGGCGCGCACCAGCGACACCATCTGATGCACGGTCGCATAGCTTTCGACGCAAAAGAGTTCGGGCACATGCACAGATCCTGTCTGCGCCACCCGCGAGATATCGTTGCGCAACAGATCGACGATCATCAGATTTTCTGCCCGGTTCTTTTCATCCTGGCGCAGGAAATCGCGGCGCTTTGCGTCCTCGACCGGGTCAACGCTGCGGGGCTGGGTCCCTTTCATGGGGCGGGTTTCAATGGTGCCGTCGGTCTTTGTGCGGAAAAACAGCTCCGGCGACCGCGACAACAGATCCGGCAATCCCGCCTGTTCAACCAAGGCCCCATAGCCCACAGGCTGTTTGGCAACCAAGGCCGCGTAAATATCCGAGGAGGATCCATGAGCCTCTGCATCCATCGGGAAGGTCAGGTTGGCCTGGTAGATATCCCCCTTGCCGATGTTGGTGATCACCTCATCGAACGCATCTGCATAGCGCTGCGCATTCCAACGCGGAGCAAGCGAGCCAAGACCCGCGTCCTCGGAAGCCAGACAGAGCGCGGGGTCATTGTCATCGACACAAGAGGGATCGCTGTAGACCCCAAAACACAACAGCGGCAACCGGCGCGCCTGCGGCAGCCGGTCTGCCAGCTTCGGCTCCAGCACATAGCCCAGTTCGTAGGATGCATAGCCCGCAAGCCAATGCCCTGCCCCGCGCGCTTCGTCCAATGCGGCCAACACCGATGGCACCTGCGCGGGCTCGTCAGCACGCAGGATCTCGATTGGATCTTCAAAACGGGTGTTGGGACCCAATGGCCCCTTGTCAAAGCGAATCCGCACCGGTGATTGCTCCAGTCATTAACATGAAGCCACATATAGCTGTTCGGATAGCGAACTAAAGGGAAGGATGCGGCATTTCCATTTCCAATTCCGATCCCTCTTGAACCTTTCGTCGCTGTCCCTATAACGCAGGACAATTTGGGCGAACGTCTGCGCCCATGACTCGCGCACATCAGAGGAATTTGGGCCATGCCAAAAAGAACCGACATCCAATCGATCATGATCATTGGTGCGGGGCCGATCATTATTGGCCAAGCCTGTGAATTCGACTACTCTGGCGCTCAGGCCTGCAAGGCCCTGCGCGAAGAAGGCTACCGGGTGATCCTGGTGAACTCGAACCCGGCCACCATCATGACCGACCCGGGCCTGGCGGACGCCACCTATATCGAGCCGATCACCCCAGAGGTTGTCGCCAAGATCATCGAAAAAGAACGCCCCGACGCCTTGCTGCCCACCATGGGCGGTCAAACCGGTCTCAACACTGCGCTGGCGCTGGAAGAGATGGGCGTGTTGAAAAAATTCGACGTCGAAATGATCGGCGCAAAGCGTGAAGCCATTGAAATGGCAGAAGATCGCAAGCTGTTCCGCGAGGCGATGGACCGCCTGGGCCTGGAAAATCCGCGCGCAACCATCATCACCGCGCCCAACAAGGCCGATGGATCTGCGGATCTGGATGCCGGTGTTCAGATGGCGCTGGACGAATTGGACGACATCGGCCTGCCCGCCATCATCCGCCCAGCCTTCACCCTCGGTGGAACCGGTGGTGGGGTTGCCTACAACCGCGAAGATTACATCCACTACTGCCGTTCCGGCATGGACGCATCGCCAGTCAATCAGATCCTGGTCGATGAGAGCCTTCTGGGCTGGAAAGAATATGAAATGGAAGTGGTGCGCGACACCGCTGACAACGCGATCATCGTCTGCTCAATCGAGAACGTCGACCCTATGGGCGTTCACACAGGCGATTCGATCACCGTGGCCCCTGCGCTGACGCTGACCGACAAAGAATATCAGATGATGCGCTCTGCCTCGATCGCGGTTTTGCGCGAAATTGGCGTCGAAACTGGCGGCTCCAACGTGCAATGGGCGGTGAACCCAGCAGACGGCCGCATGGTTGTGATCGAAATGAACCCGCGCGTGTCCCGCTCCTCGGCGCTGGCGTCCAAGGCAACAGGCTTCCCGATTGCGAAAATCGCCGCCAAACTGGCCGTCGGTTTCACGCTGGACGAGTTGGACAATGACATCACCGGTGTCACCCCTGCCTCGTTTGAGCCGACCATCGACTATGTCGTCACAAAAATCCCGCGCTTTGCGTTTGAAAAATTCGCAGGATCCGAGCCCTATCTGACCACCGCGATGAAATCTGTTGGCGAGGCCATGGCGATCGGGCGCACGATCCATGAAAGCCTGCAAAAGGCTCTCGCATCGATGGAAACCGGTTTGACCGGATTTGACGAGGTCGCAATCCCGGGCGCGGACGACACTGCCGACGGCAAAGCCGCCGTGATCAAAGCGATCAGCCAGCAAACTCCGGACCGGATGCGCACCATCGCCCAAGCCATGCGCCACGGGCTCAGCGACGATGAAATCCAAGGTGTAACAAAATTCGACCCCTGGTTCCTCGCGCGGATCCGCGAGATCGTGGATGCAGAGGCCGGTGTACAGGCCAATGGTCTGCCGCAAGACGCAGAGGGGCTGCGCGCTCTGAAAATGCTGGGCTTCACCGATGCCCGCCTGGCCAAACTGACAGGACAGAGCGACACCGAGGTGCGCAAAGCCCGTCGTGGTCTCGGCGTGAAAGCGGTGTTCAAACGGATCGACACATGTGCCGCTGAGTTTGAAGCCCAGACGCCCTATATGTATTCGACCTATGAGGCGCCTGCCTTTGGCGATGTGGAATGCGAGGCACGCCCATCGGACAAAAAGAAAGTTGTCATTCTGGGCGGTGGTCCCAACCGGATCGGCCAGGGCATCGAGTTTGACTACTGCTGCTGTCACGCCTGTTTTGCGCTGACCGATGCTGGTTATGAAACCATCATGATCAACTGCAACCCGGAGACGGTCTCTACCGACTATGACACCTCTGACCGGCTCTATTTTGAACCTCTGACCTTTGAACACGTGATGGAGATCCTGACCAAAGAGCAGGAAAATGGCACCCTCCATGGCGTGATCGTGCAGTTCGGTGGTCAGACCCCTCTGAAATTGGCCAATGCGCTGGAAGAGGAAGGCATCCCGATCCTCGGCACCTCACCTGATGCCATCGACCTTGCAGAGGATCGCGAACGGTTCCAGGCGTTGGTCAACCAGCTGGGCCTGAAACAGCCGAAAAACGGGATCGCATCGTCCGACGCGCAAGCCTTGGATATTGCTGAAGAGATTGGCTTCCCGCTAGTGATCCGCCCCTCTTACGTGCTGGGTGGGCGTGCGATGGAAATCGTGCGCGATATGGACCAGTTGAAACGCTACATCGCCGAGGCGGTTGTGGTCTCCGGCGACAGCCCTGTTCTGCTGGACAGCTACCTTGCCGGCGCAGTCGAACTGGACGTGGACGCGCTGTGCGACGGAACTGACGTGCATGTTGCAGGGATCATGCAACACATTGAAGAAGCTGGCGTTCATTCCGGTGACTCCGCCTGTTCGCTGCCGCCCTATTCTCTGTCGAAAGACATCATTGCCGAAATCAAAACGCAGACCAACGCGCTGGCCAAAGCTCTGAATGTTGTGGGGCTGATGAACGTCCAGTTCGCGATCAAAGCGGATGAAACCGGCAAGGATGAGATCTTCCTGATCGAGGTCAACCCACGTGCGTCGCGCACCGTGCCGTTTGTCGCCAAATCCACAGACAGCGCCATCGCCTCCATCGCGGCCCGCATCATGGCTGGTGAACCGCTGTCGGCCTTCCCCAAACGCGCGGCTTACGAGCCGGACGCAGGCTATGACGTCAACACACCGATGGCGGATCCGATGACACTGGCTGATCCGGATATGCCATGGTTCTCGGTCAAAGAGGCTGTGCTGCCCTTTGCCCGCTTCCCGGGCGTCGACATCCTGTTGGGCCCAGAGATGCGGTCCACCGGCGAAGTCATGGGTTGGGACAGATCCTTTGCCCGTGCCTTCCTGAAGGCGCAGATGGGCGCAGGTATGGTTCTGCCCTCAGAAGGACGGGCCTTCATCTCCATCAAGGACGCAGACAAAGGTGCTTTGATGCTGGAGGCCGCCAACTGTCTGGTGGATCAGGGTTTCACACTGGTGGCGACGCGCGGCACGCAATCCTGGCTGGACGGCCATGGCGTGCCATGTGATCTGGTCAACAAGGTCTACGAGGGTCGTCCCCATGTGGTCGACATGCTGAAGGATGGCAATGTCCAGCTGTTGATCAACACCACCGAAGGAGCGCAGGCGGTCGAAGACAGCAAAGAGATGCGGTCAGTCGCGCTCTATGACAAGATCCCTTATTTCACCACCGCAGCCGGTGCCAATGCCGCCGCGCAGGCGATCAAGGCCCAGGCCGAAGGTGAAGTTGAGGTGAAAAGCCTGCAGGGCTGATCCAGCCAATTTGGGTCCAGCGGTATGGTTCCAGCCTGCTGAGTGCAAACCGTCAGAATACACATACCAGCCCCAGAGCCCCGCTCTGGGGCTGTTTGTTCAAAAAGCCGCGGGACGTCTCCCGCGGCTTCTCTGAGCGGCCCCACCTACCCACGGAAACTGTGGGAACCGGAGTTGGAGCACAGGGGCCGGTTCAGCCTGCACGGCGCATGAGCGCCCATAACGATCCATCCAAGGTCGTGGCCAGGGACACGGGCTTTTGCCCCATATGCGCCTTGGCAGAGATGACAGAGACAATTTTTGGCGCCTGCCCCGGCCGGATCCGCAGCACTGGCGAGCCCGAAGCCCCAAACTCCACCTGACAACTGGTGATCAGCGTCTCACTGCGCATGGATAGTATTCGGCAGTCCCGCTCTCGGGCCGGGCGCGTTGCGGCACGCACCGTGTAGGACAGCACGTCGACACTGTCCCCCGGCAAAGGTGCTGCCGCCAAGGCAAAGGGTCGAACCTCGTTCGCCTGGATCGGTTTATCCAATCGCAGAACGGCGATATCGCTGCCAGGTTTGGTCTTGGCCGACCATTTGTGCTGGTAGTCTGGGTGAATTACCGCTTTGACAACGCGGCGTTCGGCCTTGGCACGCCGCCCGTTCAGACCAGCCTGAAACTTGATACTTCGCGGATTGACCGCCCTCCCGTTCTTGGGGTTGTACAGGCAATGTGCCGCCGTCAGCACCAGATTGGGCGCGATCAGACTGCCGGTACACATATTGGTGCCCGATATGTTCAGACGGCCAACCGCCTCCCACCCAGGCACAGCGCTGACACGCGCTGACTGAGCGCTGGCTTGCGTACTGAACAAACAGCCCGCAAGCACTGCAGCAGAGACTGCTGCGGCTATTTTTCTCATAGTCCACTCCACTTGTTCCCACGCTCCCAAGATCGGGGTCAGCTGGGGCTGGAATGGGGCTCAAGGTGGATGCGAGCTGTCAGAAAGACGGGCAGAATGTGACAGGATTAATTTCCCATTATACCGCACTCACCCCAAAACCCGAAATTTTTCGTGTGTTATGACCCTGAAGTTGTCTGAGACCTGATCTCGGAATGTTTTCCACTCTTTGGGGATGGTTTCGCGGAAGAATCTCAGGATCGCATCGGCGAATTGCTT